>JALSKA010000062.1 GCA_026989095.1 Ardenticatenaceae bacterium
CGTGGATCGAGTGTGAAGTAAGAAGTTGCCAGAACGAAGCCACACACTTGCTCTGCATTGCTTTCGACCCGGCTTAACAAAATTTCGGGCTCCCACACCTCCGAACAACAGGCGAGGGTGGGAGCCCGTGTCTCTTTTCGTTTCAGAATCACCTTCCCGTGGAGATGAGACGCGATGGCAGACCCTCTTCCCCGGTTGCCCCACACAACGGCCTGACAGGCCAAAGTGGACCGTCTCGGGTGGACGGTGGGACAAACGTTCGAGGCATACGGCCTGCGTTTCGGGCTGCGCAGCAACGCACCAGAGGCCTTGGAGGCAGTGGCATCCCATGCGTTGCCCGGCTGGCAGCCCGTGCCCAACGGTGTCGTCGATTTTCTCTACTCCCTGCGCTGGCCCCCGCTAAGCCGGCGCCGGGGCCAGCGCCATTATTACTTGCTCTTCTGTGGTGCCACGCTGCTGGCCCGCTCGTTGGACCCGCTTCCGGTGCTGCAAACGTTGCTGCACCACGCTGAACAGATGACGGCCGTCTGGGCTCGGGGGTTTCTGTTTGTTCACGCCGGCGTGGTGGGCTGGCAGGGCCAAGGCCTGCTTCTCCCCGGCCACAGCCGAAGCGGGAAGACAGAACTCGTGAAAGCCCTGGTGCTGGCCGGCGCCACGTATTACTCGGACGAGTTCGCCGTGCTCGACCGGGAAGGCCGGGTGCATCCCTATCCCAAGCCCCTGCGCCCCAGGGACGAGAGCGGTCGCTCACATCAGCTTCCGGTCGAGGCCTTGGGCGGCGAGGTCGGTCAACGCCCTCTGCCGGTGCGCTTTCTCGTCTTCACGCGCTATCGGCCGGGCGCCACATGGCGGGCGCGACGCCTAACACCAGGCGAGGCGCTGTTGGGACTGATGCAACACACCGTGGCCGCACGGGGCGATCCCGCCCACTCGATGCCCATCCTCAAGCAGGTGGTCACCCAGGCCACGGCCACGAGGGGCAGTCGCGGGGAAGCCGAGCAGACAGCGCCCCGGCTGCTGGCTTGGATGCAGAGACGCCATGACCACATCGGCGCATAACATCCGTCTGCTTGCCCTCTGCGCATGCCCCCCAAGTCCCACCTTCCCCCACGACACGCTGCGCGCCCACACGGCGGTGCTCTCATCGGCCGAGTGGGAAGAGCTCGTCGTCCTGGCGGAGGGCCACGGCTTGGCGCCGCTCCTCCACGCTCACCTGACATCGGCCGGCATCAGACCGCCCCAGCCGGCCGATGACCGGCTGCGTGCCCGCGCGCTCCAACACGCACACGCAAACCGCCTGCGCGCCCGAGTGTTGGCCGAGATCTTGCACGCCTTCTACGACGCGGGCATCCAAGCCCTGGTGCTGAAGGGCGCAGCCCTGGCTCACCTCGTCTACCCGCACCCCGGCTTGCGCCCGATGGGCGACGTGGATGTGCTCGTCAGCCGCTCCCGCGTGCGAGAGGCCTACGGCCTGTTGGCCAGGCTCGGCTTCGACACGTCCCCGGTAGGGGAAACGCTGCCCCCCAAGCACCTGCCCCATGCGAAACGCGACGTGGAAGGTGTCCACGTGGTCATCGAAGTCCACTACACGTTGTATGAAAACGAGGAACCCGGCACCACGTTTGAGGCCCTCTGGCCCCAAGGCTTGCCCTTCTCGCTGGCCGGCGTGCCCGCCCGCACCTTGGGCCCCGTGGCCATGCTGTCCCACATCTACCGCCACATGCAGCTCACGTTTGTGCCCTTTCGCCTGCTCACCGTCGCGGACATGGTAGCGTGGGCTGAACACTTTGTGGACGCGCTCCCTTGGTCGCAGGTGCCTCGCCCCGTGCGCCACGCGCTGGCCACGTGTCACTGGGCAACCCCCCTTTCACCGGCCTTGCAGCAGGCTGTAGGCTTTGTGGCCGGCCGGCCACCGGCCAAGATAGGCCAAGAATTTGTCGGCTGGCCCCGCTACGCCCTGGCCACTCAGCGTCACAAAGGAGTGTGGGGCATATTGCGCGACACCTTTTGGCCCCCTGAATGGTGGTTGCGCTTCTACTATGGCCTTCCCCCTCATTCCCCTGCACTCTGGTGGGCCCGGCTGGTACGCCATCCGCTCTGGGTTCTTCACGTGGTCTGCCACCACCTTCGCCGTCACCCAAACGTGTGGCCGGAGCTGAGGCGTCACCTGATCGCCCATCTCCGCGGATAGCCGTTGACGGACATCTTGCCGGAACCACGATGCCCCCACCTGCTTCTCGACCACCGGCCGATCGGCTGCACGACGCCAAAAGCCCCCGCACGCCTGAGTAAAGGCGGCCTCACCCCTGATGCCCCATAACCCAACGCCGAAGGCGATCCCACCAGGAGACCGGCCGGCCCACGCGCCGCTCGAGCTCCCGCACGGCCTTGGGCAGACCCAAAGTGCGGGCTTGGGAGCGGTTCACCTCCAAGGCGTGTTGGAAGTCGCGCAGGGCTTCTGCGTGGCGGCCCAGCCGTGCCAAGAGGCGACCCCGGTTGTAGAGGGCAGGAAAGTGGGCCGGTTCTTGTTCCAAGACGGCCGAGAAATCCTCAATGGCCTGGTCGAACTTTCCCATGATGGAGAGGGTGATGCCCCGGTGGAATCGGGCCTCCACGTGGTCGGGGTCCGCGTGCAGGGCGCGGTCGAAGGCTTCCAGCGCCCGGTGAAACTTCAGGCGTTGGAAGTGGGCCATGCCCACTTGGTGCCACCTGGTGGCGGATCCCTCTTCCTCCGCCAGGTACTCCAATTCCTCCAGGGGGCGTAAGTGGCGGTCGAAGATATCGTGGAAGAGCTTGAGCTTCACGGGAGAACAACACTCCTGGACATGGAGTGGGCGCCTGACGCCCGGTTGTCGAAAGCCCTGTTCCTTGATACTATACCCCACACAGCCGGACGGACAAACCGGCTGCCAAATAATTCCGCGGACAAGGTGAGGCCACATGGTCTTCTTCCTCCACGACCGACTGGGCACAACAATGATGTGGTTTTCCCTGTTCTTGGGCCTGTGGGGGCTTTGGCGCTACGCCCGCGGCCTGGGGGTGGATTCCAGCTACTTGGGCGCTGTGATCATTGGCGAGCTGTTGATCTTGATCCAGGGGAGCTTGGGCATCATCCTCTTCCTGGAGGGGATGCGCCCCGGCCGGCTGGTTCACCTCCTGTACGGCGTGGCCGCAGCCATTGCCTTTCCCGCCGCCTACACCTACACCCACGGGGGCACTGACCGCCGCGCCATGCTCATCTGGGGCCTCGTGGGCCTCTTCGTCTTCGGAACGGCCGTGCGGGCCACGGCGGTGGTCGGCGCGCTTTAGACGCCCGCCTGCCGCTGCACGCCCGTGGGACCGAGCAGGAAGGAGGCAGCATGAGCCGGTACCGACACCCACTGGACGCCTTCTTCAAGCCCCGCAGCGTGGCCGTCATCGGCGCCAGTGAGCGAGAGGGCAGCGTGGGCCACACGGTGATGTGGAACCTCATGCGCCACCCCTTCGGCGGGCTCATCTTCCCCGTCAACCCCAATCACAAGAGCGTGCTCGGCATTCAGGCGTTCCCGGAGATCGAGCGCGTGCCCGAACCGGTCGACCTGGCCATTATCGCCACCCCAGCGCCCACGGTGCCGGCCATCGTGCGAGCCTGCGGCAGAGCCGGCGTGCGGGGCGCCATTCTCGTGTCGGCCGGCTTCGTGGAACGGGGCGAGGAGGGCGCCGCGCTGGAGCGGGAAATCTTAGAAGAGGCCCGCCGTGGCCGGCTGCGCGTGTTGGGCCCCAGTTCCCTGGGCGTTATCTGCCCGCGCACCGGCCTCAACGCCTCTGTGGCCCGCCACATGCCCCAGGCCGGGCAAGTGGCCTTCATCACCCAGAGCGCAGCGCTCGGGGCAGCCATTCTCGACTGGAGCGTTCAGGAACGAGTGGGGTTCAGCGCCTTCGTCTCCGTCGGCGGCACGTTGGACATCTCCTGCGGCGACCTCATCGAATACCTGGGCCAGGACCCGTACACCCGCAGCTTCCTGGTCTATGTGGAGACCATTGGCAACGCGCGGGCCTTCCTCTCGGCCGCCCGTGAAGTGGCGCTGGACAAGCCCATCATCGTGCTGCGCCCGGGGCGCACGGCCGAAAGCCGCGAGAGCATCTCCATCTCCTCGGGCCGGCGCGCCGAGGACGACGAGGTGCTCCAGGCCGCCTTCCGCCGCGTCGGCGTGCTCCGGGCCCACACCATTGCCGAGCTCTTCTACATGGCCGAGGTGCTCTCCCGCCAGCCACGCCCCGCCGGCCCGCGCTTGGCCATCCTCACCAACGCCGGCGGCCCCGGTGCCTTGGCCACCGACGCGCTCCTCACACACCGCGGCCAATTGGCCACCTTGGGCCAGGAGAGCGTGCGCGCCCTGGAAGGCCTGCTCTCCCCTGCCCGCGCACGCCGCAACCCGGTGGACATCTCGGGCGACGCCACGCCCGAGCTCTACGAGCAGGTGTTGGACATCTTCCTCCAGGACGCCAACGTGGACGGCGTGCTCATCATCCACGCCCCTCAGGTCATCCCCCGCGCCG
>JALSKA010000063.1 GCA_026989095.1 Ardenticatenaceae bacterium
GAACCAGTCCACGTCGGCGATGGTGCTGGCAAAGCCGAGCCAGTAGGCTTGGCTGGACACGCTCTCCGTGCTGAAGGCGAATTGGGCGCGCATTTGTTTCTTGGCCTTCTCCAGCTCTTGGGGGGGAATCGGCTCCTGGCCGAGGCGGTCCACTTCCTCGAAGAGCACCTCTTCCACCTGCTGGGGGTCGCTCTTGGGCAACAGCGTGACCGTGATGGTGTAGAGGTAGGGGTCCACGGTGGGGAAGAGGCTCGTGCTCACGGCGGCGGCCAGGCCGCCGTCCACCAGGGCCCGGTAGAGGCGCGAGGTGCGGGCATTGGGGGAAGCGCCCCTGAACCCCTTGACGCCGCCCAGCACAGTGTCCAACACGGCCAGGGCCGACCAATCGCCGTCGGTGGCGGAGGGTGCCCGGTAGGCCACTTGGAGGTAGCGGGTGCTTCCCGGCCCGCTCACCGTGACCCGCCGCTCTCCCCGTTGAGGGGGTTCCTGGAAGCGCACGGGGGGCACGTCGGGGCCGGAGGAAATCGAGCCAAAGGCGCGGGCTATGCGGTCGATCATGGCCTCGCCGTCGAAGTCCCCGACGGCCACGGCCGTGGCGTTGTTGGGCGTGTAGTAGGTGCGGTAGTGGCGGTACAAGTCGTCGCGGGTCATGGTGCGCAGGTCGCTTTCCCAGCCGATGGTCTCGTGGCGGTAGGGGTGGAGGAGCAGGGCCACGGCGGTCACTTGTTCTTCCAACAGGAAAACGGGGTGGTTCTCGTACATGTGGCGCTCGGAGAGGATCACCGTGCGCTCGGCCTCCACCTCCTCGGGCTCGAAGCGGGAGTTGACCATGCGGTCGGCCTCGATCTCCAAGGCCAGCTCGATCTGGTGGGCCGGCAAGGTAGCAAAGTAGGCCGTGAAGTCGAGCCACGTCATGGCGTTGAAGGTGCCTCCCGCGCGGGCAATGGTCCGGTCGATGGCTCCCTTGGGAAATCGCTCGGTGCCTTTGAAGAGCATGTGTTCCACCCAGTGGGAGATGCCGGTGATGCCGGGCACTTCGTTGCGGCTGCCCACACGGTACCACACCCAGAAGCTGGCCACCGGCGCCGTGTGAACCTCCTTGACCAATACCCGCAGGCCGTTGTCCAGGCGCACGTCGTGCAGTCGGTCCTCCATGTGAACTCACTCCTCCCTCGTGCGGGCTCCGTTGTACCCGCGTCCCATGCCACGGTAGACGAAGCCCAAGCTGCTCATTTGCTCGGGGTCGTAGATGTTGCGCCCGTCCACCACCACCGGCCGGCGCATGAGCGTGTGGATGCGGGCGAAGTCCAAGTGCTTGAACTCGTTCCACTCGGTGACCACGACGAGGGCGTCGCAGTCTGCGGCCAGGTCATAGGGGTCCTCGGCCGTGACCAGCCAGGGCAACGCCCGACGCGCGTTGGGCATGGCCACGGGGTCGTAGCCCTTCACCGTGGCCCCTTCCCGGTGGAGCAAGTAAGCGATCTCGATGGCCGGGGCCTCACGGATGTCGTCGGTGTTGGGCTTGAAGGCCAGCCCCAGGAGCCCTATGGTAGTATCCCGGAGGCCGCCGAGCAAGTCGCGCAGCTTCTGAATTACCTCCAGCCGCTTGTCCCTGTTGATCTCCATCACCGCGCGCAATAATTGGGGGTGACAGCCGTGCAACGCGGCCATGTGCGTCAGGGCCTTCACGTCCTTGGGGAAGCAGGACCCCCCGAAGCCCACGCCGGCGTCCAGAAAGTGGTGGCCAATGCGCTTGTCGTATCCCATGCCAACGGCCACTTCCTTGACATCGGCGCCCAGCTTCTCGCAAATGCTGGCGATCTCGTTGATGAAGGAAATGCGGGTGGCCAGAAAGGCATTGGAAGCGTACTTGATCATCTCGGCCGTGCGCAAGTCGGTGATGATGATGGGGGCGCGCAGGGGCAGGTAGAGCTCGGCCACCTTGGCGGCGGCCTCCCGGCTCAGCGAGCCCAAGACCACGCGGTCCGGGTTCAGGAAATCCTGGATGGCACTCCCCTCGCGGAGAAACTCAGGGTTGCTGACCACCCAGAAGGGCACATCGTGGACCTTGTGGCGGTTGACGATGTCGGCCACCCAGTCGCCCGTGCCCACGGGGACCGTGCTCTTGTTGACGATGATGAGGGGGTGATCCATGACCCGGGCGACGCTCTCGGCCGCCATGCCCACGTACTTCAGGTCGGCCTCGCCGTCAACGCCCTCGGGCGTGCCCACGGCGATGAAGACGAAGTCGGACTGGGGCACAGCCTCCTCGTAGGAGGTGGTGAAGTGGAGCCGCCCGGCTTTCAAGTTGCGGCGCACCATCTCCTCAAGGCCGGGCTCGTAGATGGGCACGCGGCCATCGCACAACATCCCTATCTTGCGCTCGTCGATGTCCAGACAGACGACCCGGTTGCCCAAGTCGGCGAAACAGGTGCCCGTCACCAGTCCCACATAACCGGCTCCAATGACAGTGATACGCCTCATGACATCGCTCCTTCGTGTCGTGTACGGTTGAGTCGGCCAAGCGGATTTTCCCGCCGGGGAACCTACGTCACGGTGCCTGTGGGTGTGTTGGCACGTACACACTCCACCCGTTCGGGCTGTTCATTATATCACGGATGAGAAGGTGGGCCACCCGCTGGCCGATTTCGACGGCGAAGTTGGTGCCCCGGTCCCACGGGTAGACTTGGCTCATGCTGGCGAAGTAGAGCCCGGGCAGGGGCGTGCGCAGGGGGGGAATGTGCTCGGAGTAATTGACGGGCACGACCGGCTGGGCATAGCGGGCCTTGAAGGACCACATGTTCCGCACCCAGGCACGCGAGTAGTCCGGGTTGAGACGCCGCAGGGCCGGCTCATACACCTCGAAGAGGGCCTCTGTGG
This sequence comes from Ardenticatenaceae bacterium, assembly GCA_026989095.1. Taxonomy (GTDB): domain Bacteria; phylum Chloroflexota; class Anaerolineae; order Ardenticatenales; family Ardenticatenaceae; genus WFWG01. The sequence continues at coordinate 2,881 of JALSKA010000063.1, forward strand.
ACAGGTCGAAATAGGGGTGATTGGCCGGCAGGTAGTCACCCAGGTAGATGAGGTGATCGCCAGCGTAGTGGGCCGGTTCGATGTAGTTGGTGTGTTCGACCAGGGCCAACATGGGAAAGTCGCGCTTGTCCAAATTCACCCAGTAGAGGCCGTCGGTCAGGGGCCTGTCGAGGGCGACGATGAGCACCACGGCCCCCAGAGACTTCAAGTCGAGAAGACGTTGCAAGTAGCCGGAGGGCAAGTCGGGCACGAGGCGCCCCAGGGCCGACGGGGGCACAGTGGCAACGATCCGGTCGAAGCGCTCGGCCCCGTCGGGCAAGCGGAGCTCCCAGGCGTTCCCGCCGGCGGTCGGGCGGAGCCCCACCACAGGCGTGCCCAGACAGACACGCCCGCCTTGGGCGCGCACGGCCTCCACCAGAGCGTCGGCGAACGCTTGGAAGCCGCCCTGGAAGTAGCCCAGCCTGAACGTGCGGGCCTTGAAGCGGGCCCACAGCCAGGCCATGTTCACCTCGCGGGCGTGGGGTCCGAATTTGCCCTCCAACAGGGGCTGAATGATGGCCCGGTAGACACGCGGCCCCATCCACCGGCGCGACCACTCGGCCGCGGTGGTGCGCTCCAGGGGCCGCCAGTCGCGCACGCCGTACTTCAGGTAGGCCACCACCAGGCCGAAGCGCAGGCGGTCGAGGGGCGGGGTAGCAGGAAAGCGGAGCACGTTCAGGGCGGCGTCAAGCGGGTTAGCACCGTCAATAGGATAGGCGCGGCCCTGCCACCATTGGGCGGTGACCGGGCTGCGGAAGAAGACCCGGTCTTGAAAGCCTATGGTTTCAGCCAGCTCCAGAATCGTGCGGTCACTGGCAAAGATGTGATGGTAGAAGCGCTCCAGCGCCCACGCCCAGCCGGGCGCCCGGAAGCCCGAGGCCAGCCCGCCCGCTTGGGGAGCGGCCTCGTAGACGGTCACCTCGTGCCCCTGCCGGGCGAGCTCATACGCTGCGGAGAGTCCGGCGAAGCCGGCCCCGATGATGCCAACGTTCACGTTTCCCCCTTGTGGACGTGTGGGCCCACGGGACGGCCCAACGCCGGCGAGGAGTTCTCCCCAGCCGGTGGGGTCTGCGTCAACTCCAGCTCCTGTCGGACGTGCGCCACGGAGAGCTGTTCCCGCCAGAAGTAGTAGAGGCCCAACAGTGTAATGGGCAGCCACAGGGCCGCGTGGAGGACCAGCGTGTACCCCGTCGCTATCTCCCCGGGCACGCCGAAGGTCTCCAAGATCTCGATGCCAGGGGCGTCGAACGTGCCCACGTACCCGGGCGCGGCCGGCAGCGTGGTGGCCAAGTTGACCACGCCGTTCATCAGGATGAGCACGAAGAAACTCACCTCGAAGGGGAAGGCGTGCATGACGAACCAATACTTGGCCGTCTCCAAAAGCCAAATGAGCACGCTGGTGAAGAAGATGAGGAAGACATCGCGGCCACTTTTCAGGCTCTCCAGCCCCTCGAGAAACGTGCCGAACACCTCGCCGGCCCGGGGGTGCCAGCGGGCCGGCACGCTGCGGCGCACCACGCCGTCGAACCACCTCCGGGCAGTGTGAGGGCGAGCTGCCATCCAGAGGAAAACCACCAACGCCCCCAGGAAGAGGGCGCTGAAGCCGAG
>JALSKA010000064.1 GCA_026989095.1 Ardenticatenaceae bacterium
CGTCGAAGTCCTCGACCCGACGACCGACGAGCCCGCCGACGAGGGCGAGCTGGTCATCACCAACCTCGGGCGGTGGGGCAGCCCCATCATCCGCTACCGCACGGGCGACCACGTGCGCCTCAACCGAGAGCCGTGCGCCTGTGGCCGCACCTTCGCCCGCATGGAGGGAGGCGTCATTGGCCGCATCGACGACATGCTCATCGTGCGGGGCGTCAACGTTTTCCCAAGCGCCATCGAGAACATCGTGCGGGCATTCCCCGAAATTGACGAGTTCGCCGTGGAGGTCTACCGCGTCCACGAGATGGACGAAATAGAAGTCAAGATCGAAGTGATCAGGGGAGAGCCGGAGCACGTGGCCGCCCGTCTGGCCGAAGCGTTTCACCGCCGCTTGGCCCTGCGCACCAAGGTCACCCCTGTCGCGGCCGGCACCCTGCCCCGCTGGGAGCTCAAGGCCCGCCGAGTGCGGGACCATCGCAAGACCAGGTGATCTGGAGATCGCCCAGGAGAACTTGCCCAAGCCGCTTGACAAACTCAACAATCAGGGTATAATCCACATGTAACGAAAAATGTGCGCTCGTCAAGAATTCGTTATAAGAGCGGTTGCCGGGAGCGGCCAAACAACGGGGTGTTTCATGAAGGGAGGAAGCCATGGTAGCGACGGCTGAAAGCCTCAAAGAACGGTTGGCCAACAATCAGCTTGTCGAATCGCCCGACCAGATGACGGAAGACTACCGCCAGACCCTGATCCGCGTGCTCACCGTCTCGGCCGACACGGAGCTGGCCAGCGGGCCGGCCTACTTCCTCGCGGCCCAGAAGGCCCCCTCGATCAACTCCTTCATCTCGGCCATGGCCATCATCCAGGACGAGCTGGGCCACGCCCACATCGCCTACCGCATGTTGGAGGACTTAGGCGTTGACCGGGATGAACTCATCTACCACCGTGACCCGCGCCGGTTCAAGTACCCCTACGCCTTCGACGTGCCCCTCGAGTCGTGGGCCGAGCTGGCCGTGGCCAACTGCTTCTACGACCGGGCCGGCTTCATCCTGCTGGGCGACATCTACAAGCACACCAGCTACGGCCCTTGGAAGCGCGCCTTGGCCAAAGTGGACCGGGAGGAGAACTTCCACCTGCGCCACGGCGAGGCGTGGATGCGCCGCTTGGTCCAGAGCGCGGAGGGGCGAGAGGAAGTCCAACGCGCTGTGGATTGGATGTTCCTGCTCACCGTGGAGTGGTTCGGCCTGCCCGACGAGCTGAAAATTCACAAGGAGCAGCTCGACTACCGCATCAAGGGGTACACCAACGACCAACTCCGCCAGCAGTGGCTCAGCCAAGCCGTCCCCTTCTGCCAGGAGCTGGGCTTGGAGGTGCCCGCGCGTTACGACGAGGAACAGGGCAAGTGGGTGATCACCCGCCCCTTCCCGGCCGACTTCGACCCCGAGGAGAAGCGGTGGGGCGACGAGGAAATTACGTGGGACCAAGTGCTGGCGCGTTGGAAGAAACGCGGCCCTCTCAACGAGTACATGGTCGAAATGCTGCAAGACGGGCACAAGCAGTGGCATCAGTTGTTGGAGCAGGCCGCATGAACGTGCGTGAAGGGACAGCCCACCTGTGGGCCGCGCTGAAGGAGGTCAAGGACCCCGAGTTCCCCATCAGCCTGGTGGACATGGGGCTGATTTACGACATCCGGCGGGACGGGGAACGGGTGGAGGTGGACTTAACCTTCACCGCCATGGGGTGCCCGGCTATGGAGTTCATCCTCCAGGACGTGCGCGAGCGACTGGCCCAGGAGCCCGATGTTTCCGAAGTTCACATTAACATTGTCTGGAGCCCGCCTTGGACGGCCGACAGGATGACCGAGGAGGGGCGGGAGCAAATGCGCATGTGGGGAGTGGTGGTATGAGCACCCGAGAGCCGAACAGCGACAAGCAAGTCTACGAGGTCTTCGCCCGCCGGAAGTACGAGGACCCCCTCCGTCACGTCGGCACTGTCACAGCCCCCGACGACGAGATGGCCGTGGTCTACGCGCGCAGCATCTACGACGAGTGGAACTGGCTGGAGATGGTCGTCGTGCCGCGTCAGGCCATCGTCCACGTCATCGAGCCGGCGTGACACGAGCACGCCCCAAAGACCCCTGTGGCGAGGATGAACCGATGAACGAACGAAAGCGATACCAAGCCCCTGACGAGTTGGACGCCGTCGCGCGCCAAGCGCTCATCAACCTCATCTGGGCCATTGCCGACAGCAAGGTTGTGCTCGGCCGGCGCTACGCCGAGTGGGCCAACCGGGCGCCGGTGTTGGAGTCGGGCGTGGCTGCCGCCGCCATGGCCCAGACGGAGCTGGGCCACACCCGAGCCCTCTACATGCTGTTGCGCGCCTTCCCCGAAGTGCCCGCCGATGTCACCGACGAGGAGCAGTTCCGCGACCACTACAACGCCCCCTCGTTCCTCGACCGCCCGCTGGCCAAGTGGACGGAGTTCGTGGCCGTCAACCTGATCTTCGACGGGGCCCTGACCGAAGCCATCAAGGCCATGCGCGGCTCGGCCTACGAGCCGCTGGCCCAGCGGATCGACAAGATGTTGGAGGAAGAGCGCTTCCACCAGATGCACGGCCGCGATTGGCTGCGCCGGCTGGCCCGTCAGTCCGAGGCCGCACGGGCCGAACTGGAGGAGGCCGTTGGGCGCGTGCTGCCCGAGACGCTCTGTTGGTTCGGCCGGGACGACGACGAGGGCGCCGCGCGCTTGGTGGCGCTGGGCATCGTGGACGCCACCCCGGGCGAGCTGCGCCGCCGCCTTCGCGACCAGCTCATGCCCCTCTTCGAGGAGACCGGCGTGCACGCCCCGGCAGACGCACTGCCGTGGGAACAATTCGACCCCAAGACGAGGCGAGTGGAGCAGGCCGCATGAGCAAAGAACGAGAAGCTTCCCCCATCAATGTCACACCGGCCATCGGGAAAGAGGAGGCTGAAAGGGCGGTGACGTGTCCCTTCTGTGGCTCGCCGGAGACGGAGCTCTTCGGGCTCTTCGGCCAAATGCACTTGGCCTCCCAATACTACTGTCGGGGGTGTCGCACGGTTTTCGACTACGTGGTCTGGCGAGATGAATGAAACAGCCGGGCAACGACGCTCTCCCCCGTGGGGTGGACGAGGCATCAGGGGACAGGCGGCGTAGAAGCCTGTCCCCTGTTTCATTTCTCCCCGCTGACCACAAGGCCCAACCGCTGTCGGAAGTACGGAATCGTGCGCTCAATGCCCTCCTCGAGGGAGATTTTCGGCTCCCACCCGAGGACGCGTCGGGCCTTGCTGATGTCGGGCTGGCGCACCTTGGGGTCATCCTTGGGCAGCGGCTTGAAGATCACCCCAGCTGTGTTGCCCGTGATCCGGTTGATCGTCTCCGCGAACTGGAGGATGCTCATCTCGTGGGGGTTGCCCAAGTTGACGGGCTCCACCTCTTCGCTCATGAGCAGCCGGTAGATGCCCTCCACGAGGTCGTCCACGTAACAGAAGGAGCGCGTCTGGGAACCGTCGCCGTAGACAGTGAGGGGCTCGCCCCGGAGCGCCTGAGCGATGAAATTGGGCACCACGCGGCCGTCGTTGATGCGCATCCGGGGCCCGTAGGTGTTGAAGATGCGGGCAATGCGGGTGTCAAGGCCGTGTGAACGGTGATAGGCCATGACCATCGCCTCGGCGAAGCGCTTGGCCTCATCGTAGACACCCCGCGGGCCGATGGGGTTCACGTTGCCCCAGTAATCCTCGCTCTGGGGATGGACCAGAGGGTCGCCGTACACCTCACTCGTGGAGGCGAGCAAGTAGCGGGCTCCCTTGAAGCGGGCGAGGCCCAACGTCTTGTGAGTGCCAAGCGCGCCCACCTTGAGGGTTTGAATGGGATAGCGCATGTAATCCGCCGGGCTGGCCGGGGAGGCAAAGTGCAAAATAGCATCAATAGGCCCTTCCACGAACAGGTACTCCGTCACGTCCTGCTTGATGAACTTGAACCGCTCATGTCCGGCCAAGTGGGCGATGTTTTCCGCCTTGCCGGTGAGCAAATTGTCCATGACGATGACCTCGTGCCCCTCGGCCAGAAAGCGGTCACACAAGTGTGAGCCCAAAAAGCCCGCGCCGCCGGTGATGAGAATGCGCATGGTGGTGGCCTCCTTCCGAGTGAAATCGGTGCTAGTATACGGCGGATGCCGCAGAGGTCAACTCTATGGCCCACCACACTTTTGCGGACAATGGGCTCGAGGAGCACAGTGGACGGGGAAAGTGGAGCGTGCGCGTCCCACACAGGCCATGTTTTCTCGTCCACTCAAAGGCCGGTATAATTAGGCGAGCTGCCGCAGGGGTGGTCAACGGATGTTTCAGTGCTGTGTGGACGCCCGGTGGCTACCCCAGAAGTCCCCAATTACTACGGCGCGCAAAGCGCCCAAGGAGAAAGGAGAACGTTATGGCCACACT
>JALSKA010000065.1 GCA_026989095.1 Ardenticatenaceae bacterium
TGGGCGTCGTCGGCGTCGTCCTGGGCGTCGTCGCGGTGGTCCTCAGCGTCGTCCTGGGCGTCGGCCATGCGGTCGTCCGCCTCATCAGCCTGCTCCTCGGCCATCTCAGAGCGGTTCTCCAGAGCGTCGTCGAGCTTGTCGTCGGCCTCATCGATGGCCTCGTCGCGCTTGTCCTGGGCGTCGGCCATGCGGTCGTCCGCCTCGTCGTCGCCCATCCGAGCGCCTTCCATGTCCTTCTCGTCCATGGACATGTCACTGTCCATGTCGCCGCTCATGTCGCCCGCGTCGGCGTTCATGTCGGCGGCATCCTGGCCGTCCATGTCGTTGGCCGTGTCGGCCGGTGTGGTGGCATCCTGATCGCCGGCTGCATCTACGGGAAGTGCGTTTTGGTCAGGGGCTTGTTGGAGATCTTGGGTGGGCACATCGGCGCCATTCTGATCAGGCACACCGGAGGGTGTGGCACAGGCAGCCAAGACCATGACCACAACCAACAGGAGCGTCATAGAAGCAAATCGTCGTTGGAACCGTCTCATCGTTATCCTCCTCTTGTTTCCTTGAGCTTGTCGTTGGCTCGTTGTTCACCGTCACCCCCACATACGTCCCAGGCCGGGAAAGGTAACGCCCAATTTCAACGTACCTCCCAATTTTTTCTCGCTGTCCACATCGCGTGGGCTGGGCTAGGAACTTGGCGGAACCTGGGGGATGGCGTACAATCGGGTGTACAGGAGATCCGTTGGGGAGCCCAAGTATGCGTTCTGCCTCCTACCAGCGTCCAGAGTTGGACTCTCAACGCCAGGAGAGGGCCCGCGAGTACGCCGGCAAACGGCGAATTCTCCTGCTCGTGGACCTGCTCTTCTCCGGGGCCCTGGTGCTCGCCTTTTTGCTCAGCGGCCTGGCCGTTACCCTCAAGCAGTGGTTGGTGGGAGCCGGCGTGGAGAACCCCTGGGCCCTGGTGGCCGCCTACGTGGCCGTCGTCTACGCGGGGTATACGGCGCTCACCCTGCCCTTGGCGTGGTGGCGGGGGTTCGTGCTCCCACACCGGTATGGCCTGAGCACCCAAGAGCTTCGGGGATGGTTCCTCGACGAACTCAAGGCCCTGGGATTGGGGCTCGCGCTCGGCCTGCCTGTGGCCGAGATGGTCTTCTGGCTCCTGCGCACGGCCCCGGACACGTGGTGGGTGTGGGCGGCCCTCTTCCTGTCGGCGGTCTCGGCGCTCTTGGGCTATGTGGCTCCCGTTCTCATCGTGCCCCTCTTCTACCAGCTCGTTCCCCTGGACGACCCGCTGTTGCGCGAGCGCATTGGCCGTCTGGCCGCCCGGGCCGGCGTGGAGGTGGCCGATGTCTACACGATTCGCCTGAGCCGCCGCACCCGCGCGGCCAACGCCTTGGTGATGGGCCTGGGGCGCACGAAGCGCATCGCCCTGGGCGACACCCTCTACGCCGACTTCTCCCCCGACGAGATCGAGGCCATCCTGGCCCACGAGCTGGGCCACCAAGTCCACCGTGACCTGGAGCTGGGCGTGCTCGTCCAGAGCGCCCTGTACTTCGGCGGCATGTACGTGGCCCACCGCTTCCTCCGGTGGGGCGTGGCCGCCTTTGACCTCGAAGGCCCCGGCGACGTGAGCGCCTTGCCCCTCCTGGTACTGGCCTTCGGCCTCTTCAGCGTGCTCGTCTTCCCCCTGCTGAACGCCTACTCCCGCTGGCGCGAGCGACTGGCCGACCGGTACGCGCTGAAGACGAGTGATCCCCGCGCCTTTGCCTCGGCCATGATTCGCCTGGCCAACCAGAACTTGGCCGAGGCCGATCCGCCCCGTTGGGCCGTGTGGCTCCTCGCCTCCCACCCTCCGGTGCGCGAGCGGGTGGCCTTGGCCCACGCCTACGAGGAGCGAACCCCATGACCACTCAGACACCACGCCATTTGGTCCTGGCCAGCCGATCACCCCGCCGGCGCGAGCTCCTGGCCCTGTTGGGGCTCCCTTTCAACGTGTGTCCGGCCGACGTGCCGGAGGAGCGCCGGCACGATGAGCCCCCGGCCGCGTTCCCCCAACGGCTGAGCCGGGAGAAGGCCCGCGCTGTGGCCGCGGACGCGGGTGACGGCATCATCGTGGCTGCCGACACCGTTGTGGTTCACAGGGGTGACATCCTGGGCAAACCCCGCGATCCCGACGAGGCTGTGGCCATGTTGCAGCGCCTGCGGGGGGAGCGCCACCGGGTGCTCACCGGCGTGACCGTGTTGGACGCGGCCACAGGCAAGGCCATCACAGAACTGTGTGACACCTTGGTTTGGCTGCGTCCCATGAGCGACGAGGAGATCGCCGCCTACGTGCAGAGCGGCGATCCCCTCGACAAGGCGGCCGCCTACGCCATCCAGAACGCCGAGTTCGCCCCGGTGGAAAAAGTGGTCGGGTGTCCGGCCAACGTGATGGGGTTGCCCGTGTGCCACGTGGTGCGCAACTTGCGCCGGCTGGGCGTCGAGGTGCCCCGCGACGCGCGGCCTGCCCAATGCCAGGTGCGCTACGGCGGCTACCACTGCGCCCTGACCGAGCTGGTCATGCCGGGAGCGGTCCGCAAGTGGTAGGAAGCGGGAGATGTCCGCGGCCACCTCTCCTCCCGCCCGGCCCGGCACGTATGTGCTCGCCCTGCGCCTGGAGGCGGAGCGCGTGCTCACCGTGGGCCGCCTCGGCACGTTCGCCTTTGCCCCGGGGCTCTACCTGTACGTGGGCAGCGCCTGGGGGCCCGGCGGCCTGCGCGCGAGATTAGCGCGCCACTGGCGTGGCCCCCAAAGGCTCCGCTGGCACGTGGATTACGTGCGCCACGTCGCGCCGGTGGCGTGGGCGGCGTGGGTTGCCGGCGAGAGGCTGGAGTGCCGCTGGAGCCAGGCGCTGGCCGCCTCTCCGGCTCTCTCCGTTCCCGTGTTGGGGTTTGGGGCGAGCGACTGCCGGCGGGGATGTAGGGCCCACCTTCTCGTGGGAGGCCTGGAGTTGTCCCCGTCGGAGCTGCTTCCGTACCTAGCCGAAGCCGGTCGAGAGCAGGTCGCCCTGCTAGTGGCGCCGCCGGCCGATGACGTTGGCCCCTGAAGCACAGCAGAGCACGGCGATGGTGAAGCGCGCCATGCCCCCAGCTCGGACATGGTATCACACCCTGCCCCCACTGGTGTGGCTTGCCGCCGCCTGGTTGGCCGGCATCGCTCTGGCCGAAACCCGGTCCACGCCGCCGTGGGCGTGGTGGCTGCCCCTGCCGGCCCTCGCGGCCGGCGCGGCGTGGCGCTTCCGCTCGTTGCGCCGCACGGCGTGGGGAAGGCTGGTGGTGCTCAACCCGCTGGGCGATGGCGCCGTGCTGGGCCTCGCCGTGCTCATCCTCTTCCTCCTCGGCGGCCTGCGGGCAGTATCAGCCCGGCCCGACCCGAGCAGCCAGACGCTCTCGGCCTACAATGACCTCGGAGAGCGGGTCACCGTGGAGGGGGTGATCGTCAACGATCCCGAGGCCCATGCCGGCCGACTGCGCCTCCGCGTGGCGGCCGACCTCCTCGTGCGCCCGGACGGCACGGCGGAGCCCGTTCGGGGCACGCTCGTCACCCGGGTGCCCCTGTACCCGGCGTTCCGGTACGGCGACCGCATCCGGCTCACGGGCCTGTTGGAGACACCTCCCTCGTTTGACACCTTCGACTACCGAACCTACTTGGCCCGCCAGGGCATCTTCAGCCAGATGCGGCGCGCGCGGGCCGAGCGCCTCTCCGGCGGACACGGCTCTCCCCTCTACCGGGCCCTCTACGCCCTGCGCCGGCGCGCTGCCCGCACGAACGCCCTGCTCCTCCCGGAACCCCACGCGGCCCTGCTCAACGGCATCCTGCTCGGCATCGAGGGCGGCATTCCCGACGAGGTCATGGAGCGCTTCAACATAACCGGCACCACCCATATCCTGGTGATTTCGGGGTTCAACATCTCGATCCTGGCCGGCCTCTTCCTGGCGCTGGGTCGGCGGGCCTTGGGCCGGCGTGGTGCGGCGGCCTTCGCGCTGGGGGCCGTGTTCCTCTACACCCTGCTGGTGGGCGCCGACGCGGCCGTGACGCGGGCGGCCATCATGGGCGGGCTCTACGTGCTCGCCCGGCAGTGGGGGCTCTCCACCCTGGCGCTCAATTCCCTGGCGGCCGCCGCCGTGGCCATGACGCTGCTCAGGCCGGCCACCCTCTACGACATGGGCTTTCAGCTCTCGGCCCTGGCCACGCTGGCCCTGATCCTCTTCGTGCCCGACCTGACCGCCTGGGCCGAGGCGCGGCTGCCCGTTCGCGGGCCCTTCCGCCGGCGGCTGCTCGACCTGCTGAACGAGGCCCTCATCGTGACGTTGGCCGCCCAGATCCTGACGACGCCGCTCATCGTCTACGCCTTCGGCCGGCTCTCCCTCGTCTCCCTCCTGACCAACGTGCTCATCCTGCCGGTGCAGGCGTGGATCATGCTCGGGGGCGGCCTGGCAACCTTGGCCGGCCTCGTGTGGCTGCCCCTTGGCCGGCTGCTGGCCTGGGTGCCTTGGGCCGGCCTCACCTGGACCCTGGCGGCCGTGGAGTGGACGGCCAATCTGCCCTACGCCCAAGTGCGCGTTCCGTCCCCCGGCATCGGCGGGCTGCTGGCCTTCTACGCCGCCGTGGGTGGCGCGTGGTGGCTGGCCCGCCGCCCGGAACTCAGGGCGAAGGTGTGGGCGTGGGCCCGCTCGGGGCGCACGCGGCTGGAGGCCCTTGGGTGGGCTGTGGCCCTCGTGGCCGCCGCGATCCCCTGGCTGCTCGTCGCCTACCGGCCGGACGGGAGACTGCACCTTGTGCTCCTCGACGTGGGCCAGGGCGACGCGATCCTCCTGCGCACTCCTGACGGCAAGCAGGTCCTGGTGGACGGGGGGCCAGACCCCCAAGTGCTCCTCACCCGCGTGGGGCGTTTCATGCCGCCGTGGGACCGCACCCTCGACCTCATCGTGCTCACCCACCCCGACGCCGACCACTTGGGTGGCCTCCCCGAACTCCTCACCCGTTACCGCACCGAGCTCATCCTCGACCCTGGGCTCCCGCCCACAACGGCCCTGAGCCGGACGTGGGACCAAGTGCGCAACGGCGGGGGAACCCGTCTGGTGCGCGCCACGCGGGGGCAGGTCGTTGACTTGGGCCACGGCGTGCGCCTGGACGTGTTGTGGCCCCCGCCCGGGACGACGGGGGACCCGGAGGAGAACAACAGCTCCGTTGTGCTGCGCGTGCGCTACGGCCGGTTCTGCGCCCTCCTGACCGGCGACATCGAGGCCGAGGCGGAGCGCCGGCTGGTGACCGCAGGGCGCCTTGGCCCCTGCGCCGTGCTCAAGGTGGCCCACCACGGCAGCGCCACCTCGACGACGCCGGCCCTCCTAGAGGCGCTGCGCCCCTCCGTGGCCCTCATCTCCGTGGGGGCCCAGAACCCCTTTGGCCACCCTGATGAAACAGTGTTGGAACGCCTGCGCGCGGCCGGCGTCCGCGTCTACCGGACCGACACCCAGGGCACGGTGGAGCTCATCAGCGACGGCACCCGCCTGTGGGTGCGCACAGCGCGCTAGTGGGCGGCCATTTCCGTTTTCGCCCAACTTGTCTATACTTGGCCCCATGACACCTCAACGGAGTTGAGCCCATGAGTACCCTACTTGCCTCCCTGGGCGCCACGGCCCTGGCGTTGGACGTGGCCCGGCGTGTGGACCAACAGCAATTCCACCACGGCTACACCCGCGTGGCCATGGTCATGGTGTTCGTGGCAGGATGTGCGCTGCTGGCCGTCTGTGGCGCCGTGAGCGCGCTCCTCTTCTCCAAACGGTAGGAGGGGGCTCATCATGGCAGAGCGTTACCTGGCCGAACGCATCCGCGGCACGGGCACCACGATCTTCACCGAGATGAGCCGGCTGGCTGCCGAACACCAGGCCGTCAACTTGGGGCAGGCCTTCCCCGACTTTCCCGGCTTCGGCGTGGCCAAGGAGGCCGCCCGTGACGCCATCGCGCGTGACCTCAACCAATATGCCCTCATGCACGGCCAAGCCGCCCTGCGCCAAGCCCTGGCCGAGCACAGCCGGCGGTTTTACGGCGTAGACGTTGACCCGGACGCCCACATCACCGTCACCTGTGGCGCCACCGAGGCCATCTTCGCGGCCGTTTTGGGCGTGGTCAACCCGGGCGACGAGGTGATCCTCTTCGAGCCCTTTTACGACTCCTACCTGCCGGCCGTGCGCATGGCCGGGGGCTCGGTGCGGGCAGTCACCTTGCGGCCACCCGACTTCCGCGTGCCGGCCGAGGAGCTGCGGGCTGCCTTCGGCCCCCGCACGCGCGCCATTATCGTGAACACGCCCCACAACCCAACCGGCCACGTCTTCACCCGCGAGGAGCTGGCCCTCATTGCCGAGCTCTGTCAGGCCCACGATGTGGTGGCCATCACCGACGAGGTGTACGAGCACATTGTCTTCGACGGCCACCGGCACATGCGCCTGGCCTCGTTGCCCGGCATGTGGGAGCGCACCATTACCATCAGCAGCGCCGGCAAGACCTTCAGCCTCACGGGCTGGAAAGTGGGGTGGGCCATCACCCCTGCTCACCTGGCCCCGGCCGTGCGCCGCACCCACCAGTTCATCACCTTCGCCGGCGCCACGCCGTTGCAGGAGGCCATCGCCGTGGCCCTGCGCGCCGGCGACGACTACTTCGAGGCCCTGCGCCGCGACTACCAGCAGCGCCGTGACTTCATGCTCGGCCTCTTCGCCGAGATCGGCCTGCCGGCTTACACGCCCGAGGGCACCTACTTCGTCCTGGTGGACATCGGGGAAACGGATTTCCCCGATGACGTGGCCTTCTGTCGCCACCTGGTTACCGAAATCGGCGTCGCGGCCATCCCGCCCACGGCCTTCTACATCAACACGCACGAGGGGCGCCACCTGGTGCGCTTCACCTTCTGCAAGCGGTGGGAGACGTTGGAGGCGGCCGCCGAGCGGTTGATCAAGCTGCGCGGTTGAGGCAGGCGATGGGCTCGCGGACGCGGCTCCTCTGGCCGGCCGTGCTCCTCGGCCTCGCGCTCCTGGTGTTCCTCGCCGGCGTCGCGTGGGCACGCCAGGACGCCGTGCGGCGGTGGCTGCGCTCCCAGACGGGCGAGGAGCTCTTGGCCGCCCAAGTGCGGGGGCTGGGCCACGTGGTGAGCGGTTACCTGCGCCCGCGGCCGGCCACCGAACCCCTGATCCCCGTGCGCCACGCCGGGCTCTACCCCTTCGGCGTGAACACCTTCCTCCAGAACGAGACCGACCCCCGCCGGGTGGAGCGCACGCTGGCCATGATCGAGGCCGCCGGGTTCCGCTGGATCCGCCAGGAGTTCCCCTGGGAGGACCTGGAAATCCACCGCAAGGGCTGGTTCGTGGACTTGCGGAATCGGGAAATTCGCAACGCTTGGACCAAGTATGACTACATCGTGGAACGCACCGAGGCCCACAACCTCTCCATCATTGCCCGCCTCTCCAACCCGCCGGCGTGGGCCAGGGCTCGGGGCAACGACGTGGGGCCCCAGGCCCCGCCGGACGACCTGCAGGACTTCTGTGACTACGTGCAGGCCGTGGCCCGGCGCTACCGGGGGCGCATTCGCTATTACCAGATTTGGAACGAGCCCAACATCTTCCCCGAGTGGGGCACCTATGCCGTTAGCCCGGAGGGATACGCCCGCCTGCTCCAGGCCGGCTTCACGTGCATCAAGGCCGTTGACCCCGACGCCGTGATCCTCACGGCTCCCCTGGCGCCCACCATCGAGCTCACCCGGCGGGACCTCAACGACTTCCTCTTCCTCCAGCGCCTCTACGACGCGGGCGCGGCCCGGTGGTTCGACGTGTTGGCCGTCCAGGACTACGGCCTCTGGAGCGGGCCCTACGACCGCCGCATGAGGCCGCGCGTGCTCAACTTCTCCCGCCCCATCTACATCCGCGACATCATGTTGCGCAACGGCGACGGGGAGAAGGCCATTTGGGCCAGCGAAGTGGGGTGGAACTCGGCGCCCGAGGGCGTGGTGCCCCTCTTCGGCCGCACGCCGGAGGATCGGCGCGCCCGCTACGCCGTGGAGGCCTTCGAGCGCATTCAACGGGAGTGGCCCTGGATGGGGGTGGTCACCTACTGGTTCTTCAAACAGGCCGACGACCGCGAGGCCGACCAGCCCCAGTATTACTTTCGGCTCGTGGAGCCCGACTTCACGCCCACGCCGGCCTATGAGGCCATCCGGCGTTTCCTGACCACTCTGCGCCCGACCCTGTACCGGGGGTATCACCAGGAGACCCACTGGGCGCTCACCTATGAGGGCCCCTGGGAGCGGCGGGCAGATGACCGCGCCGTGCTGGGCGGGTACGCCTTGGGCCGCGAGGGCGCGACGCTCTCCTTCGGCGTCGAGGGGCGCAGCGTGGTGTTGGCCCTGCGCCCGGGCCTGGCCGCCCGCCTGGCCGTCCGCGTGGGCGACGGCGCTCCCCGTGAGCTGTCCGTGCGGGGCGATACCCCCTCCGACCCCGTGCTGCTCCCCCTCGCCGAGGGGCTGGGGCCCGGCCGCCACGCCGTGCGCGTCGAGGTGCTGGAGGGCGAGCTCGGAGTGGACGGCATCATCGTCCGGCAGGAGGAATAGCCGGGAGGAGGAGACAGGGATGCGCCGTCGCCGGCCCGGTGAACACCTGCTCGTTGGCCTGGGACTCGTTCTCCTGGCCTTCGCCCTGCGCACCTACGGCCTGGAGATCCAGAGCCTGTGGGCCGACGAGGGCACCAGCGTGGCCTTGGCCCCCCGCCCCCTCGTCCGCATCGCCCTGGACGCGTCGCGCGACATTCACCCGCCCCTCTACTACTTCACCTTGCACGCTTGGGTGGCGCTGGTCGGCACCGGCGTCTTCGCCGTGCGCGGGCTGAGCGCCGTGTACGGCACGCTCCTCGTGGCCGTGACTTACGCCCTGGGCCGGCGGTGGTTCGGGCGCGTGGGGGGAACGGTGGCCGGCCTCGCCGCGGCCCTCTCGCCCTTTGCCGTGCACTACTCCCAGGAGACGCGCATGTACATCCTGATGGCCCTCCTGGGCGCGCTCTCCTGGGCCGCCTTCGCCCGCTACCTGGAGCGCCCATCGCCCGGCCGTCTGGCCGTCTGGTGGCCGGTGGCCCTGGCCGCGGCCTACACCCACTACTTCGGCGGGGCCGTCGTCGTCGCGCAGAACGTGGTGTGGGTTCTGCGCGCCTGGCGAGAGCGGTGGGCGCCGGCCAAGTGGGCGTGGTGGGCGGGAGCACACGTGGGGCTCGCCGCGGCGTACATCCCCTGGCTCTACCTGAGCCGACAGACACTGCTCAACTGGCCGGCCATCAGCCAGCCCTTCGGGCCCGCGTTCCTGGCTCGCGAAGTGCTGCGCACCTTCAGCCTGGGGCCGAATGTGCCCCCCACGTGGTCGCCGTGGCTGTGGGGGTTCCTGGCCTTGATTGCGGCGTCGGCCGTGGGCGCGCGACGCGCCGGCTGGCCGGGCCTCTTCGCCTTCGCCTGGTGGCTGGTGCCGCCGGGCCTCATGCTGATCCTCTCGGCCCTCGACCGCCCCTTCTACGACGCCAAGTTCCTCATCGTGGCCTTGCCCGGCTACCACCTCGTGCTGGGCTTGGGCGCGCGCGCAGCGGCCGAGTTGATCAGGCGGCCGGCGTGGTCCTGGCCGGTCACAGCGGCCGCGATGACCCTGCTCGTCGGCGCCGCTGTGGTGCCCCTGCGCAACGAGTGGACCGACCCGGCCTACTGGCGGGACGATTACCGGGGCATTGCCCGCACCATCGAGGCCACGGCCGGCCCCGACGACGCCATTATGCTCCTGGGGCCCGGCCAGATCGAAATCCTGGACTACTACTACAAGGGGCCGTTGCCCCGCTACCCCATGCCCCGCCGGCGCCCGCCGGACCCGGAGGCCACGGTGCGGGAGCTGGAGTCCATTGCCCGCCGGCATCGCCGCCTCTACGCCGTGCTCTGGGCCCAGCAGGAGAGCGACCCCGAGGGCATCATCGAGGGGTGGTTGAACGCCAACGCCTTCAAGGCCGGCGACCGGTGGTATGGCAACGTGCGCCTGGCCGTCTACGAGTTCGGCGATCTCCGCGACCGCCTCGAGCCCGTGGGGGCCCGGTTCGGCGACGGGGTGGTGCTGGCTCAGGCGGCCGTGGCCCCCGAGGAGGTCATCGCCGGCGACGCTGTGCGGGTGGAGCTGGTGTGGCGGCCCGCACAAGCCCCGCAGGCGGAGCTGGTGGTGTTTGCCCAAGTGCTCGACGCCGGCAACCACATCGTGGGCCAGTACGACGGCCGGCCGGCGGCCACGCCCTCAACGGCGTGGGAGCCCGGCCAGGCCTACCGCGGGCGCCTGGGCGTGCCCGTCTTGCCGGGCACACCGCCGGGCACCTATCGGCTCATCGTGGGGTTGTACGACCGGGCCACGGGCCGGCGCCTGCCCGTGGCCGGGGGCGGCGATGCCCTCACCTTGGCCGACGTGCGCGTCCGGCGGCCCCCTGTGCCCCCCACGGCCGACGCCCTGGACGCGGCCGTGCGCCGGCGGGTCCCGTTGGGAGAGGTGTCCCTGGTGGGCTGGCGCTTCAACAAGCTCGGCTTCGACCACGCCCCCGAGACGCCGTTGGCCCCCGGCGACCCCCTCAGCGTCATTCTCTTCTGGCGGGCCGGTCGCCAGGCCCCCGATCTTCCCCCGATGACCCTCGAGCTGGTGGCGCCCGACGGCCGGCTGGCGGCCGCGTGGCCGTGGGAGCCGCTCGAGGGGCGCTACCCCCCTGAGAAGTGGCAGGCCGGTGAGGTGGTGCGCGACCCCCAGGTGCGCTTTCTGCCCGGCGACTTGCCAGCCGGCACGGCGCGCCTGCGCCTCGTCATCGACGGCCGTCGGGTGGAGCTGGGCACGTTGGTCGTCCGCGTGCCGTGAGGACGGGAGCGGCGTGGCTCGACAAGGAGGAGGAACGGCCTATAATGAAGACCGGCCGGCGCGGATCGCCGCTGTCAGGGCACGGCCACACGGTTCGCGCGGCGTACTGAGGTGAGGAAGCGGTGAAATGGACAGTTTAAGCGCCAAGTGGCCAATTCTGCTGATAGGCGGCATGATCGCCGTGGGGTTCGCCGGACTCCTCTGGCAGCGCCGGCGCCATGCCCATGCTGGGCCCGGCGGTTGGCCCCGAGGTGCCGCCTTCTTCACCGACTTGATTGCCCTGGCCATCACGCTTCTCTTCGTGGGGGCCGTGGCCGCCACCCAGCTCCCGGCCGTTGCCACCCCGACCCCCACGGCACTCCCCACCTTCACCCCCCTGCCCACCTTCCCGCCAACGGCCTCGCCCACGGCGACTGTGACGCCCACGGCCACGCCCTCGCCGTCGCCCACGGCCACGGCCACGCCGGAGGTAACGGCCACGCCGGCCGCGCTCGTCCACGTCGTCCAACAGGGAGAGGTGCTCCTGGAGATCGCCAACCGCTACGGCGTCTCCGTCGAGGCCATCCGGCAGGCCAACAACCTGACCGACGATTTCCTGCGCGTCGGCCAGGAGCTGATCATCCCCCTCCCCACACCGACGCCAACCGATGCCACGCCCTCGCCCGAAGCGCCGCAGGCCACAACGACGCCCACGCCTGAGCCCACGGCGACGCCGGCGGTGATCATCCACGTGGTTCAGGAAGGGGAGATCCTGGGCACCATCGCGCGCCGGTACGGTGTCACCGTGGACGACATCCTGGCCCTCAACCCGGGCCTGGACCCCAGGCGCCTGCGCATTGGGCAGGAAATTAAGGTGCCCGCCCGATAGCCAGCGGGCGCGTGGAGCGCCTCTCGCCGGGCGAGGCGGAGCCCCGCCGCTTCGTCAAACGGGGAATTCCGTGTACAATTACCCCATATCTTGCCCTGCGCGCGATCTCCGGTGTGGACCCATGGACACGACAACTCTGCGGGCCAACCTGAACCGCGTTCAAGAGCGCGTGGCCGCCGCGGCCGCACGCGCCGGCCGGACGGCCGACGAGGTGACGCTGGTCGCGGTCACCAAGACGCACCCGCCGGAGGTCATCCGGGCACTCCACGCCTGCGGGGTGCGGGAGATCGGCGAGAACCGCGTTCACGAGGCGCTGGAGAAGCAGCAGGCGTTGGCCGACCTGGCCGACGTGCGCTGGCACATGGTCGGCCACGTGCAGCGGCGCAAGGCCCGCCACGTCGTGGGCCGCTTCGCCCTGGTCCACTCGGTGGACTCGGTGCGGCTGGCGCGCGAGCTGGACAAGCGCGCCGGCGCGGCCGGGGTGGACCGCGTGGACGTGCTGCTGGAAGTTAACGTCAGCGGGGAGGCGACGAAGTATGGCTTCCCCGTCACGTCGCCGGAAGATGTCGGGGCGTTCTTGGAGGACGTGGAGGCCATTCTGAACCTGCCGCGCGTGCGGGTCCACGGCCTCATGACCATGGCCCCTCTGGTGGCCGACCCGGAAGAGGCACGCCCTCACTTCGCGGCCCTGCGCCGGCTGCGGGACCGGCTGGCCCGGGAGTTCCCGCAGGCGGATTGGCGCCAGCTCTCGATGGGCATGTCCAATGACTTCGAGGTGGCCGTCGAGGAGGGGGCAACTCTGGTGCGCATCGGCACGGCTATCCTGGGGCCACGGAACCCGTGATCACGGAGACAGCGGAGGTACAGGGGAAATCATGCGCGCTCTTGTTGACCTGGTGAATCTCTTCTTCTACCTGCTTGACTTGGCGATCTTCGCCCGCATTCTGCTCTCGTGGTTGCCGTTGGCCGGCATCCACATCGACCCCTATCACCCGATTGTGCAGTTCCTGTACCGCGTGACCGACCCGATCCTGGAGCCCTTCCGGCGCATCATCCCGCCCATCGGCATGGTGGACATTAGCCCCATCGTGGCCATTCTGGTCCTCCAAGTGGTGCAATCCATCATCGTGCAGACGCTCCTGGCCATGAGCCTATAAGCTGGGAGCCACAGGCCTGCCCAAGCGGGCCGACTCGTAGGCGGCCAGCACGATGGCCAGCGCGGCGCGGCCGTCCTCGCCGGTGATGGCCGGCTCGCGGTCCTCGATGATGGCGTGGAGGAACTCGTCCACCAGGCCGTCCACGTCGCGCCGCCACCAGGGGCGACTCTCCACGCCCGCGGGGCCGTGCAGGGTGAAGGCGTGATAGGGGCTGTCGATCAGGTAGGTGCGCTCGGTGGCCAACACCTCGAAGCGCACGTCCAGCCACGCGGGAAAGCTCTCGGGGTTCACCCACCCGGCGCTGAGCACGCCCACCACGCCGTTGGCGAACTCCACGGTCATGGTGCCCAAGTCCTCGGCTTCCAGCGGGTGAATGAAGGTGCCCATCTGGGCGTAGACCCGCGTTGCCTCGGCGCCGGCCAGCCAGCGCAGGGCGTCCACGGCGTGAATGCCGATGTCCAGGAATCCCCCGCCGCCGGCCTGATGGGGGTCGAGGAACCAGTCGGCCCGCTGGGGGCTCCGCGCCCACGTGGGCAGCTTGCCGTACTTCACCGCGTAGATGGCCACCAGCTCACCCGCCTGCCCCGACACGAGCTCCTCCTTGCAGCGCATGACGGGCAATTGAAAACGGGGGTTGAAGGGCACCATGAGTTTAATGTCCGCGCGACGGGCTGCTTCCACGATGGCGTCGGCTTGGGCGAGCGTGGTGGCGATGGGCTTGTCGCAGAGCACGTGGACGCCCCGCGAGGCCGCCAGCCGGACGATCTCCAGGTGGCGGGTGGGCTCGGTGCCGACGTAGATCGCCTCGACGCCGGCCCGGTCGAGCAAGCCCTGCACGCTCTCGAAGTAGGGCACGCCATGCCGGGCCGCTTCGGCACGGGCCACGTCGTCGTTGAGGCCTGTGCCGGCGATGCCCGCCAGCTCGGCGTGGGGATTGGCGGCCACGGCCGCCGTGTAGCGGGGCGTGTGCAGGTGGGCGTAACTCACAATGCCAAAGCGCACCTTCCGGCCCATGGGCGTTCTCCTCCTCACAGGGGAACGACACTTCCCGTCTCGGCCGAGCGCTGGGCCGCCAGGGCCATCTCCAGGGCCCGACGGGCGTCGTGGGGCGAAATAGCAGGGGGGTGTTCGCCCCGCACGCAGGCCACGAAGTGGGCGATCTCGGCCTGAAAGGCGTGCTCGGTGGTGGACATGAAGCGGAAATAGTGGGGCAGTTGGGGTCCTTGGGTGGCGTCGTAGACCAGCATTGGATTGGCCTGCTGGTCGCTGTCGTGGAGCGTGCCGGCCGTGCCCACGATGTCGAGGGCCGCGTAGAGGCCGCGCCCGAAGCTGGGCTGGTAGGCCCAACTGGCCTCGGCCACGGCGATGGCCCCGCCGGCGAAGCGAAAGGTCATCAGGGCGTGGTCGAAGCTGTTGGCCTCACGGGCGGCCTGGCGCACCTGGCGGCCCACGGCGTACACGCTCACCGGCTCGTCTTCCAGGAGCCACCGGAACATGTCGGCGATGTGGACGCCGATGTCCACGATGACTCCCCCGCCGGCCTCGGGGCGCCAATACCAGACGTCGGCGGGGACGGGCAGCCACTGGCGTTCGGCGCGCCGGATGTAGATCGGCCGGCCCACGTCGCCGGCCCGGAGAGCCCCCTTGACGGCCACGTAGCGGTGGTCGAAGCGGCGCACGTGGCCCACCATGAGCACGCGCCCGGCTTCGCGGGCGGCCGCGATCATGGCGTCGGCCTCCTCCAAGGTGCGCGCGATGGGCTTCTCACAGAGCACGTGCTTGCCGGCCTGCAGGGCCTCGACGGCCAGCGGCGCGTGCCGGTCGGTGGGCACACAGAGGTCCACGGCGTCCACGTCGTCGCGGGCCACCACCTCCTGAAAGCTCCCACAGGGTTCGGCCCCCGTGGCCCGGGCCACGGCCTCGGCGCGTCCCGGCAGGAGGTCGCAGGCCACCACCAGCTCGGCGCCGGGCACCCGGGCGTAGGCCGGCGCGTGCCCTCCGCTCCCAATGTTCCCGCACCCCACCAGGGCGACGCGCACTTTATCCGACATGGCCGGCGGCCTCCACGGCCTCGTAGTCCACGGGCAGGGCGCGCCCGCTTTCGGCGTCGAACCAGCGGACCTTCTCGGGCACGAAGCGGAGCCAAACGGCCTGGTCGGGGCGCAGGCGCATGTCGGCCGGCGTGGTGACTTTCACCATGTCCGCCTCCACGCTGGCGGTCACCAGGTTGTGGGAGCCCAGCGGCTCCACCACCAACACGCGGGCCGGGATGGCCCCTTCGTCCTGCTCTGGCGAGAGTTCGATGTTCTCGGCCCGGATGCCCACCAGCACGGGGCCGGCCTGCAGGCGGGAGCGCACCGGCGCGGGCACCTCCACAGCCGTGCCGTGGACGAGCACGCGGCCGTCGGTGACTTCGGCCATCAGGAAGTTCATGGGCGGGTTGCCGATGAAGCCGCCGATGAAGCGGTCGGCCGGGTAGTCGTAGACGCGCACGGGCGTGTCGAACTGGAGGATCTCGCCGTCCCGCATGACGGCGATGCGGTCGCCCATGCTCATGGCCTCCACCTGGTCGTGGGTCACGTAGACCACCGTCGTCTCCAACTCCGTGAAGAGGCGCTTGAGCTCGGCGCGCATCTCCAGGCGCAACAGGGCGTCCAAGTTGCTCAGGGGCTCGTCCATGAGCAGCACCTCCGACTGGACGGCGATGGCGCGGGCCACGGCCACGCGCTGGCGCTGGCCCCCGCTGAGCTGGGCCGGGTAGCGGTCCAGGAGCTCCTCGATGTGCATGAGGGCGGCGGCGTCCCGCA
The DNA here is from genome assembly GCA_026989095.1 of Ardenticatenaceae bacterium. Lineage (GTDB taxonomy): Bacteria > Chloroflexota > Anaerolineae > Ardenticatenales > Ardenticatenaceae > WFWG01. The sequence continues at coordinate 15,761 of JALSKA010000065.1, forward strand.
CGCGCCGCTCGATTTCAGGCTTGGGGAGCTTCTTCATCCGCAGCCCGAAGGCGATGTTGTCGAAGACCGTCATGTGGGGAAAGACGGCGTAGCTCTGGAAGACCATGGCGATGCCCCGCCGGCGGGGGGGCAGGTTGGTCACGTTCCGGCCGCCGATGAAGATGGTGCCCCGGTCCACCTGCTCGAGGCCGGAGATGCAGCGGAGCAAGGTCGTCTTGCCACAGCCGCTCGGCCCCAGCAGGATGACGAACTCCCGGTCCTCGACGGTCAGCGTCACGTCCTTCACGGCGACCACTTTGCCGAAGGTTTTCCACACGTGGTCAATGCGAATCTCGGCCATGCCGTTCTCCTCCTGACGAGCTAGGCACCATGTCCCGGCGGGACTACCGCACGACCCGGCCCCACAGGTTGAAGAGGTACCGCCGGATGAAGAGCATGAAGATCAGGGCGGGCACGAGCAGGAAGAAGCCGCCGGCGAACCGGAAGGGCAGGGGGGACTCGTTGAGCACGCTGAGCACGTGGGCGGGCAGCGTGCGGTTGCGCAGGGTGAGGATGGCGGCGGCGAAGACCTCGTTCCACGAGAGCACGAAGGTGAAGATGGCGGCCGCGGCCAGGCCGGGCAACGTCAGGGGGAGTGAGATGCGCCAAAAGGCCCCCAGCCGGCTGCACCCCAAGGTCATGGCCGCCTCCTCCAGGTCCACGGGCACGCTGGCGAAGACGCTGCTGGTCACCAGGATGGTGAAGGGCAGGGCCAAGGCCGTGTGCATCAGGGCCACGCTGATGGTGGAATCGTAGAGCCCGAGGTTGATGAAGGAGACGGCCAGCGGGATGGAGAGGATGACGATGGGAAAGGCGCGCGTGGAGACGATGGCAATGCGGAACGTGTCCCGTCCGGGAAAGATGTAGCGCGCCAGGGCGTAGCCGGCAGGCGCGCCCACGGCCATGGAGACGACCAAGGTCAGGAGGGCCACGATCACGCTGCGCCGAACCGAGTCGAGCACGCCGCTGGAGCGCATGAAGAAGAGCATGGTCTCCAGCGAGAACTGAGTCGGCACCAGCGGCTTGGGATACTGGTAGACCACGTCCCGCGGGCTGAAGGCCGCCAGGGCAATGAGGTAAATGGGCAGGACCACCCACAGGAGCAACAGCAGGGCCACCGCGTGGAGGACAATGCGACTCCAGGGCCAGTGCTTCATGCCGTCACCTCCTCGGGCGTGCGCAGGGCCCGCAGGTAGACAATCGTCGTGGCGATGGAGAGCACCATGATGAGGCCGGCGTAGGCGGCTGCTACGTTGGGGTTGCGGATGTCGGTGTACCACTTGTAGGCTTCCTTGGCCAACACCGTGGCCCCCTGCCCGGCCAGCGCCACCACCACGGCGAAGGCCTGGAAGGCCAAAATCGTGCGCAGGATGAGGGCCACTTGGAGGCTGGGCTTCAGGAGGGGCAGGATGATCTGGGTGATGCGCTCGAAGAGGCCGGCCCCGAAGATCTCGGCCGCCTCCAGGTAATCGTTGGGGATGGATTGCAGCCCGGCCACCAGAATCACCATGATGATGGCCGTGGCCCGCCACACTTCGGCCGCCACAATGGCCATGATGACCCACAAGGGCTTCTGGTAGTTGAGGAAGATGATGGGCTTCTCGATGAGGCCGATGGCCTGGAGGATGGTGTTCAAGTAGCCCCGCTGGGTGAAGATGGCGAACCAGACGATGCCGGCGGCCAAGTCGGAGATGGCCAGGGGCACGGCGTAGAAGTAGAGGAAGAGGCCGGCGCCCTTGGGGCGGGCGTGGACGACGAGGGCCATGGCCAGGGCAACGAGGAACTGGATGGGCAGGATGGCCACGATGAGGGCCACGGTGGTGATCAGGGCCTCGCGGAAGTAGGTGTCGTTGATCATGCGCTGCACGTAGGCCAAGGTCCACCCGCCGTCCTCGCCCCGCAGCGCCAGGCTAAAGGCTTGGATCATGGGCCAGCCGAAGAAGAAAAGCAGGTAGAAGAGGGAGGGCAGGAGCAAGAGGTAAGGTTCCCATTGGGTTTTGCGGATCATGTTCGGCTCCTTCTGCCGGGTTCACGGGTCGGGCCCGGGTCGCACGGCGGAGAAAGGCCCTGCCGCGCGACAGGGTGCCGCGCGGCAGGGAGTTCCGGCTCTCACTTCACCTGGCACGCGCCCTCGCTGGGCGGGTCTGGCGGCCAGCAGGGGGCGCCTGTGTCGTCGAGGATGGCCTGCAAGTTGGCGGCCTCCTCCTCGAGCACCGTCTGGATGTCCTCGCCGTTGAGCACAATGCGGGTGAAGGTGTCGCGGTAGACCTTGTTGAACTCGCCGCCCTTCTCGCCCAAGCCCACGGGCAGGAGCGCGGGGATGGCGTTGGGCGCCGCCGCCTGCTTGGCCACGGCCTCGCCCTCCATGCGGATGCCCACGGAGACGTAGCCCGGGAAGTCCACGTCGGTCACCGGGAAGAAGCCGATCTCGCGCAGGATGGCGACTTGCACCTCGGGCTGGGTGAGGTACTTGATGAGCTCCTTGGCCCCCTCGGGGTTGGGCGCGTTGGCCGGGATGGCAGCGCCCACGATGACCGGCATGAAGCCCAGGCCGGCCGGGCCGGAGGGGGCGGGCAGGGCCACGAAGTCGTCAGGCCGCTCCTTGAAGGCGTTGATCAGGCGGGCAGTGTGGTCAAAGGCCACCCAGACCTCCTCGGCCAACAGGGGCTCCTGCATGAACTCGTAGGCCACCGACTGCACGTTGGCGTACTGCCAGATGTCCTGGAATTCCTGCCACATGGTGACGGCCTCCTCGCTGCGGAAGCCGGTCACCATCGTGCCCGTGTAAGAGGGGTAGAGGTACCCTTCCAGGAAGCGGTGCATCAGGCCCCGCTCGCCGGCCGGGAAGCCCAACATCTGCTCCCCTGTGGCCTCCTGGATGTTCCGCCCCCAATCGCGGAGCTGCGCGTAGGTGAGCGCCTCCGGGTCGGCGCCCTCGGGCAGGTACTCCAGGGCGGCCTTGTTGGCGGCGAAGATGTAGGTGGCCTGCATGATGGGGATGTAATACTGGGTGTCGGTGCCCAGCTTGCCCAGCTCGACGAACTTCTCGGGGATGCCCCGGTCCGAGAGTTCGGCCATCAAGTCAGAAACGTCCATGAGGGTGTTCTCGGCCAGCAGGACGGGGAAAGTGCCGTGCAGGGCGATGATCACGTCCACGGAGCCCTGGCCGGCCTGCGCCTCGGCCACAACGCGGTCGATGAGCACGCCCTCGTCCTCGGCGATGAACTCCGGCGTGCCGGGGAAGTCGGCCAGGACGATGCCCCGCATCTTCTCCTGTTCCTCGATGGGCTTGGCCTGGGTCGAGAGGATGACCACGTTGCCGTAGTCCACCGGCGTGGGCGTCACTTCGACGACGACGGTCTGCTCGACGGGCTTCTCCTTCTCGACCACGACCGTCTTCTCGACGACCACGGTGCGCTCGATGACTTGGGGCGTTGGGGCCGCGGCCGGCTGTTGTTGACACGCGGCCACGATGAGCGCGGCCAGCAGGAGGACGAGCGGAACGAACGGTGTACGTCTCATCTCTATCTCCTCCTTCCTGGAAATTGAAGGTACTTCACGGCCGTTTCTCGCCACGTCAACGGTACAGCGGAGGGTTCTTGCCCCAATATCACCCCCTTTCGGATCTCCGGCGTGGAGCCGGTGTTAGAGCCGGGCCGACTCGCGCACGATGAGCTCCGGCTGGAGCAGGAGATGGCGCGGGCCATCTGCCTCCCGGCGGAGGACGGCCACCAACAGCCGACAGAGGTGTTGGCCGATTTCGTAGATGGGCTGGCGAAGTGTGGTGAGGGATGGGTGAACGTGTCTGGCCAGGGGGATGTCGTCGAACCCGACCACGGCCACGTCGCTGCCGGCCCGCAGCCCGCGGTCCTGGAGGGCGCGGATAGCGCCGATGGCCATCTGGTCGTTGCCGGCCACCACGGCCGTGGGCGGTGTGCGCAGGCGGAGCAGATGCTGCATGCCCTGGTACCCGCCGTCCTCGGTGAGTGGCCGGCGGACGATCCACGTCTCCTTGACGGGGAGGCCGTGGGCCCGCATGGCCCGGCGGTAGCCCCGTTCCCGCAGCAGGGCGAACATGAGGGGCAAGTCCGGCTGGAGCATGGCGATGTGGCGGTGCCCGGCCGCGATGAGCCGTTCCACGACCATCTGCACCCCCCGCTCGCCGTCCACGTCCACCCAGGAGACGTGATCGGTGATGGTCGAGCGCCCAAAGGTGATGAAGGGAAATTGTTGTTCCAGCAGGAATTGCACCCGCCGGTCGGCCACGCGCGTGCGCACCACAATGATGCCGTCCACCCGCCGGCCCCGCACGAGGCGACGGTACGCCTGGAGTTCGTCGTCGGTGTCGGGGAGCATGGTGGCCACGAAGAGATCGAACCCCTCGCGGGCCGCGCGGTTGCCCACGCCGGCCAGGAGCTCACTGAAAAGCGGGTCGGAGAAGCGCGGCCCGGTCACGTCCACAACGAGCCCGATGGTGTCGGTGCGCCGCCGCTGGAGCTGACGGGCAGTGAGGTTGGGGTAGTAGCCCATCTCGCGGGCGGTGCGGAGCACCAACTGGCGCGTCTTCGGGGCCACGTCGTTGTACCCGGCCAGCGCCCGGGAGACTGTGGTGACCGAGACGCCCAGCCTCTCCGCGATGTCCCGCAGCCGCACTTCGCCCATTGGAGCCCCCCGCCCGGCGGCGAACTTCTCCTGTTTCCAAAACGTTTTGGAGACCGTTGCCTCCAGTATAAACGAAACCTCTCCCGGCGTCAAGGGGGCCGCGGTCCTGTCATCTCAAGTGTGACCGCAGGGGTGTGGTGGAGGCATCGACACAGTGGGAAACGGCCTCACCCGGTGCGTTTGCCGGAGGAGCAACCGGCCGGAGTTACAAGTGCGAAAGGTGGTTGAAGCCCTCGCGGATCACGACGGCCATCCGCCGGCGACGCTCTTCCAGGAAATCCCGGTACCCCATCTCGTACCATCGCTCAGGAAGGGCGTGATACCAATACATGTCCTGTAAGGTGTCCGGGGCAAAGCGCCGCTCGTACTCCGGTGCATATTCGGCCGGCGGACGATCACTGATTTCAATATTATCATGCCATTCGACCAACGCATAGTTGGCCACCTGGTTGATGTCGCGTTTGGTCGTGATGCCCTGTCGCCCCAGATATTTGCGGGGGAACAGGTGGTGGCGCTCCAGAGCCTGCTTGCGGGCTTGGACGGTCGGATCGAGCAGGTCCCGCACTTTCATGGTGGAGAAAAGCACCGGTGCGTCCAGGATGCAAAGGGCGGCGTAGTAGGCCGATTGTCCCGGGTTGCGGGCCGAGGCCGTGGCCAGGTTGTTGGGCAGGGTCACTTCCCAGAAATCCGGCGTCAACACCGCGGCCATTTCTTGTTCCAGCACCTGGATGAATCTCTCGCCACGAGAGCGGCCGCGCAGCAGGGCCAGGTCTTGGTCCATGCGCGTTTCGGGCGAACTGGTGTAACGCCCTGTCAGGGAACTCATGAAGAACCAGCGGGCCATGAGGGTACGCAGGGTGTGCGGGCCCAAGCCGAAGCCATGCTTGCCGATGAGCCACAGGGCATAGGTGTAGATCAGGGCCGTTTGGGAGGAAATGAGAGAGCGGTGAATGTAACCGGCCCGCTTGAGCACCTTGAGAAAATCATGCCAGTGTTGCAGGTTGAGCACTTGGGCCTGGGCTTCGCGCAGCCGGGCGAACTGGGCGTCGCGACGTTCGGCCGAAAATTCCCCCGTTTGCAGGTCCTTGCCGCGCAGGATGGAGTAGACATGTTCCAGGCGGGCGCGGCGGAAGGCCAGGGCCACATTCACGCGCAGCAATTGGTCGGGCGCAGGGTGAAAGTAGGGGGTGTAAGGCGAAGGGCGGTTGTCGGCGGGCGGCTTGCGAGCTTGCCGAGCGAAGTCTTCCAGGTCTTTGCGCCCCTCGTCCCAGAAGACGGACATCAGGGTGAGGATGAAGTCCGCCTGGTTCAGGGTGCGCCCGCGGCTGTTGATGCGCACGAAAATCTCAGAGACCTGTTCCTCGGTGGCGTGCAGGGAAATCTCCAGCGCGGTCATGGGGTAGTTGATGAGGTTGACCAGCCGCTGGATGGCCTTGGGAATGCGTCTGCGATCCTCTGGGGCGAGTGGACGGCGCTCGTCCAAGCGTTCCAGAAACACCGAGACAAAGGCATACTGGTCGAAATCGGGCTGCCAGAGCACGCTGATGTCGGGGATCCAAGTGAAGTCACGCTCAATGGCCGTGTTCGTGACCTCAAAGCGTTCTTCCAGGGGGTTGAAGGCGATGCGCAAGCGACGCTGCTGGAAGTGTTTGTCGAGAATGGGCACGCCTTTCATCACCGCGTAAAGCGCGGTCAGGCGTTGCTGGCCGTCCACAATGAGCAGGTGGGGAATTTTCTGCTTGCCCTCCACGCCGATGGTGCGGTGTTCGCCGGGATAGCCGTTTTCCCAGAAGAGCAGGGTGCCGATGGGATAGCCGCGATACATGGAGTCAAACAGATCGCGCACGCGGGAGGTATCCCACACGAAGGGGCGCTGGATGTCGGGGAGACCGATTTCACCGATGGCGATGTCCTCCAGCAGTTTGCCGACGGTGTAGTCCACCTTCTTGAAAAGCAGGTCACTCATGGTCGGTCCTCCTGGTCGTCGGGGGTGTTCTCGGGGCGCGGCGCCGGGTCGTAGTAGGGGCGCAGCGGCGCTGCGCCCCTACGAGGACGGTCGGCAGGGCGGGGGTGGGCGTCGGTTTGTAACATGCGCCACAGGTCGCGCGCCTGAGGGTCGGGGCCGGTGGCGTCGGGGTTGTACCGGTCCAGGTGCCAGCGCAGGGGGTTGTCGATGATGTAGCGGCGGATGGCGTTGAGGGCCCCGTCGTTGCGGATGATGTGTTCGTAATAATTGCGTTGCCAGACGCACGCGCCGGGCGTGCCGCGGCGGGCGTTGATCCGTTTGGTGACCGCGGATTTGAAACCGGCAATGAACGAACCCAAGGAACGGGGCGCGGGGCCGTGGGGTGGCAGGGGCGCATGGCCGTGCGCCCGTTGTAGGGGCGACCGGCCGGTCGCCCCTACCATGTCGTCCGTTGTCACAATCCACACGATGCCGTGGATGTGATTGGGCATGACCACGAATTCGTCGGGGAACAATTCAATCTCGGCGCGGATTTCCGCGGAACGGAACCATTCTTCCCGCACGATTGTCCCGTATGCGTTCAACACCATTTCCCCGTCCACCACGCGGCCGAACAACGGCGCGCGTGCGTGGGTGCAGATGGTGACCGGGTTGGGTGTAATCATACCCGCGCAATCGGATAGAGCGACGCCGGTGGCGGCTTGGGTCATCCCGCGGCATGGCTGCGCTCCTCAAACCGCTGCACAAACCCCTGGCCCGTTTTTGAGTCGTTTGCGAGTCCTCTGAGCCCTTTCCTTGTGGACACTTTCCTTTGTCCAACAAATGTCCGAAATGTGTCCGATATGTCCCTTAAAGCCCGTTACTGCGCCAGGACATAGCGCCTTCCCTTCTTATCGCCCAAAGCTTTCACCAACCCTCTCTTAACCAACGCCTGCAGATCGCGCTGGATGGTCTTACTCGACACATCCGGAAACCGTCGATGCAGCTCGCCCATGGATGCACTCTCGACATCACGCAGAACAGCGACGATGCGAATCTGACGCTCATTCAGTCCTATCTTCCGCAGCCGCTCCGGCGTGTAGGGGTCTTTCAGGAAGGTCACCCGAAAGCCTCCCTGCCAGTTGGCGAACTCGGGTTCTGGCAGCCCCTGCTCGCGGCAGAGGCGGATGATGCGCGTGGTGCCCGTGCCCCAGCGCTCCATGACGCCGGCAAAGTAGAAGGCCTGCGCGATGAGCGGGTTACGAAGCACCGACGAGTGTGGCCCGTAAAGCGCCTCCGGCGTCAGGGGTGGGGGCAGTTCGCCCGGACTCCAGACCTCCAGGCGGTCTTCTTCCAGGCGAATCTGGATGTCCGCCGGACAGGTGTAGTCCCGGTGGATGAGGGCGTTCACCACCGCTTCCCGCAGGGCCTCCAGGGGATACTCCCATATCTCCTTCCGCTGAAGCCCTTCCAGGGAGGGTTCTTCCACCTGAATGTCGAACCGCACCTTGAGCACCTGGCGAAAGCGCGCCATCGCGCCGTCCAGTTGGTCCCACAAGGTGCCCGTGAAATCGTGGCTGTCCAAGATCTCCGTGCCACGAAAGATGCCGATGCGGACCTGGGCCTGGGGGAAGAGGCGTTGGGGCCGCTTTCCAAAGAGCAAGACTCCCGCGTTCTTCAGCCGCTCGCCTTCCAGGAGATTGAGGTTCCGCAAGCTCTGCTCGGGATGGGAGGGGTCGAAATAGGGAAGTCTGGCCCGGGCCAGGCGGGCAAACCGCCTCAGGGCCTCCAGGTCAACCTCCTCTAAGATCCACTCGCTGGGCAGGCTGTCCCAACTCCTCCCGGAGCGGGTGAGGATGTGCCGGGCCAGTTCATCGGGCGAAAAATCGCGGTTCGTCGTGCCCACCCGGCGAAGATACCGGCCACTGTAGGGGACCAACCCCGGGGCCGGATCGACTCGAATTTCTACCACTGGGAACCCTTGCCTCTCGATCGCCCGAATCGATGGGGTGATGCCCAGATGGGCTGCAATGAGGTTGGCAATCCGCTGCTGTTCCCGGTCGTCGGCTCTGGCGCCCACGATTTCGCCGTCATCCCGAATGCCCAAAAGGAGGGTGCCGCCGTCCGTGTTGGCGAAGGCCGCCAAATCCTCCAGGGCCCGGTCGGTCCACTGCCTTTTGAATTCCAGGGTCTGGCCCTCTGCGGCGTTCATCTTCGGCATGCTTACTTCCCCATTTTTTACAGTCCGTGTCACCGTGCAACGTGTGCCATGGTAGGGGCGACTCGCCGGGTCGCCCCCGGGGTCGGGGCCGGTGGCGTCGGCGTTGTAGCAGTCCAAGTCCAGCGCAGGGGGTTGTCGATGATGCAGCGGCGGATGGCGTGTAAGGGCGCACGGCCGTGCGCCCATTGTAGGGGCGACCGGCCGGTCGCCCCTACGTTGTGGTCATTTGTTTCCACAATCCACACGATGCCGTGGATGTGATTGGGCATGACCACGAATTCGTCGGAGAACAATTCAATCTCGGCGCGGGTTTCCGCGGAACGGAACCATTCCCCCGCACGATGTCGCCGTATGCGTTCAACACCATTTCCCCGTCCACCACGCGGCCGAACAACGGCGCGCGTGCGTGGGTGCAGATGGTGACCGGGTTGGGTGTAATCATACCCGCGCAATCGGACAGAGCGACGCCGGTGGCGGCTTGGGTCATCCCGCGGCATGGCTGTGCTCCTCAAACCGCTGGGGGGGCGCCTCACCGGGTTTGTGGTTGGCATTGGTCAGGGCGCAGGGGTGCAGAGCCCTTACTGCGCCCCTACCATTGGCGTCCCCACCATGGATGCCGTGGACGTGCGGTCATACGCCCGTACATTGTAGTCGCCCATCTCCACAATCCAAATGATGCCTTGCACTTGAGGGAGAGGAACTTCGTCTCGGTGTTGCACAACTCGGCGTTCTGCGGCGTCACTCTTGGGCCAACTCGCCTATCGGGTGCGCTCATCCCAGGCCGCGGTGGCGCAGCGCATTGACCAGCCGGTTGGGGGGCGCACAGCCGTACGGGCGCACAGCCGTGCGCCCCTACAGGTTTGCCCCCGCCCGCCCTTTGGCCTATACTTGCCCCAAGTGGGCGGCGCCCGGCACGGGCCCCGCCCGCGCCGCCGCGTCG
>JALSKA010000066.1 GCA_026989095.1 Ardenticatenaceae bacterium
CTTCGACGGCGTGGGTGTCCGCGTCGGCGTGTTGGTGGTGGTGGGCGAAGAGGCGGGCGTGGGCGTCTGTGTCGGCGTGGCCGCCCGGGTGGGCGTGGCCGTGGGCGTTCGCGTCCGCGTCCGCGTCGGTGTGGCCGTCCGGGTGGGCGAGGACGTGGGCGAAGGGGTGCTCGAAGGCGTGGCCGTGGGCACGGGGGGCTCAGAGGGCGTGGGGGGCGGCGTGGGCGTTGGGGCTTGCCCGGGCACGGCCGACACCGGGCCGTGGAACTCGGAGACGTTGTTGATGCTCACGGCCTCCAGCATGTAGTAGTAGGTGACGCCGTTCTGCACGTCCGTGTCCACCCACGAGTAGACGGCTCCCACCAAGCTATCCCCTTGGGCCGGCGTCCACGAGTCGCCCAGCCGTTCGTAGGCGTTGCCGTCCTCCAGGGGCTCCAAGCTGCGGCGGATGAAGAACCCCGCGTTGTCGATCTCGGTGGCCGTCTCCCACTCGAGCCGCACGCGCCCGTCTTCGGGAAACGCCTCGAAGCGGGCCAAGGTGACGGCCGTGGAGGCCGTGCGGGGGAAGAGCACCAGGGAGGCGAACGCCCCGGCCAGGAGCACAACGGCTGTGATGAGAGCCCACCGTCCCCGCCGGGTGCTCATGGGGTGGCGTCCGTCTCCCTGGCCGGCCACACGGCCCCCCGTTGGGCCAACTGGCCCAGGAACTCGATGACATCTTCGGCCGCCCGGTCCGCGGACACATCGTACTCCTCACAGATGAGGCGCACGATCTCCTCCACGCGGCGCCGGCCGTCAATGAGGTTCCACACGCGGGCCCCCACTTCGTTGAGCACGTTGATGACGCCCTGCTCGGGCATCACCAGGACGGCTTCGTTGTCCACAAGCCGGTCCACCACCGAGGGGTGGCGCACCGGCACCGACTGCAACGACCATGTGTGCATTGCCTGAGACCTCCGCGTTTCTCCGGTGAGCCCCTCTCATCAGAACAGCCTGGTGAGAACGGCACGAACGCCCCTGTGGAGCGCGCGTGCCCAGCGGCGTGCGGGCCTGGGCACCGGCCACGCGGCCATCCGGGCTTCCAGCCGCCCCATCTCCGCGAGCAGGCGGCCGACTGTGGCGGCTCGCCGCGTGGAGAGCTCTTGTCGGCGGCCGTTGCGCTCAACGGCCACGACCCGTCCCACCAGGTTCTTGGAGGGGAGAGGAGGGTCGAGATTCGACACGTCGTCGCCCTTGGTGTACCACAGCCCACGGCGCGCGTCGTAGGCGATCAGGCGATGGACCAAGCACGTTTCCCCGTCACAGCGCACCACGAGGTCGCCGGGGCGCAACGCGCCGGCACGAACGGGTTCCACGACTAGGACATCGCCTGGGCCGAGCCAGGGCGCCATGCTGGTGCCCCGCACGTGGAGCCTGACCCGCCTGCGCCCGGCCAACGCGCTCCGCAGCGCGGTGAGCACGAGATGATGATAGTGATGTTCGCCCAATTTTCCAACCCTGCCGTCCATTCGACAGCCTCCGCACACGTGTTCCCGATCCGTCACGGTCGGGTGATGACGGGCAGGTAGAGGCGAGGCCAGACCGAGACGCGCAGGGTGGTCGTTACCTGCTGTCGGCGGTCGCCCAAGGATGTGGCGGTGATGGTGAAGGCCCTCGTGCCGGCCGGGGCAGTGGGCGGCACGCTCAGGGTGACGGTGACCTGCTGGCTGCTGCCCGCCGCGAGGGTGGCGGTCACGGGCGCAAGGCGGGCGGACCAGACCGTCGGCGTGACGGCGAAGGTCACCGTGTCGGTTGTCGAGGCGGTGTTGGTGACCGTCACGGCCCCGGCGAGCGCGCTGCCAGGAGCGACACGGTCGAAGGGCGGCGGGCCGGAGAGCTCCACGTCGAATGGGCTGGGCACGCGCAGCGCCGGATCGCCGAAGATAGTGAAGGTGTTGATCAGGTCGTAGTTGGCGCCGCTGGCGTAGATGGCCAGTTTGGAGGCCAAGGTGGCTTGGGCAAGGCTCCACGTGCCCTCGGCGAAGAATGTCTCGTAGAAGGCCCGCTGGAGCACGTCGTGGCCTGTGGCCACGCCGAGGCCGGTGGGCGAGAAAGCGGCCACGATGCCCCTGTTCTGGGCTCTGAGCAGCTCCACTACCAGGCTGGGGCGCAGGGAGGGGTGAATCCAATAGCCGTCCAGACAGGTCATGGAGAGCAGGATGGGCAGGCGGTCGCCGTTGTCCAAGGAGGCCACATCCTTGACGGTGAAGAGCCGTTCGCCGGCCCAATACTGCACGGAGGCGTGGCCCACGAAGTTGAGGAAGAGGGCGCCGGTGACGTTCATCGTCTCGGTGATGGCCCGGTTGATGGCCGGACAGGGCCGGTTGCGCCGGCAGCCCCCTGGCGTGGTGGTGATGAAGTCGTTCAGGTAGATGCGCACCGGCCGGAGGTAGGGCGGTTGCGTGTCGTCGATGATCCCTTCGGAGAGCCCCACGAAGTCGCCGGCCGTGTCGGGCACGTCGTCGGCCACGAAGAGGGCGTACTGACGCCACGGCTGCCAGCCCTGGGCCTCGTAGGCGATGGTCTTGTCGATCATGGCGTTCAGCTCGGCCTCGGTGGCCGCCGGCAGGCGGGCGATGACCACGTCGGGCAGGATGTCGTCGCCCACGAAGGCCGCCAGCAGGTTGGCGCTGTCCACCTCGCCCTGCCACGGGTCCACGAAGGCCAAGTTCGGGGGCATGTAGATGGGGGGCTGGCCGTAGGCGCCGTCGTTTTTGAAGTTCCAGTTGCCGTCGCCCACGAGGACCACGTAAGTGGGGGCCGGCGGCTGCCAGTTGGCGTAGGCGTAGGCCAGGAAGTTGCGGATGGCCATGGGGTGGTAGATGCCGTCGTTGAACTCATCGTAGAGTTGGGCCACGTCCACCACCATCGTGCGCAGCCCCTGGGACGCGCGGTAGTCGGCCAGGCGCTGCGCGGCCGTCATGAAGGCGCGGTGGGTGATGATGATGTAGTCGGCGCCGTTGGAGGGGGCCTTCAGGCCCGAGGGCTCGAAGCGCTCGACGCGCTTGGGGGCCATGATGTTGGCCTCGCTCACCAGCGTGAAGGTGGCCGGCGCCGCCTGGGTGATCTGGAAGGCGACCGTGTACGGGCCGCTGCCTGTCACGGCCGCGCTCACCACGCGGGTGGGCGTGAAGGGGTCTGTGATGTCGTACACCTCCACCTGGGAGGAAGGGAAGCCGCCCACTTGGTATTGCCACGTGCCCGTGGGCCCGTAAGCGAAGGTGAGCTCGCCGGCGTCGGCCCAGAAGCGGCGGTCGTACTCGACCTCGAACCAGTTGAAGTACATGTCCTCGGCGAACGTGTTTTCGCCCAACACGAAGGTGAGCCGGTTCTGCCCCTCCTGGAGCCGGGTGACGGGGAGCGTGGCCGTGATGCGGCGGAGGCCCCTGCCGTCCCACGTCTCGCTGTAAACCGGCTGGGCGAACAGCGAATCGTTGAAGTAGAAGCGCGTGCGGTGGCCCGGTGATGTGGTGCGCGAGCCGATCTCGGCCCGGAGCTGGGCCGGCGTGCCGGCGGTGACGACGCCGGTCAGGGTGATGGCGTAGGTGCGCGTCACGGCCGTGAAGGTGCCCCTGATCGGGTCGTAGCGCGGTTGCAGGCGGTCCCAGAACCACGTGTCCTCGCTGCCGAAGTGGTGCGTCCACCAGTGGTTGGCCTCCTCGGCCCGCACGGTGGCTCGGTACGTGCGCGGCACCGGCGCGCCAGCGGGCGTGCCGGTGATGGTGGCCATGCGCGGGCCGGGCGTGCCCCCGGCGGAGAGCCAGTAGACGTTCTCGTCCGTGTACTTGGCGAAGAGCCCGTCAAGCCGACAGGCCGGACATTCGCTGAGCCAAGTGGCGCTCAAGGCCGCGTACCGGCGTGCCATGAGCTCCCCCCGGAAGCGCTGGCCGTAGAAGATCACGGCGTCACCGGGGTCAAACGAGCCGTCCTCCTCGCCCTCGACGCGGATGGCCACGGGTTGCCCCTGGTTCGTGAGGGCGAACGTGCGCGGGTCCACGGAGGGGTCGAGGCCGGCAGCCACGAGGTCGTTGTAGGTGAGGCGGTAGAGGCCGTCCCGGTCCACCACGATTTTGAACGTGGCGGTTGCCGACGGCGAGGCCGAGCGCCGGACGGTGACTGCGCTCAGGGGAGCCCTGTCGGGTGGCACGCGCCAGGCGTTCACCATCTCGGCGTTCAACACGCTCTGGCGCAACGCCACGTCGAAGGGGTCGTCCGGCGAAGGGGGGGCTGAGTCGAGGACGGCGGTGGGCTGGAAGGTGATCTCGACGTGTACCGACTCGTTGCGGCGCAGGCGGCCGGTCGTGCTCACCTT
>JALSKA010000067.1 GCA_026989095.1 Ardenticatenaceae bacterium
CCCATGCGCACACGTGGAGGTCGGGCCTGGTGGGTGCTCCTCCTGGGCGCCCTCCTGGCGGCGATCACAGCGCCCGGGCTCGCCAGGGCCCAAGGCGAGGGACAGGTTCCCACAGTGCCCGTGTGGGCACTCACCCACCCGGGGAGCCCGGTGCTCGAGCGGCTGGGCCGGCTGCCCGGCGTGCTCCTGGTGGACCGCCCTGCCTTGGCCAAGGTTGTGGTCATCCACGATCCCGGCGAGCTCCCCGCCCCGGACGCCCTTTTCGGACCAGCACGGCCGGGGCTGGTGATCGTGCCCGGACCCCGCACGCCGGCCAGCGAATGGCGCCGGCTGCTCCCCGACGTGAGCGTGCGCGCGGGGCGAGAGCCCGCCTCTCTCCACCCCCTCAAGGGGAAGACGCCCCTCCTGAGCGAGATCAACTGGCGCTCGGCCCCCCAAGTGCGCGAGCGCTCCGCGCCGGCCGGCCCGGGGTGGGACGTGCTCGTCCAGACCTTTCCGGGCGCGGAGCCGGTCTTGGCCCGCCGGAACGCCGGAGCACCGGTCTTCTGGCTGAGCCCTTGGCAGGGCAACGGCTTCAACGCCGCGCTCGTCGAGTGGCCGTATTACGATTACCTGCTCTACGCCCTGGTGACCGAGGCGGCCGGGCTCACCCCGCTCCCCTTCGCCGAGTGGCCCCTCTCGCCGGTGCCCCACGCGCGCGAGCGGCGCGCCGCCGTGGCGCTCGTGCTCCTGATGCTGAGCACCACGGCCTCGGCCTTCCTGCTCGTGCGGCGCCACAGCCGGCGCCACCCAGAAGCGCTGCGCGCCCTGGTGGCCGACCCAGCACGGTACCGCGTCCGGGAGGCGACTACCCCCTGGGAAGACGTGGGCTTCCACCGGCCCCTGGCGGGGTTCTTGGCCATCCTCGCCCTAGGGCTCTTCCTCTTCATCCCCTTCATGTTCTATCAAACCGTCGTGGTACCCCGTTACTTGGTGCCCTCGGCCCAAGTGCTGGGCGCGTGGGGGCTGATCTTCAGCTTCTTCAACACCTTTTGGATTCTGTTCGACATGGGCACCAGCGTGGCCCTGGTCAAATTCTTCAGCCAGCACCGGGTGGACGATCCGGCCGAGGGGATGAAGTTCGTGCAGCTCTTCGTCTGGTGGCAGGCCATGACGGGGACGGTGCAGATTGCCACGGTGACGTTGCTGGCCGCCTTTGTGGTGCCCCAGACGCGGTACGCCTTCCTGGCCTACTACATCCTGCTCCACGCCCTCGTGCAGTTTCCGGGCTTCCTGCGCGTCTTCCAGTACCTCTTCCGAGCCCTCCAGCGGCTCGACTACGACCAGATCATCAACATCCTCGCCCAGCCGGCGCCGGGCGGCACCGGGCCGGGCACCGTGGGGCTCGTCCTGATCCTGGTCCAGAGCGCGACTATCTTGGTCACGCGGGCGCTCCTGGGAGATCACGTCCTCTTCGGCCGCCTGAGCGGGGCCGTCGGGCTGGGCGTGGGCCTGTACCTGACCGAGTTGGCCATTTTCGCCATTGGATTTTGGCTCTACCGCCGGCTCGGCTACGCGTGGCGGGCCGTCTTCCTGGCCCACTTCGACGCCCGAACCGTGCGGCAAGCCCTCTCCTTCGGGGCCATGATCACCCTGGCCGGCGTGATCGGCGCTGCGGGGTGGAGCGCTCAAGTGGTGCTCATGGAACGGTCGCTCCTCAACTACACCGAGCTCCAGGGCAACTGGAACGTGGCCTTCGGCCTCGTGGCCGCCTACGGCGCCCTGGCCGCCCTCTACCAGGGGGTCATGCCGGCCTTCAGCGAGGCTTACAGCCACGGCTATCGCCGGCTCTCGGCCTACTACGTGGCACAGGGGTTCAAGTACGGCGGGTGGTTCTGCGCCTTCGTGGCCGGCAGCCTCCTGGCCGTGGCCGACCGCTTCATCCTCGGTTCCCTGGGCGAAACGTGGAGCAGGGCGGCCCAGATGGTCGGCCTGTTGCTCGTGTGGGGCGCCTTCCAGTTCCCCGCCTGGTTCTCCGACAGCGTCCAGCAGGGGGCCGGGAAGCCTCAGCTCGTGGCGCTGATGCTCTTCTTCGAGCAGGTCGTGCGCGTGGGCCTGATGGCGGCGCTCATCGGCCGGTTCCAAATCTGGGGTGTGATCGCGGCCTACCTCGTGGCCCTGCCCCTGAAGGATGTGGTGGCCTGGGCGGTGAACGCCCGCCTGATTCTCCGCCCCGCCCTGGCGTGGTGGCAGACCCTGGCAGCGCCCCTGGCGGCCAGCAGCATCACCTACGTGACCCTGCGGCTCCTCGGGGACCTCGTCTGGCGCGGCGACCTGATAACCGGCCTGGTGCTCTTCCTCGCGGCCACCGCCCCGGCCCTGCCCTACTACTGCTTCTGGCACGCCCTCGCCGGCGGGTGGGACGGCCGTGGCCTGGTCGAGCTGCGCAGGGCCATGCGCATGGCTCCGGCGGGAAGCGTGCTGCGGTGGCTCATCTGGCATCCCACCGTGTGGGGAGCCCGCCTGAGCCCCCTGCACGGGCGCTTCCCCGTGCCCGGCTACCGCGCGGCGCGGCATGAGGCCCGCGCGCTCACCCGCCGGCGCGTGGCCCTGCCGGGCGCAGAACCCGCGGCGTAAGGGAGAGCGTCCAATTGTGGGGAACGGGCGCGCCGGCTATACTTTGGGTGTCGGACGAAGCGCCCCCAAGAGGCGCAGGGAGTTGCGGACACCCCTGCCCCTTTGCTCCGCGTCCGGCCAAAAACTCGCGAGAGGGTAGCACCATGCACCAAGTTCAAGCCCTGGCCGAGCGCATCGTGCGCAACGTCGAGCGGGTCATCTTCGGCAAGCGGCGTGAGATCCAACTGGCCGTCATCGCCCTGCTGTGCGAGGGCCACATCCTGATCGAAGACGTGCCCGGCGTGGGCAAGACCATGCTGGCCAAGGCCCTGGCCCGCAGCTTGGGATGCACTTTCAAGCGCATCCAATTCACCCCCGACCTGCTGCCCACCGACGTGACCGGCGTCTCCGTCTTCAACCAGAAGACACGGGAGTTCGAGTTCAGGCCCGGCCCCATCATGGCCCAGATCGTCCTCACGGACGAGATCAACCGGGCGACGCCCAAAACCCAATCGGCCCTCCTGGAAGCCATGGAGGAACGGCAGATCACCGTGGACGGGGCCACCTACCCCCTGCCACGCCCCTTCCTGGTGATTGCCACGCAGAACCCCATCGAGTACGAGGGCACCTTTCCCCTGCCAGAAGCCCAGCTCGACCGTTTCCTCCTCCGGCTCCACCTGGGCTACCCCTCCAAGGAGAAGGAGCTCCAGATGCTCGCCTCCCAGCAACGCCGCCACCCCATCGAGGAGCTGGAGCAGGTGGCCACGTCCGAGGAGCTGGTGGAAGCCCAACGTCTGGTGCGCGAGGTGGAAGTGGACGAGCTGGTCAAGGAGTACATCGTGGCCCTGACCAACGCCACCCGCGAACACCCCAACGTGTACTTGGGCGCGAGCCCGCGTGGCTCCCTGGCCCTGTACCACACGGCCCAAGCCAGGGCCGCGATGGAAGGGCGGGAGTTCGTCCTCCCGGACGACGTGAAAGCCCTGGTCCACGCCACCCTGGCCCACCGGCTGATCATCAGCCCGGCCGCGCGCATCAAGAGCGTGGACCCCCACACCGTGTTGGACGAGATTCTGGCCCGTGTGCCCGTGCCGGGCGGCGCGGCCCGCACACTGGTGCGCCGGCACCCCGAGTAACGCGAGGAGGAGAGCGTGCGGCGCAGCTTGGTCCTGCTCATCCTGCTGATCATCCTCTCGATGGCCGCCGTGCAGACCGGCCGGCGGCTTCTGTTCAGCCTGGTCTACCTGTTGGGAGCAACCCTTGTCCTTTCCTTCCTGTGGGCTTGGAACAACGTTCGTGGAATTGCCATCCGCCGCATCACGGAATCCCGGCGCACCCAAGTGGGCCGGCTGGCCGAGGAGCGCTTCGTCGTGCGGAACACGGGGTGGTGGCCCAAACTGTGGCTCGAGGTGCGGGACTTCTCGGAGCTGCCCGGCCACCGGGCCAGCCGCGTCATCACCTCGCTCCCCCCAAAGCGGGCGCGGGGCTGGTTCGTCAAGACCTACTGCTTCAAGCGGGGCCGCTTTCGGCTGGGCCCCATGCGCATCACCAGCGGCGACCCCTTCGGCCTCTTCCGCTTTTCCCGCGACTTGCCCCAGACCTCCGAGCTGATCGTCTACCCGGCCATGTACGACATCCCCGCCTTTGCCCCGCCCCTCGGCCAGCTCGTGGGCGGGGAGGCCCTGCGCCGGCGCACGCACCACGTCACCCCCAACGTGGCCGGCGTGCGGGAATACCAGCCGGGCGACAGTTTCAACCGCATCCACTGGCCCAGTGTGGCCCGTACTGGCCGGCTCATCGTCAAGGAGTTCGAGGAAGACCCCACGGCCAACATCTGGATCGTGCCCGACCTCCACTACGACACCCTGGTGCGCGCGCCAGATGCTGCCGAGTGGGAGGAGACGTTGCCCGTGGTGCTCTGGCTGGACAGGAAGCAGCGCGAGGAGATCATGCCCTCCACCGAGGAGTACGTGGTCACCGTGGCGGCCTCGCTGGCCCGCCACTTCTTGGACCGCAACCGGGCCGTGGGCCTCATCGCCCACGGCGCTCGCCGCACCGTGCTCCACCCGGACCGGGGACACAGGCAGCTCACCAAAATCCTCGAGGAGCTGGCCGTCGTGACAACCCAAGGGCGTTTTGGCCTCGCCCAAGTGCTGGCCCTCGAGGACCTCTTCTTCACCAGGGGCACGACTGTGGTGACGATCACGGCCTCCCCCTACACCTTCTGGGTGGAGGCGCTGCGGCTTCTCCAGCGGCGGGGCGTGCGCACCGTGGCCGTCGTCGTGGACCCGGCGTCGTTCGACCCCACTGTGCCGCCGGCCGACGACGTGATGGCCGAGCTGGCGGCCACGGCCATCCCGGCCTACCGCGTGCGCCGCGGGGATGCGCTGGCCGACGTGCTGACCTCCCCCCTGGGCAACTCCCGGAGGGGTACTCCCATCTGAGCTCCGCGGGAAGGGGGCCGAGGGAAACCGGACGACATGCCAGCATGGCGTGGACGGGCCCTGTGAGGCGCTTGAGCTCTGCTCCCCAGTTGGGAGCATCACGGTGAGGGAAGACGGTTGGAAGGGGAATGATGCGGGTGCAGACGTTGACCCCACTGGAACTGGCCGTGCTCAAAACCGTGGCCTACGCCGACGTTTTCGACTACCCCATGACGCCCGCGGAAGTCCACCGATACCTCATTGGCCTGCGCGCCACGCCCGCCGACGTGGATGCCGCGCTGAACTCGGCGAGGCTGGCGCCTTATCTGGTCTACCGTGAGGGCTACGCTGTGCTCCGGGGACGCGAGGCGTGTGTGGCCGTGCGCCAGGAGCGGGAGACCAACGCCCACCGCCTCTGGCCCCGGGCCGTGCGCTACGGTCACGCCATCGGCCACATGCCCTTCGTGCGCATGGTGGCCGTCACAGGCGCCCTGGCCGTCAACAACGTCAAGGCCGGCGCCGACATCGACTACCTCGTGGTCACCGAGCCGGGTCACCTGTGGGTCTGTCGGGCGACCATCATCACCCTCGTGCGCCTTGCCCGGCGCCAGGGCGTGGAACTCTGCCCCAACTATTTCCTCTCCACACGTGCCCTCGTCCTGTCCGACCGCAATCTTTTCACCGCCCACGAAGTGGCGCACATGGTGCCCCTCGTCGGCCACGCCGTCTACCGCCGGCTGCGCGCCCTGAACCGCTGGACCGACGCCTACTTGCCCAACGCCAAGGGCCCGCCGCCCATCACCACCACCCTCGCCCCCGACGGCCGGCCGCCGGCGGCTTGGACGCGTGCCCTGGAAGCCCTGCTCCGCTCGCCCGTGGGCCGGCGCCTGGAGCAGTGGGAACAATCGCGCAAGGTGCGCGCCTTTCGGGCCCAGGCCGGCCCCAACTCCGAGACCTCCTTCGGGCCTGACTGCTGCAAAGGGCACTTCGACGGCTACGGCCAACGCACCATTCGGGCGTTCCACGAACGTTTAACCCGGTTGAAAATGGAGGGAGACGGAGAACCATGAGCGAGGTGCTGCTGGGCCAGTCGTACTACCTGCGGTTCGACCCCAAGCTGTGGGACGCCATGCAGCCCTATCCGCCCCTGGGCACCCTCTACGCGGCCGCCTACCTGCGCGAGCGGGGATACGACGTGGCCCTCTTCGACGCCATGCTGGCCGACTCCGAAGCCCGCTGGGCCGAAGCCCTCGACCGACACCGCCCCCGTTTCGCCGTCATCTACGAGGACAACTTCAACTACCTGAGCAAGATGTGCCTGTTGCGGATGCGCCAGGCGGCCTTCACCATGATCCGCATGGCCCGCGCGCGGGGCTGCACCGTCATCGTGGCCGGCTCCGACGCCAGCGACCACGCCGAGAAGTACCTCGCCCAAGGGGCCCACGCTGTCATCGTGGGTGAGGGGGAAATCACCTTGGGCGAGGTGATAGACCACTTCAACGGCCGCCTGGCAGGCTCCTTGGGCGACATCCCCGGCCTGGCCTACCTCGACGGCGACCACGTCCGCTACACGCCCCCGCGCCCCATCCTCCGCGACTTGGACAGCCTGCCCTTCCCCGCGTGGGACCTGGTGGACGTGGAGCACTACCGGCGCATTTGGCGCCGGCGCCACGGCTACTTCTCCATGAACATGGTCACCACCCGCGGCTGCCCCTACCACTGCAACTGGTGTGCCAAGCCCATCTGGGGCCAGCGCTACACTGTCCGCAGCCCCGAGAACGTGGTCGCCGAGTTGAAGTGGTTGAAGACGACCTACCGGCCCGACCACATCTGGTTCGCCGACGACATCATGGGCCTGAAACCGGGCTGGCTGGAGCGCTTCGCCGAGCTCGTGCAGGCCCACGACGCCCGCGTGCCCTTCAAGTGCCTGAACCGGGCCGACCTCCTCCTGCGGGGCCGCGCTGTCGAAGCCCTGCGGGACGCCGGCTGCGAGATCGTCTGGATCGGGGCCGAGTCGGGCTCCCAAAAAATCCTGGACGCCATGGAGAAGGGCATCCGCGTGGAACAGATCTACGAGGCCACCCGCCGGCTCCACGCGGCCGGCATCCGGGTGGGCTTCTTCCTCCAGTTCGGCTACCCCGGCGAGACGCGGGAGGACATCGAGAAGACCCTCCAAATGGTGCGCGAGTGCCGGCCCGACGACATCGGCATCTCGGTCTCCTATCCCCTGCCCGGCACCAAGTTCTACGAGCGGGTGAAAGACCAGCTCGGGGTCAAGCAGAACTGGCTGGACTCCAACGACCTGGCCATGCTCTACAAGGGCCCCTACACCACGGCCTTCTACCGCCAACTCCACCGGGTGCTGCACAAGGAGTTCCGCGCGCGCTCGACGTGGTGGGAGCTCAAGGCGCTCCTTCGCCGGCCACACCGCCTTACCCGCGGCCACGTGAGGCGCGCGGCGGCCATGCTCTACCACCTGGTGACGCTGCCCTGGGAACGCCGCCGGCTCGACCGGCTGGAGCGGGTGCCCCACGTGGGACTCGACCCCCTCCCGGTCGAGCTCACCCCGGAGGCCGCGGCCACCCCCACACCCCAGACGGACGGGTAGGAACCATGGGGCGCCACAAAGTCGTGCTCTACAACCCGCGGGCCGTCTTCTTCACCATGCCCCTGGCCCTGGTGGCCGTGGGCTCGGCCCTGGACCCGCAGCGCTACCAGGTGCGCGTGGTGGACGGCCGTCTGGAGCGGACGCCCGTGCAAGCCGTGTTGGCCGAAGTGGAAGATGCCCTCTGCCTGGGCATCACCGTGCTCACCGGCGCGCCCATCCAGGATGCCCTGGAGGTGAGCCGCGCCGTCAAGGCGCGCCACCCCGGGATGCCCATCATTTGGGGAGGATGGCACCCCTCCCTCTTCCCCCTCGAGACCCTGGACGAGCCCGCCGTAGACGTGACCGTCCAAGGCCAGGGCGAGGTCACCTTTGCCGCCGTCGTGGAACGGCTGGCCGAGGGCGAGCTGCCGGCCGGCGTGGCCGGCTGCGCCTACCGCCCACCCGGCCGGGAGGCACCCGTGGCCAACCCACCCCGCCCCATGACCGACATGAACACGCTGCCGGCCGCGAACTACGGCCTCATCGCCGTGGACTCCTACTTCGCGCGCAAGGGGCGGCGCCAGCTCGACTACATCTCCTCTGTCGGGTGCTACTACCGGTGCGCCTTCTGCGCCGACCCCTTCGTTTACCGCCGGCGCTGGAGCGCCATCGAGCCGGCCCGCGTGGGCGACGAGCTCGAGCACTTGTGGCGGCGCCACCGCTTCGAGGAGGTGGCCTTCCAGGACGAGACCTTCTTCACCCACCGCAAGCGCGTGGTGGCCATCGCCGAGGAGTTCCTGCGGCGCGGGCTCACCTTCACGTGGACGGCCACCATGCGCGCCGACCAGGGCCACCGCCTGTCCGACGAGATCTTCGCCCTCTGCGTGCGCGCCGGCCTGCGCCGTGTGATGATCGGCGTCGAGTCAGGCTCCCAACAGATGCTCGACTGGATGACCAAGGACATCACCCTGGAACAGGTGATGGCGTGTGCCGAGAAGTGCGCCCGTCACGGCATCGGTGCCATTTTTCCCTTCATTGTGGGCTTCCCCGGCGAGCCGGACGAGGCCGTGGAGGCCACGTTGGAGCTGATCAAGCGCCTGCGGGCCATGAGCCCCGACTTCGAGACGCCCATCTTCTACTACAAGCCCTATCCCGGCTCCCGCATCACCGACGAGGTGGTGCGCCGTGGCTACCGCCTGCCCCAAAGCCTGGAGGAGTGGGCCCGGTTCGACTTCATCGGCTCCTCCGGCCCGTGGGTGAGCCGCGAAAAATACGAGCAGATCGAGCGCTTCAAGTTCTACAACCGCTTCGCCTGGGGGCCCGAGACCTGGTGGCGGCGCCCCTTGCAAGTGCTCGCCCGCTGGCGCTGCCGGCGGAACTTCTACCACCTGCCCGTTGAAAAGGTGATTGTGGAACGGCTGAAGCCGCTTCCCAAGCTCTCGTGAAGACATGATAATAAAAAGGAGGCATCCGATGAGCGCCATTCCCGAATCCCACCTGGACCTGTTCGCCTTCGAGAAGCGGGCCTTCGGCCACCTGGCCACGTTGATGCCCGACGGCAGCCCGCAGGTCACGCCCGTCTGGATCGACTTCGACGGCACCCACGTGCTGGTCAACAGCGCGCGGGGCCGGCAGAAGGACGTCAACGTGCGGCGGGACCCGCGCGTGGCCATCGAGGTTTCCGACCCCAACAACCCCTACCGGTACGTTCAGATCAGGGGGCGGGTGGTGGAGATCACCGAAGAGGGAGCCGACGAGCACATCGACCGGCTCGCCAAGAAGTACCGCGGGCTCGACCGCTACCCCTACCGTCGGCCCGGCGAGGTGCGGGTCATCTACAAGATCCTGCCCGAGCGGGTGAGTGTCTTCGGGTGAGCGATGGACATCCTGTTGGCCCACAGCTACTACCTCTACGAGGACCCCCACGAGCGGGCGGTGATGAAGCCCTACCCGCCCTTGGGCATTCTCTACCTCTCATCCCACCTGAAGGCTCGGGGGTTCGACGTGAAGGTGTTCGACACCACCTTCCGCCAGCGCGAGGAGTTCGCGCAGGTGCTGGCCCAGGAGCGCCCGCCGGTGGTGGGCATCTACGCCACCCTGATGACGCGCCAGAACGTGCTGGAGATGATCCGGCTCTGCAAGGCCCAGGGCGCCACCGTCGTCCTGGGCGGGCCGGAGCCGGCCAACTACGCCGAGGAGTACCTGGCGCGCGGGGCCGACGTGGTCGTCGTGGGCGAGGGGGAGCTGACGTTGGAGGAGCTCCTGCCCCACCTGGCACGCCACGGGCCACGAAACATGGGCCACATTAAAGGCATCGTCTACCGCGAGGAGGACGGCCACATCGTGCGCACGCCGGCCCGCCCCTACATCCGCGACTTGGACGCCCAGCCCTTCCCCGACCGCGAGGCCATCGACATGGCCGAGTACGTGCGCGTCTGGCGCCAGCACCACGGCCGGGGTTCCGTCTCCCTGATCACGGCCCGCGGCTGCCCCTACACCTGCACCTGGTGCAGCCACGCCGTCTTCGGCTACAGCCACCGCCGGCGCTCCCCGGAGAACGTGGCCGACGAGCTGGAGCTCATCGTGGAGACCTACCGGCCCGACATGGTCTGGTACGCCGACGACGTTTTCACCATCCACAGGCGCTGGTTCTTCGCCTACGCCGAGGAGCTCAAGCGGCGGGGGCTTCGCGTGCCCTTCGAGACCATCTCCCGGGAGGACCGGCTGGACGAGGAAGTCGTCCGCACGCTGGCCGAGATGGGGTGCTTCCGCCTCTGGGTCGGCTCCGAAAGCGGCTCCCAACGGGTGTTGGACGCCATGCAGCGGCGCACCGACGCGGCCCGCGTGCGGGAGATGGTCCGCCTGTTGCAGCGGCACGGCATCGAGGCCGGGCTCTTCATCATGCTGGGCTACGAGGGGGAGACATGGGAGGACATCGAGGCCACCGTGGCCCACCTCAAGGCCGCTCCGCCCGATGTCTTCTTGACCACCGTGGCCTACCCCATCAAGGGCACGCCCTACTACGAGCTGGTGGCCGACCGCATCATCCCCCTCAAGCCCTGGGACGAGGGCTCCGACCGTGACTTGACAGTGGCCGGTCGCCACTCGCGGCGCTTCTACGCCTTTGCCACCCGCTGGATGGTGGGCGAGGTCACCGCACACCGGCTCCGACAGCGCGCCAACGGCTCGTGGCGGGACTACGCGCGCGCGGCCCGCGCCCTCGCGAGCGCCAAAATCGGCCGCCTGGGCATGTGGCTCACTCGACACGAGCGGGAGGGCGGGCCATGACTGCCGCCCCCTTCGACGCCGTCGCCGGGCGCTACGACCACGCCTTCACCCACACGCCCCTGGGACAGTGGCTTCGGGAAGCCGTGTGGGAACACGTCCAAGCCGCCTTTCGGCCCGGCGACCACATCTTGGACTTGGGCTGTGGCACGGGCGAGGACGCGGTCTGGCTGGCCAAGCGCGGCGTGCGCGTCCTCGCCACCGACGCCTCGCCGGCCATGCTCCGGGTGACGCGGGCCAAGGCCGAGGCCGCCGGCGTGGGGGACTTGGTGGACGTAGCACCGTTCGACCTGGACCGCCTGGCGCCGGCGCTGCCCCTGCCCCCGACAGGCTGCTTCGACGGCGCCCTCTCCAACTTCGGGGCCCTCAACTGCTTGGCCGATCGCCGGCCTGTGGCCGAATTCCTGGCACGGCTGGTGCGGCCCGCCGGCCGAGTTGTGCTGGTGCTCATGGGGCCCCTCTGCCCGTGGGAGCTCCTCTGGCACCTGGGACGCGGGCAGGTGTGCACGGCCTTCCGGCGCCAACGTTCGGGCGCAGAAGCTCGCGTGGGCCCCGCGCGGGTGCGAGTCTGGTACCCATCCCCGCTGCGACTGCGCCGAGAGTTCGCGCCCCACTTCCGCCCCGCGTGGAGTGCGGGCATCGGCGTGGTGCTCCCCCCTTCCTACTTGGGCCACCTCGTGAAGCGCTGGCCTCGGCTCTTCAGCGCCCTGGCCGTGCTCGACCGGCGCCTGGGCGCCCTTTTCCCCTGGACGTGGCTCAACGACCACTACCTCATCGTCTTCGAGCGGACTGACGTTCACCGTGCAGGAGCAGGACGTTATGGTGATCCCAGCATCACCACCTGAGCTGCTCACCCTCACAGAGCGCCCCCATCTCATCAGGCGCGTCCAAGCACACCTGAAGCAGGGCCCAGTCCTGCTGAGCGCGGCGCCGGGGTACGGGAAGACGGCGCTCCTGCACTTGCTGGCCCGCACCTTGCCCCGGGCGCGCGTCCTCCCCCTCACCCCGATGGACCAAGACGTGGCCGTGCTGGAGGCCCGTGTCAACGAAGCACGGAGAGGGGCAGAGGTGCTTCTGCTGGACGACGTTCACGTGCTGGAGGACGCTGGCGAAGCCCTGAGGTGGCTGGGCGTCCAGATTATGGCCACGCCAACGCGGTGGGTGCTCGGCGGGCGGTGGCTTCCTGCCTCCCTGGCACACTCGCTCCGGGCCGTGGCTTCCCTTCACCTCACCGAACAGGACCTAGCCCTCCTGCCAGAGGAAACGGAGCTCTGGCTCCGCTTCCTCCCCTACTCCCGGGAGGAGATCGTGGCCTGGCACGAACGCACCCGCGGGTGGCCCCTGGCCATCGCCGCCCTCGCCCGCCTTTCCGCCCACCACGAGGTGCCGGAACAGGCGACGGCCTCCTTGGAGGAGTTCCTGGCAACCACTCTCTTCGCCCGCCTGTGGGACGAGCTTCCCCAGGAGGTGCGCCGCTTCCTCCTGCTGACCGGCACGGCGCTTCAATTTTCCCCCGAGCTCGCCGCCGTGCTCTGGGCCTCGGGGGACGCTGAGGCCGCCCAGCTCCGCGCTCGCCACCTCTGGAACGACGTGCTCCGACGCCGCCTCTTCGTGGAGCCGGGCACGCGACCTAACTTCTGGCGCTACCACGAGCTCTTCCGCGCCTTCTTGCGCGGCAAGAACCCGGAACACCGGGAGATCGCCAAGGCCATCGTCACGTGGTTCAGGGAACAAGAAGACTACGAAATGGCCATCGAACAGGCCCTGGCCGACGCCCTCTGGGACGAGGCCGCCCGGCTGCTCCTCGACATGCCGATGGAGGTCATCTGGGACAAGAACCGGGTCTTCACCTTTCGGCGATGGACCTTGAGCCTCCCGGAGACGTACTTGGAGGCCCATCCCCTGCTCCTGACACGTTTGGGCGTGGAACTCTGTGCCTCCGGCGAGCGCGAAGAGGGATTCCACCTGGTGCTCAGGGGCGCCAGGTTGTTGGAAGTGCGCGAGGAGCCGGAGGAAATAGGGAAAGCGTACCGGGCTTTAAGTTATGTCAACTTAGTGATAGGCCGGTACGAAGATGCGCTGACGTATGCCCGCCGCCTGTACGAGCTCAGCACTGACATGAGCTTTCGACAGAGCGCGGCCGGCGCGCAGGCCGACGCCCTGATCCTGCTCGGCCACTTGCCGGCAGCCCGTCAGCGGTGCCGTGAGGCCATCGCCATTGCCGAGGCGTTGGACGACGAGACCATTGCCACCTACCAGCGGGACAACCTGGCCTCCAACATCTTGGTGCCCATGGGCCACGTGAAGCGGGCCGAGGCCCTGTTGCGCCGAAACCGCCCCTATTTCGAGGGGCGGCCCTCCCCCTACGTCATCCACTTGGAACAGTGGGCCGCCCTGTACGAGGCTGTGGGCGACTGGGCTCGCCTGCGCGAGACGCTGGAGCAGGTGGAGGAGACAATCCAGCACGTCGAGCAGGTGGACCTGACGGCCAACTTCTGGCGGTTCTGGTTCTGGGCCGCCTACTTCACCGGGGTGGGAGCGTGGCACCGCGCCGAGGAGGCGTTCGACCGCGCGGAGGCTTCTGCTGCCGGCCGGCCCGACCGGTTGCTCCACTTGGCCCAAGGTCGCGCTTGGCTGGCTCGCCGGCGGGGCGAAGCCCACAAGGCCGTCTGCATCGCTGAGGAAGCGCTGGCCCAGCCCTGGAACGCTCCCCTGCCCAAGGCGCTCGTGGCCTTGGAGCGGGACATTGCCCTCACGGAGGCCGGTCACGCTTCTGCGGAGCTCCACCCGGCCACGCGGTTCTTGACCACGGCCCGTGCCATGCTCGCCATCGTCCGGTTGCGCGCGCTGTTGGCCTGGCGGAGCCACCGCGAGGGTCGCCCTGCCGAGGCCGGACGCCACGTGCGCGCCCTGCTCGCCACCCTACGCCGCCTGCCCCACTTGAAGCCCGTGCTCACCGACCGCGATCCCGAGTTGGGACACCACTTCTGGCGCGTGGTCCTCGTCCGGGGCGACGATGAGGATGAGGCCGTGGAAGCCTTGGGGCGGATCGGCAACGTCAGGGGGCTGGAGGGGCTGCTCCGTTCTCCCTCGGCAGATGTGCGGCAGCGGGCCGCACGGGCACTGGCCGCCACGCAGCGGGAGGAGGCCATGCCCCCCCTCTACCGGGCCCTCGCCCAGGAGGAGGAGCCGCGCGTCCGGCGCCACGTGGAGCGGGCCCTGAAGCACCTGGAGGCCCTGCCACCCCCACCCCTGCGGGTGCACTTCATGGGCGGCTTTCGCGTTTGGCGCGGCGGCCAGGAGATCGACGCCAATGCTTGGCAGCGGCCAGCCGTGTTGCGCCTGTTTCAATACCTCGTGCTGCACCGGGGAGAGCCATTGACCCGTGACCACATCCTGGAGGAGCTCTGGCCCAATCACGCTCCCCAGCAGGCGGCCACAACCTTGCGCCGGCTCCTCAGTTGGCTGCGCCAAGTCCTGGAACCTCACATGCGCCCCAAGGGGCCGCTGCGCTACGTGGCCATCGCCTGGGACGTGTACACCTTCGACCCCTACGGCCACGTGCAGGTGGACGTGGAGATCTTCGAGCGCACTGTGCGCCGGGTGCTGCGGGAGGGTGAGGGGCAAGCCATTCCCCCCCTTCCGCAGGCGCTCATCGCCGCCCTGGAGGATTGGGTCCCGCCGGTCGGCGTGGCCCCATACGAGGAGTGGTGGACCCGCCACGCCGAGCGCGTCCACAGCACTTACGTGGACGGCTGCCTGTACGCGGCCAACGCCCACCTCGTGCGCCACCAGGAGCAGCAGGCCATCATGTGGGCCGACCGCGCCTTGGAGGTGGCCCCGTGGGAAGAGACGGCCTACCAGGTGAAAATGCGCGCTCTGGCCCGTCTGGGCCGACGGGCGCAGGCGCTGGCGGTGTACGAGGAAGCCCGTGTCGCCTTGGCCCGCGAGCTGGACGCGCCTCCTTCCGAGCTGCTCGAGTGGTTGGTCGAGCGCCTGCGGCAGAACGAGGCCATCTGAAAGCCAGCTCCTCCTCGCTCACGTCGCCTCCCCCTCACACAACGCGGCCGCATGAGTCTTGGCCCTCCGTTCACACTTTGTTCCCACTTGTGCGGTATACTCGTTGAAACTTGAAAGCTCAGCGAGGGTGTCGTACACGTGAAAGGAGGGGTGTGCGTGAAATCGCCCGATTGGCTCACCCGCGATTGAAACGTTTCACAAAAGGCCAAAAACATTCTCCCCCAATCTCCATGATCGTGCCCGATTTCACCCCGCGAACGCTGTGCGCCCCAAGAACAGGCCGGCCGCCACATCAGCACGGGCCTATCTGTTGTTGTAGTCCATGTCCAAGCCCTTTCCCCGCATCAGGCGGTGGAAGAGGGTCTGCTTGGCCCGCTGATCTTCCTGTACCGCCTCCTCCCGCGTATACGTCCGCGCCAGCCGCACGAGCAACAGCTTGGCAATGCCAATGCGGGTGTTCGGGCCCGTGACCGCCACGAAGATGAGTTCGTCCCGACGTTGGACGGCCAAGATCGCCCCCCGTTCCGTGCTGGTGATGAGGAGGTCCACGTCGTTGTCGCCCATCTGGATGTCGGAGAGGAGCTTCATCTCCCTGGCGGCGGCCAAATTGGCGGCGGCGAGGGCGGCAAGGGTGTGGGCGTTGAAGGGCGGGTTGGCCGGAAGATGCTCGATAATGTGGCCGCTCTGATCAGCACAGATGAGCAGGCGGGGGCCCAGATCGTGAAACACCTTAGAAAACAGAGTCATAATACCACCTCTCCATCCTGAACACTCCTCGACGGTGAACGACCTCGCGCACGTGTGCGCTCTCCAACAAGAATCTCACCCAGGAAGAGGCGGGGCCGAGCACGTCCCCCGCCCCACATCCCTGAGCGCCTCTCGTCGTCAACCTCCGGCCAACAGCCCGCGCGACAGGGTTCGGTTCGATTGCGGGGGAAAACAGAGATGGCCGAGGAGATTCTTCAGTTGCTCAGCACAAATACGTCCTTCCGGGAGCACAGGCGCGTTGGGTATCCGAGCCATCACATGGGGTGAACTCACGGAGACACGGACACAGGCCCCCCTGGACACCTCTCCAATACCCGTCGCCCCCCTCGACACGACACCACACAACTCTCATTTCTCGTCTGCGCCACACCACTTCCGCGCCCGGACGGGCGTTTCCAAACGTCATCTGCGCATCTCGCGGACAGGGCTCGCTTGTTGATGGCAAAACCGAAGTGTGAACAAATAATCGTGAAACGGTTCACCCACTACAACAAATGTGTCAAAAAAAAAAAAAAAAAAAAAAAAAAAAAAAAAAAAAAAAAAACAATACAGGATGCGGAAGCTAACCTTAATCACCCTGCACCACAAAAACGAATACCTACTTTCCCTTATTACCACACTCTATTATACGCTCATTATACTCAAAATTCGCACACCGGGAAACAGGACCTTCGTCCTATTTTTCCGCTGCCCAAAAGGGCGTGTGCGGCACAGACATCGCCCCCATGTGTAAGTGCCCTCTGCCATCTCGCCGGAGCCCAACACTCCGGGCAACACCTCCCGCTGCTCGCCCTACACCCGGTTGACGGCAGAGGGGCTTTTCGGTACACTTCCCCCAACTCAGCGTGCCCCCTGCCAACGGAAAGGAGCAGAGGAGACCCGAACATGTCATCGCTCACCGAGGCCATGCAGGATTACCTGAAGACCATCTGGCTGCTGGCTCACCAGGACGCCAAGCCCGTCTCCACCACGGCCTTGGCCGAGGCCCTCAACGTCACGCCGGCCTCGGTGACCAACATGCTCAAACGGCTGGCCGATTTGGGCCTCGTGGAGTGGGCGCCCTACCGCGGGGCCACGTTGACGCCCGCCGGCGAGAAGATCGCCCTCGAAGTCATCCGCCATCACCGCCTCATCGAGCTCTACCTGGCTGAAGCCCTGGGCTACTCGTGGGACCAAGTCCACGACGAGGCGGAGCGCCTGGAACATCACATCTCCGAACAGTTCGAGGCCGCCATCGCCGAGCTGTTGGGCCACCCGACCCACGACCCTCACGGCGACCCAATTCCCACCTCCGACCTCCAGATCATCGCCATTCCCACCCAGCCCCTTCCCTCCCTCGGCCACCGGCGGTGGGGCATTGTGCGCCGGGTGGCCAACCAGGAGCCCGACGTGCTCCGCGCCTTGGCCGAGAAAGGGGTGGTGCCCGGAACGCCGGTCCGCCTGCTGGAAGCCGATCCCGACGCGGAGACCGTGACTCTTCAAGTCCAAGGCCAACCGATCACGTTGGAGCGGAACCTGGCCGAAGTCGTGTACGTGGAGAGCGTCGAGAACGAGGCCGACGCATGGACGAACATGAGCTGGCCGTGAAAATCATCGAGATTGTGCCCTATCTCTCCCGCAGCCTCTCGGCCGTCGTGCGGGACGAGCTTCAAGAGCCCATCACCATGTCCCAGCTGCGCGTGCTGGCCTACCTGCGCCGCCATCCCGGCGCCTCGCTGGGGGACTTGGCCCAGTGGCGGGACGTGTCACTGCCCACCATGAGCAAAATGGTGCGCACGCTGGTCGAACGGGGGTGGGTCCACCGCAGCACGGCTCCCCACAACAGGCGTCTCCTGGTGCTCACGCTGACTCCGGCAGGTGAGGCCCTCTACCTGGACATCCTCGCCCGCCTCGAACGGCGCGTTGCCCAGATGGTCCACCAGCTTTCCCCGGAGCGCCGCACCTTGGTGGCCGACGTGCTGGAGTGTCTGGCCGAAGTCTTCGCCGACGTGGGCGAGGTGCGCCAAAAGCTCCCCCTCATCCGCCCCGTTGGCGACCGGGATTGAACCTGTCCATCGCCACTTGGATTCCCTCCGCCAGCCACACGTCCACGGCGTCCGCGGCCTCCTGGCGGACGATTTCCATCACCTCTTCCTCCTGGGGCGAAAAATCGCGGAGCACATAGGTGGCCGGGTCCACGTGAGGAGGAGGGCGGCCGATGCCCACGCGCAGGCGGGGCACGGCGTCGGTGCCGAGGGCTCGGATGACCGAGGCCATGCCCCGGTGTCCCCCGGAGCCTCCTCGGGGGCGCAAGCGCAACTTGCCGAGGGGCAAGTCCATGTCATCGTACACGACGAGGAGCCGCGCCGGCGTGATGGCATACGCCCGCACCAGCTCGGCCACGGCCTCGCCGCTGAGGTTCATGAAGGTCAGGGGCTTGGCCACGACGACCGCCCGTCCGGCAATCGTTCCCTCGGCCACCAACGCGCGCCGGCGGCCCCTGAACCGGACGCCGTGGCGCCGGGCGAGCACGTCCACCACCTGAAAGCCCACGTTGTGGCGGTGTCCCGCGTACTGCGGGCCGGGGTTGCCCAAGCCCACGACCAGATAGCGCTCACCTTCCATGGTGGCTGTCCCGTTCCTTGCCGGCCGGCTCCCGGGGCGCCGTTGGGGAGCCGCCACCATCCTCTGAGCTCAGGAGATCAGGTGACGCACAAGCCGTCGAAGGCCCATCAACAGGCCCACGAAGACGAAGAGGGCCAGGGCGAACCCGGCGCCGCCCAAACAGGCGGAGACGAGCGCGCGGGCGTTCAACACCTGGCCCAAATCCACGTTCTCGGGGAGCAACACGTCTCCGCCAGCCGGGGTGGCCTCCACTTGGGCCACAGGCCCCACCGTGTTGATCACAATGGGCGTAGCTGTCGGGGGCAAGACGATGGTGGGCTGGGCCACCACCGGCGTCGTCTCCTCGGCCGGTGACGGCGAGCTCACCACGCCCGGGGTCAACGTGGGCACCGGTGTCGGCGTCTCGGCCGGCGTCTCGGTGGGCAGGGGAGCCGCGTTCTGGACGCTGACGGGCCGGATGTAGACCTCCTCGTAGTTCCCGTCCAGCCGAACAACGCGCAGGCGGAGGCTGTAGGTGCCGTCGGGCACAGTCGTGGTGTCCCAGACGGCGAGCTGGCCGTTGACCACCGGCTGTTCGCGCACGATGAGTACCGACCAGCCGCTGTCCGGCGGGTTGAGCCCCGGGGCAAAGTGGACCTCGTATTTCCAGAAGTCGGGCGTGGAGGCCGTCCCCTGGATGCTCACCGTGCCGCGCAACACGGCGTTCGGCCTGGGAGAGGTGATCTCCACTTGGGCTTGGGCCAGTGCCCGCGAGGCGACGGCCGCCCACACCGCGATGACCACCAGGATGAACCGGAGATTCACTCGTCGCATACGCTCAATCGCTCCGACGTGGGGCTCGCTGTCACCCCCTCGCGTTGTCACACGTCAGGCCAAGCGCGGGAAATGTCCCGGCATGGCCTCTCCGGACGCGCCCTAGTGTAACACGCAACGGGCGCGCGGGCAAGGTGAGGTCAGCCACTTCACCTGCCGTCTCACGTGTCCACTAGCTCCCGGTAGACGGCTGCCGTCTGGGCTGCTGTTCGCGCCCACGAGAAGCGGCCGGCCCGTTCGCGCGCCAGGCTGGCCAAACGGGCCCGCTCCCCTTCGTCGGCCATGAGCGCCTCCATCGCCGACGCCAGGGCCAACTCGTCGTCAGGGGGCACGAGCCGGCCGGCCGGGCCCACGAGCTCCGGCAGGCTGCTGGCCGCCGCCGCGACCACAGGCGTGCCACACGTGAGGGCCTCCAGCACGGGGAGGCCGAACCCCTCGTAGACCGAGGGAAAGACGAACAGAGAAGCCGCGCTCAGCAGGGCCCACTTCTGGCCCTCGTCCACGCGGCCGAGGAAGATCACCCGGTCGGCCACGCCGGCCTCGTCGGCCACGCGGCGGGGGTCGGGCGTGAAGGGTGTGTCGCGGCGTGGCAGGGCGCCGGCCACGACGAGGGGCCAGCGGCCGGCCACGTGGCGCATGGCCCGGATGAGCAGGGGGACACGCTTGCGCACGTCAAAGCCCCCCAAGTAGAGCGCGAAGCCGTCGGGCCACTTCCCCCGCAGCGCCCTCACCGCCCCGGGCGACACGCGGCTCGCCCCGTCGTCGGCGACGGCCAGGTAGACGGTGCGCACCCGGTCCGGCGCCACGCCCAAGAGCTCGAAGATGTCCTGCCGGGTCGCCTCGCTGTCGGCCAGCAGGCGGTCGGCCCGGCGGGCGGCGCGGGCCACCAGGGCCGTGTAGAGGCGCACCAGGGCCGAGCCGCGGTAGGAGGGCAACCGCAGGGGGATCAGGTCGTGGACCGTGGCCACGGTGGGCAGCGGTGCCCTCCAAGGAGGGGCGAAATAGGGCACGTGGTAGAGCTCGGCGCCCAGTGCAGCGGCCAAGCGTGGCGCTGCCACCTGCTCGAACCAGACTTTGGCCACATGTGGCTGTCGGCCATCGAAGGGGGTGCCGGCCACGCGCCACGTCACGTTCGGCGGCGGGAGTGTGGCCACCGCCCGGCGAGCAGCGGCCGAGTCGGCGACGAGGAGCACCTCCACCCCCAAGCGCCCCAGCGCCTTCACCAGCGCGTGCAGATATTGGCCGCTGCCCGTCGTGGTGCGCCCCCAGAAGTGGGCGTTCATGGCCACGCGCACGCCCGTCACCTCCACCCGCGGCGCCGCGCCCGCCACCCACGGAGCCCCACGAAGGCCACCCCCGAGTACAGGAGCAGAAAGCCGCCGTCTACCAACAGGTGCCACCACCACGTGGGGTCGTCGAGGCTGCTGAGAGCAACGGCCAGGTGGTCGGCGTGGGAGAAGAGGAGCGCGCCGGCGCCAACGAGCACGCTCGCCGCCACGTCACGGCACACGGAGGGGGACAGGTTGCACAGGGAACACCACCGGAAAACCATGGCCTTCCTCAAACGCGGCGGCGCTGTCAGGCCGGCACGTGATTCGCGCATGAAGTATACCGCCACGGGGCCAAGTTGAAAAGGGCGGAGGCTGTGCGGTCGCCCCTCCCGCGGGCGCCGAGGCCAAGCCTACCCGACTCGCCACGAGAAAACACCCGAAGTACAATCTGGAGAGTCGCTCAAAGTTCTCGGCGGCCTGGATATCAGCCCGTCCATCTCTTGGCGCACATGTTTCGCCGAGCTTCGGCTTGGACGTGCGGGGAGAACTATGTACCGGAGAACTGGCTTCGACGTGGAACGGCTCCTGGAACGCGGCGGTTCTGGCGGCCAGAACGGCTCGCCGCCCACGTGGCACCGCCGGCCTCCACCGTACATCAACCGGTGGACTGTCCTCGCCTTTCTCGCCCTCCTCCTCCTGCTCAGTTTCAATTGGGCGATCACCACGCTGACCGAGTGGCTCTGGTTCCGCGCCGTCGGATACGAGCGCGTCTGGTGGACGGCCTTCTGGGCGCGGCTGGGGCTCTTCGCGGCCACCTTCCTGATCACGGCGGCGGTCCTCATCGGCAATTGGCGGCTGGCCCGCTTTCTGGTCATCCGCGTGCCCAACATTCTCGGCGAGGAGCGGCTGTTGGAGGAACGCTGGGTAGCGCCCACCATCACGGCCGTCGGGCTCTTCCTGGCCTGGGTCACGGGCCGGGTGGCCTCGGGGCGCTGGATGGAGGTGCTGCGCTACATGGCCCGCCGCCCCTTCGGCGCCCAAGACCCCCTTTTCGGGCAGGACGTGGGCTTCTACGTCTTCGAGCTCCCCGTCTACGAATTCGTCTACGGGCTGGCACTCCAGATCCTCTTCATGGCCTTGGCCGGCGTAGTGGTCATCTACGCCGTTTCCCAGTGGGAGAACATTCAGGCGCGGGACTTCATCCTGCTGCCCTACATCCGCAAGCACGGCGCGCTCTTGCTGGGCCTCTTTCTGCTCGTGTGGGCTGCTGGCCACCAGCTTCAAGTCTGGAACCTGGTCTTCTCCGACCGCGGTGTTGTCTTCGGGGCCAGCTACACGGACGTGAACGCCACCCTGCCCACCTTTCGGCTCCAAATGATCGTCCTGGGGCTGGCCGGCTTGGCCGCCCTGGCCAACTACTGGCGCCCCATGCTGCGCCTGCCGGCCGCCCTCTTCGGCCTCTGGGTGGCGGTGGGGTTATTGGGCCACAGCGTCTACGCCGGCCTGCTCCAGCGGTACGTGGTGGAGCCCAACGAGCTGAACCGGGAGGCACCTTACATCGCCTACAACATCGCGGCCACGCGGGCCGCCTACGGCCTCGAGAACGTGGAACAGCGCCGCTTCGAGCAGCTCACCGAGATCTCGGCCGCCGAGTTGGAGCAGAACGCCTTCGTCCTGCGCAACGTGCGCCTCTGGGACGAGCGCCCCCTGGAGCGCACGTACGAACAGCTTCAGGAACTCCGCCCGTACTACCGCTTCAGCCGCATCGACGTGGACCGATACCTCTTGGGCGACGGCTCCTACCGCCAGGTGCAGCTCGCCGCCCGGGAGCTGGAGAAGAGCAACCTGCCGGCCCTCACGTGGGTCAACGAGCGGCTCATCTTCACCCACGGCTACGGCGTGGTGATGAACCCCGTGGACGAGGTGACCCCTGAAGGACAGCCCAAGCTGTGGGTGCGCGACCTGCCCCCACAGATCGCCATTCCCGGCGACGGGCTCACCATCACCCGGCCCGAGATCTACTACGGCGAGTTCATGCGCGACTACGTGCTCGTGGGCTCCGACCAGCCCGAGTTCGACTATCCGCGGGGGGACGAGAACGTCTTCAGCCACTACGAGGGCAAGGGCGGCGTGGCGCTGGGTGGCTTTTGGGGCCGGCTCCTCTTCGCGCTCCGCATGGCCGACCCCAACATCCTGCTGAGCCAGTCGATCACGCCCCAGACGCGCATCATCTTCTACCGCCAGATCCGCGAGCGGGCCGCCCACATCGCCCCCTTCCTGGTGTACGACCAGGACCCGTACTTGGTCATTGACAGGGCCACCGGCCGGCTGGTCTGGATCATCGACGCCTACACCACCAGCGACCGCTACCCCTACGCCACACGACGGGGGCGGCTCAACTACATCCGCAACGCCGTCAAGGTGACCGTGGACGCCTACGACGGCACCGTCACCTTCTACGTGGCCGACCCGGACGACCCCCTCATCCAAGCCTATGCGGCCATCTTCCCCGGCCTCTTCCGGCCCCTGGAGGAGATGCCACCATCCCTCCGCGAGCACCTGCGCTACCCGCGCGATCTCTTCAAGGTGCAGGCCGAGCTCTTCGCCGTCTACCACATGCAGGACGTGCAAGTCTTCTACAACAAGGAGGACCAGTGGGCGCTCCCCAACGAGATCTTCGAGGTGGAAGAAATCCGCATGGAGCCCTACTACGTGATCCTCGACCTGCCGGGCGACGGCGAGAAGCGGCCCGAGTTCGTGCTCATCCAGCCCTACACCCCGGCGAACAAGCTGAACATGATCGCCTGGCTGGCCGCCCGCAACGACCCGCCCAACTACGGCCAGTTGGTGGTCTACGAGTTCCCCAAACAGGAGCTGGTCTTCGGCCCCATGCAGGTCGAGGCCCGCATTGACCAGGACCCGCTCATCAGCCAGCAGCTCACCCTCTGGAGCCAGCGGGGGTCACGGGTGATCCGGGGGAATTTGCTGGTCATCCCCCTGGAACGGTCGGTGCTCTACATCGAGCCCCTCTACCTGCTGGCCGAGACAGGGGAGTTGCCCGAGCTCAAGCGGGTCATCGTGGCCAGCGGCAACCGGGTGGTCATGCGGGAGACGCTGGAGGAGGCCATCGCGGCCCTCGTCAACCAGGAGGTGCCGGCAGGGGGTGACGTGGCCGGCACAGCACCTTCGGCCGACGTGACGACGCCTCCGCCCGCTGCCGGCGACGAGACCATCGCGGAGCTGGTCCGGCGGGCCAATGACCACTACCGGCGAGCCGAGGAGGCGCGCGTCGAGGGGGATTGGGCCCGCTTCGGCGAGGAGTTGAAGGCCCTCGAGGAGGTGCTGAGACAACTGGAGGCCCTGACATCGTCGGGCAGTGAGCCGTGAGCGGCGAGCACACCTTGGCGCCACCCACCGCTGAGCGGGCCAACGGGCTCCAGCGGCCAAGAGCAAGCGCCCCGCAGTGCCGTGTGCTGAGACGCGCGAGAACCCGCGTCGGTTACGTGGGGTCCTGCCCGACAGGGCGTCCGCCGGCCGGGCCGGAGGTCACCCCGTCTCATTGGAGCGCGGACCCCTCTCGCGTGGTGTAGGGTCTGGGCGTCAGGGCAGCATCACGCACACCGCAGGGCGCCCTGTTAGTCTAGCCAAGATGGCGGAGGAAGGCAAGTTTTCCACTCCCCGGGTCCGTCCCGCGACGCTCTTCCCACAACCGAGTTGACCGCTCCCGTGGAGTTCAGTACAATCGCCCCAACGCCGCACGTCTGATCCCCAAGTTACACAAGAGGCTTGCAGAGAGGAGGTGTGCATGGAACCTGTCGAGATCGGCGTCATCGGCGGCAGTGGGCTGTACGCCATGGAAGGGCTCACGGATGTGACCGAAGTGGACGTGGACACGCCCTTCGGCAAGCCCAGCGACACCATCGTGATCGGCACCCTGGAGGGCAAGCGGGTGGCCTTCCTGCCCCGCCACGGGCGAGGCCACCGCATCTTGCCCGGCGAGCTGCCCAGTCAGGCCAACATCTACGCCATGAAGCGGCTGGGGGTGAAGTGGCTCATCGCCGTCAGCGCCTGCGGCAGCCTGCGCGAGGAGTACCGGCCCGGCGACATCGTGATCCCCAGCAGCCTCTTCGACCGCACCCGGGGCCGGCCCCTCACCTTCTTCGGCAACGGCCTCGTGGCCCACATCAGCTTTGCCGAGCCCTTCTGTCCGGTCCTCAGCGAGGTGCTCTACGAGGCAGTCAAACAGGCGGGCGCCACGGTCCACAAGGGGGGCAACTTCGTGGTCATCGAGGGGCCCCGCTTCTCCACGAAGGCCGAGTCCCACGTCTTCCGACAGTGGGGCATGGACATCATCGGCATGACCACGGTGCCCGAGGCCCAGTTGGCCCGCGAGGCGGAGATCGCCTACGCCGTCATGGCCCACGTCACCGACTACGACGTGTGGCACGAATCCGAGGAGCCTGTCACCGTCGAGATGGTGATCAAGACCCTGCAGAAGAACGTGGAGGTGGCTCAGGCAGGCATTCGCAACGCCGTAAGGCTGTTGGAGGGCCGGGAGAGCCCCACGTGGAACGCCTTGAAGGACGCCCTGATGACGCCGCCGGAGCTGGTGCCCGTGGAGACCCGGCGCCGGCTGGCCTTCCTGCTCGACAAATACTGGGGCGAGCGGGAATAAAGTGCCCGGGTCAAGTCCTCGTCCTCCATCGAAGGCCGTCCGGGAGACGTTCCGATGACACACGTTGCCGTCTCCCTGCGCCGTTGGCCGTGGGTCGAGCTGGGCCTCCTCGGCTTTCCCCTCGCCTTCCTGGCCTTAGGGTTCT
>JALSKA010000068.1 GCA_026989095.1 Ardenticatenaceae bacterium
AACGAGACATCGCGGAATCCCACGCTCTCCATCAGACGAGCCAGTGCTTCCGGCCGGGGAAAGCGGCGCACCGATTCGGGCAGGTAGGTGTACGCCTCCGGGTCACCGGCCACGAGCCCGCCCAGCCTGGGCACCAGGGTGCCAAAGTACCAGGCGAAGAGGGCGCGGATGCCGGGCCAAGGGGGCATGGTGATCTCCAGGCAGACCACCCGTCCTCCGGGGCGCAACACCCGGCGCTGTTCGGCAAAGCCCCGGTGCAGGTCGGTCACATTGCGCATTAAGAAGGCACTGAGCACGGCGTCGAAGGTTCCCTCGGCGAAAGGGAGCTGGAGAGCGTCGGCCGCCACCAGGGAGAAGGCGTCCCGCCCCTGTGCCGCCCGCTTGCGCGCGCCCTCCGCGAGCATGGGCATGGCGAAATCGGCGCCCACCACACGGGCGGAGGGCGCCAGGTCCAGGAGGGCGAAGGCCAAGTCGCCGGTGCCCGTGGCCAAGTCGAGCACGAGGGCGCCCGGCGCCACGCGGGCTTCGCGGGCGGCCAGCCGGCGCCACGCCTGGTCGCGCCCCAAGCTCATGAGCCGGTTCATCAGGTCGTACCGGCGGGCAATGCGGCCGAACATGGCGTGGACGTAGGCTGCCTTCTCCTCTCCCTGAAGGGCCGCGCGCCACTCGGGAACGTGGGCCTCTTGGCGGGACAATGTCGTCACCTCATGTCTCATGGGATCCCTCTCACGGTGACCGGGGAATGCTGGTATTGTACCGGCAGTCGCCGAAAGGGAAAAAACGGAGCAACCCGGGCCTGATGTAGGGAGAGGGGAACAGGAGAGAAGCGCACACCTCAATCGCTATTGGCCACCCAGGCTCTCGAACCCCAGTCCGCGTTCGCGCAGGCTGATCCACCGGTTGTGGCCGATGATGATGTGGTCGAGAACGCTGATGTCGAGCAGCCGGCCGGCGGCCACGAGGTCCCGTGTGAGGCGGATGTCCTCGCGGCTGGGCGTCGGGTCGCCGGAGGGGTGGTTGTGGGCCACGATGATGGCGGCCGCGTTGGTGCGCACGGCCTCCCGGAAGAGCTCGCCCACGCGCACGGGGGCCGCGTTCACGCTTCCCTTGTAGACGGTGGGCGCTCCCATGACGTGATTGCGAGTGTCCAGGAGAACAACCCGCAGGACTTCCTGTTCGAGGTGGGCCATGTCGGGCATCAGGAGCGCGGCGGCCTCGTCGGGGCTCGTCACCTTGGGGCGCTCGTCAGGGGTGGAGCGCACCAGGCGTCGGCCCAGTTCCAGGGCGGCCAGGAGCTGGGCCGCCTTGGCCGGCCCCAAGCCCTTCACCCGCCGTTGCAGTTCCAGGGGCGTGGTGCGGGCAAGCCCCCGGAGGCCGCCGAAGGTGCGGAGCAGGTGCTGTGCCAAGGCCACAACGCTCATGCCCCGAACGCCGGTGCGCAAGACGATGGCGAGGAGCTCGGCCTCGGAGAGGGCTTGGGCCCCTTGGGCCAGAAGGCGTTCGCGGGGGCGCTCACTGTCGGGGAGGTCACGGATCATGAGGGTGCGGTATTCGACGTGGGTGTCGGACACGGGGATCACTCCAAGATGTTCTGGTGCCCGCCGTCCAGCAGGTGTGTTTCCAACACGCGGTCGGGGCGAAATCCCTCGATCTGCAAGTACCACCCGGCGCTCTCGGCCAGCGCTTCCAGGGGGATCAGGCCCACCAGCTCGGTGTGCGTGACGGTGAGGCCGTAACGGGCCGCCTCACGCCGCACGAGTTCGAGGGCACGGTGGAGGGGCGTGCGGCGGTAGTCAGTCAGGTTCATGGAGACTTGGGCCTGCCCCCCCACGAGCACACCCATGGCCTGCACGTGTTGTAGCCCTCCGCCCGAGGCGCGCACGGCCCGGGCGATCCGGCGAGCTTTCTCCACGTCCTCGGTGTTCAAGTAGACGTTGAAGGCGATGAGGAAAAAGCGGGCGCCCACAGCCGTGGCTCCGGCAGGGCCCACCCGGGCCGGCCCAAAATCGGGCGCCCGTTCTGGGCGGGAGGCGATCTCCTCCCTGAGCGCCTCGTAGCCCCCACGGCGGATGGCCGCCAGCTCGCGGCGCTCGGGGCGGACGGCCGCCTCGCCGTAGAGGTAGACGGGGATGCCGAGCTCCTCCCCCAGGCGCCGGCCCACCTGACGGGCCAATTCCACGCAGGCGTCCATGTGGAC
This sequence comes from Ardenticatenaceae bacterium, assembly GCA_026989095.1. Lineage (GTDB taxonomy): Bacteria > Chloroflexota > Anaerolineae > Ardenticatenales > Ardenticatenaceae > WFWG01. The sequence goes on from JALSKA010000068.1 coordinate 2,198, forward strand.
GCCGCGCAGGGGGACGAAGGGAATCACGTCGGTGGCCCCGATGCGGGGATGAACCCCCTCGTGGGCGTCCATGTCGATCAGCTCAGCCGCCGTGGACGCGCCGCGAAAGGCGGCCTCGGCCACAGCTTGGGGTGGACCGACGAACGTCACCACGGAACGGTTGTGGGAGGGATCGGTGTGTACGTCAAGAAGGCGCACGCCCGGCACTTGTGCGATGGCCTGCACAATGCGGGCCACCACATCCGGGCGGCGGCCTTCGCTGAAGTTGGGCACACATTCCACAAGGGGTGACAAAGTCATTTCCGGCAGGAAACATCAGGAGCCCGAATGACGGGCGAAGGACATCTTTTGCCCCCGTGCTCCCCATCCAGGGCACACGCACCACAAACCGGCAAGCCAAGCCGGCACGGAGGAAGATGTCAAATTAGGTTGTTGGCCGACACGGGGCAACTACCCTAGCAAACGAACCAAGCTTTCGGCTGCCCGGCGCATGTCAAGGAAGACCAGCCCCAGCTTGGCCTCCTTGCGGGCCAAGACGGTAAGCACTGCCTCTTCGCCGATGGCGGTCAGAATCACGTAACCCGAATCACCGCGAATGTACACCTGCTCCAGCGCACCCCGCTCCAATTCTGAGGCAATGCGCTCACCAAGGGAAAGCATAGCTGCCGACATGGCCGAGACCCGGTCTTCCTCCACGCCGGCGGGCAAATCAGAGGCAATGGGCAACCCATCGGCGCTGACGACGGCCGAGGCCTCAATATCAGGGGAGTTCCGGCGCAGGGTACGCAACTCCTCAATCATTTGCTCGTTTCTTGAGCGCACCATGGTGTATTCCTTCCTCCTCAGCAGAGTGGGCACAGTGTTCTTCGGCCTCAAAGGTACCACAAAACAGCAGAAAGGTCAATGGACCCAAGGTTCGGCACAGCGGAACGATCTGCCCTGCACCTCGCCTTGACACACGGCTGTATACTACCATAACCTGGGCATGTTGAAAATTTGCCGCCATTCCGACTCACATCACCACCTCTTTGGCACACCATCCTCCACCTCTACCCGCCCGAATGCCTTGTACCCGGCCGCAATAGGGGGCGAAAAGCCCCTGTGAACTTGACAATTGCCACGAGCGTGTCTATAGTTGTCACGTGAGGGAGGCAAAATCAGCCAATTTTTGCAAGCCAGATCGCCCAATTCACGAGCAAAAGAAGGGGAAAACACCCCAGGATTACCAGTTTGACCCCCATATTCCCGCCGAAACCTTAAATCACCGGACGAAAACAACACAGTGTCGTTGTCTGATGTGCTCCCACCCAAAACACGCCAAGAGGAGAGTGCGTCCTCATGAGCACCAAGTACATTTTCATCACCGGCGGTGTTGTGAGCTCCCTCGGCAAGGGGATTGCGGCCGCGTCGCTCGGCCGGCTGCTCAAGGCGAGGGGCTTTCGCGTCTCCATCCAGAAGTTGGACCCCTACCTGAACGTGGACCCGGGCACCATGGCCCCGTACCAACACGGTGAGGTCTTCGTCACCGAGGACGGCGCCGAAACCGACTTGGACTTGGGCCACTACGAGCGTTTCATCGACGAGAACCTCTCCCAGCTCAACAACGTCACCACGGGCCAGGTCTACCAGGAAGTCATCGCCAAGGAACGGCGGGGCGATTACTTGGGCGGCACCATTCAAGTCGTGCCCCACGTGACCAACGAGATCAAACGCCGCATCGTCCTCGCCGCCCAGAAGCTGGAAGCCGAGGTGGCCATCGTCGAGATCGGCGGCACCGTGGGCGACATCGAAGGCCAGCCCTTCCTCGAGGCCGTGCGCCAGATGCGCAAGGACGTGGGGCCCGAAAACGTGCTCTACTTCCACGTGACCCTCCTGCCCTACTTGGCCGCCAGCAAGGAGCTGAAGACGAAGCCCACCCAGCACAGCGTGCGCGAGCTTCGGGGCGCCGGAATTCAGCCCGACATCATCGGCCTCCGCTCCGACCTTCCCGTGGACGAGAGCATCCGCGCCAAAGTCTCTCTCTTCTGCGACGTGGAGCCGCGTGCCGTGATCCCCATCCTGACCGCCAGCAGTATTTACGAAGTGCCCCTCATGTTGGAGGAAGCCGGCCTCGGCGATCTCGTGGTGGAAAAGTTGGG
>JALSKA010000069.1 GCA_026989095.1 Ardenticatenaceae bacterium
GTCGGCCCAGACCACGTCCACCTTGGCGCCCCGGATGCCCCCCTGCTCGTTAAGCCAGGCAACGGCGTCGTTGAAGCCGTTCACCAGGGGCGTGGTGATGGCGGCGTAGGGGCCGGAGATGTCACCAAAGTGGTAGAGGGTGATGGTCTCTCCCTCCAAGTTGTCGGTACGCTTCTCCGGCTGAGGAGCCTCTGTGGGGGTGGGTTCCGGAGCCGGCTGTGTGGGCGTGGGCGGGGCGGCGGCCTGCGTGGGCGTGGGGGGTTCGGGCGTGGGGGTGGGCGCGGCGCCGCCGGCACAGGCCACCAGGGCGAGCAGCACGACGAGCAGTGCCAGCACAAGAGGACGGCGGACGGCGAACGATACTTTGGCGTGCATGAACCTCTCCTCCTTTCGCCACTTTCCGTTCGGTCGCCACAACCACGGCAAGCGGGCCGGAAGCCCGCACAGCGCACGGGAAACGTCCGGTCAATGGGCGAAGGGGCGGAGCCGCCAGGCGGCCTTGAGCACTTGCCAGCGGTGGGCCAGGCCGTGGGGCTCGAAGATCAGGAAGAGCATCAGGGCCGTGCCGAAGACGACGGGGCCCAAGGCTGCCAGGATGTTGGCCTCCAGCGCGGGGAAGAGGCGGCCTAGGGCCGGGCTGATGAGCACCACGGCTTCCCGCAACAGGCGCACGAAGACGGCGCCGAAGATGGGGCCGTTGCTGGTGCCCAATCCGCCGATGACCACCATGCCCAAGAACCAGACGGAATCGATCAGGTCGAAGGTCTCGGAGTTGATGTGGCGCGTGTAGTGGGCCCACAGGGCGCCGGCCACGCCGGCGTAGAAGGCCGAGATGAAGAAGGCCTGGAGCTTGTACTTGAAGGGGTTGATGCCCAACACCTCGGCTGCCAAGTCGTTGTCCCGGATGGAAATCAGCGCCCGCCCCAGGCGCGAACGGCCGATGTTGTGGGCCACGTAGGTGGAGATGCAGACGGCCACCAGGGTGATGTAGAAGTAGGAGTTGGGCGTGTCAAAGCGCAGGCCGGCCAACTCCGGCACGGGCACGGTGAGCCCTTGGGCGCCGTTGAGCACGTCCTTGTAGGCGTTGCGCACGAACCAGGGGATGATGAACTGCGCTGCCAGCGTGGCCATGGCCAAGTAGAAGCCTTTGACCCGCAACGAGGGCAGGCCGAAGAGCAATCCCACCAGGCCGGCCCCCAGCCCGGCCAAGGGCAACGCCACGAAGAAGGAGAGCCCCAGCCGGGAGACGAGCAGCGCCGAGATGTACCCGCCCACGGTCATGAAGGCGGCCTGGCCGAGCGAAATTTGGCCGGCGTAGCCGGTCAGGATGTTCAGGCCCTGCACGGTAATGATGGTGATGGCGATGGTGTTCAGGATGCCCAGCAGGTAGCTCCCGGCCACCTGGGGGAGCAGGGCCAAAAGGCCCAAGCCGCCCACCAACACCCACCAGTGCCACGGTTGCCGCAGCGTGGCCATATCCTGCGCGTAGGAAGTGTCGAAATCGCCGGCAACTCGGAGCGCCATCTCTCCCTCCACCCTGTCAGATGCGCTCGATGCGCTTCAGCCCGAAGAGCCCTTCCGGCCGCACAATCAGGGCGATGATGAGCACGATGTAGGGCGCGATGGGCCACATGGAGCGGATGGTGGAATCTTTCGGCAGGCCCTGGACGAGGGCCTCGATGACCCCGATGGCCAATCCGCCGATGATGGCCCCCGGAATGGACTCCAGCCCGCCCAACAGGACGGCCGGAAAGGCCTTGAGGGCGATGACCGAGAGCTCAAGCCCCAGCCCGCTCAGCGAGGCCAGCAGCACGCCGCCCACCGTGGCCACCACGCCCGAGATGGCCCAGGCGAGCCCGAAGATGCGGTTCACCTGGAGCCCCAAACTGCGCGCGAGCTGGTGATCCTCGGCCGTGGCGCGCATGGCCAATCCCAAGCGGGTGTACTGGAAGAAGAGGGCGAAGAGCACCACGGCCACCATCGCGATGACGAAGGACCAGACCAGATTCTGTTTCAAGATGACGCGCACGGTGGTTCCGGCCACCGTGAACTCGGGAAGTCGGTACGGCTCCAGGGGGAAGAGCTGGGGAAAACGGCGCTGCTGTGCCGAGAAGAAGAGGATGGCGCTGCCCTGCATCACTTGGCTCAGCGCCAGGGTCATGAGGATGATGGAGAGCAGCGGCTGGCCGACCAGGGGGCGCAACGCCACGCGCTCCACGGCGAACCCGAGCGCCATGACGGCCACCAGGGCCAGCCCCACACCGGCCCACGTGGGCAGCCCCGCCTGGGTGAGCAGCCACCAGGCCGTAAACGTCCCCAGCATGAGAATGTGGCCTTGGGCGAAGTTGAAAATCTTGGAGGACTTGAAGATCAGCACCAATCCCAGGGCCACCAGGGCAATCGGCCCGCCGTTGAGCAGGCCGGTCACGAAGAATTGGGGGAAGAGTGCCCAGTTCATACGCGCTCCTTTTCGGTTATTGGCGTCACCGAGGGGGTGTCCACGCCGTCCAGGCGACACACCCGCACAGTCGTCTCCACGGTGCCGGTCCGGCCGTCGCGATACCGGATCTCGGCCTCCACGCGGACGTTCTCCCGGCCATCGTACATGGCCTCGATGATCTCCCGGTAGCGCTCGGCCATCACGCGCCGGCGCAGCTTGCGCGTGCGCGTCAGCTCGGCCTCGTCCGGGTCGAACGCCTTGTGCAGGATGACGAAGGCGCGGACGCGGGCCTGTTCCGGCAGCGACCGGTTCACCCGTTCCACGTCGGCCCGCACGAGATCGTAGACCTCGGGCTTTTGGGAGAGGTCCACGTAGGTGGTGTAGGCGATTCCCCGCTGTTCGGCCCAGTGGCCCACGTTCTCGAAGTCAATGGTAATGATGGCCGTCAAGTAGTGGCGTTCCCTTCCGCCCACGACCATCACGTCCTGGATGTAGGGGCTGAACTTGAGGCGTCCCTCGATGAACTGGGGCGAGTAGGTGGAGCCGTCGGCCAATTCCACCATCTCCTTGAGCCGGTCCAAGTAGATGAGATGGCCGTCCTCGTCGATGTACCCGGCGTCTCCCGTGTGAAACCACCCCTCCTCGTCCAGCGCCTCGGCTGTGGCCTCGGGGTTCTTGTAGTAGCCCTTGAAGACGCCCCCGCTGCGCACGAGAATCTCGCCCCGCTCGGAGATGCGCACCTCGACGCCGGGCAGCGGCCGGCCGACGCTCTCGAACTTGAAGTCGTCCTCGCGGTGGGTGCTGACGGCTTGCATCTCCGTGGAGCCGTAGAGCTGTTTGATGCTCACGCCGATGGCGCGGAAGAAGCGGATGACATCGGGGCTGAGGGCTGCGCCGGCCGTGTAGGCCGAGGTGACCCGCGAGAGGCCCAGCTTGTCGCGCAGGGGGGCGAAGATGGCCACGTTCCCCAGCCAGTAGAGGAGGCGCCACAGGAGGGGCACGTGCCGGCCGGTGAGGCGCAGTTCGGCCACCTTGTACCCCACGGGCAGGAAGAGGCGGTAGAGCCACTTGTTGATCCTGGTCGTGTCGGCCATCTTCACCTGGACGAGGGCCACCAAGTTCTCCCAGAGGCGGGAGTTGAAGAGCAACACGCGGGGCGCGATCTCCCGGATGTTCTCCTGAACCGTCTCGGGCGCCTCGGGAAAGTTGACCACCATGCCGTCGATGACGTGGTTGGCCACGCCCAACACGTGTTCCGTGATCCACGCGAGGGGAAGGAAGGAGACATAATCCTCGTCAGGGGCCCGGGGGTCCACTTGGCTGAAGGAGTCGTGGCCCCAAATGAGGTTGCCGTGGGTGATCATTGCCCCCTTGGGCAGGGAGGTCGTTCCCGACGTGTAGCAGAGGATGGCCACGTCGTCCCGACGGCCCTCGGCCACCAAGCGCTCGAACTCCGCCGGGTCCCGGCCATCCCGCTCACGCCCCAAGGCTTCGAGGGCGCCGAAGCTCATCAGCCACGGATCGTCGTAGTGCCACAGGCCTTTCTCCTCCCAGTAAATCACGCGCCGCACGCGGGGCACTTGGGAGCGAATGGCCAGCATTTTGTCCACTTGTTCCTGGTCCTTGGCGAAGACGATGACGGCGTCGGAGTGGTCCACGATGTAGCGGACTTCGGGGGGCGTGCTGTCGGTGAAGACGCCCACGGCCACGCCGCCAGCGGCTTGGACGGCCAGTTGGGCCCAGTAGTATTGGGGGTCGTTGTCGCCGATGATGGCCACTTTCTCCCCCCGCCTGAGCCCCAACTCCACCAGGCCCAGGCAGACGAGGCGCACGTGTTCGTAG
>JALSKA010000070.1 GCA_026989095.1 Ardenticatenaceae bacterium
GCCCACATCCTGGCGGAGCGCGAGGTGGTGGACGTGCTCCCCCTGGGGGCCGAGCGGGATGGGGCCCGCTACCTCGTCGTCCACCGCCCTTCGCTGGGCCTGTGGCGGCGCGCCTACGGCCACGTGCGCGCCCGCCACGTGGTCTTCGCGGCCGGCGTGATGGGCACCATGCGGCTGCTGCTCCATTTGCGGGACGTGCGCAAGTCCCTGCCGGCCCTTTCGCCGCGCCTGGGCGAACGGGTGCGCACCAACAGCGAGGCGCTGTTGGGCGTGGGCGTGCGCCGGCCCGGTGTGAACTGTTCCCAAGGGGTGGCCATTACTTCCATCATCAACGTGGACGATGAGACCCGCGCGGAGCCGGTGCGGTATCCCGACGGCTCCTCCCTCATGCGCTTCCTCAGCGCGCCGCTGGTGGACGGGGCGTGGAGCGTGCCGCGCCGGCTGCTCTACTCGCTGGCGTGGTATCTGTGTCACCCCAAAACGATGTTGGAGATGTACGCCCTGCCGGGGTGGGCACGCCAGACGACGATCCTCCTGGTGATGCAACACACCGACAGCTTCATGCGCTTCCGGGTTGGGCGTAGCCCCTACACCCTCTTCAGGCGGGGCCTGGTGGCCGAACAGGAGCCGGGGCACGAGATTCCCGCTCACGTGCCCGGCTCCCACGAGCTGGCCCGGGAATTGGCCGACCTGTTGGGGGGCAAGGCGTTGGGAAACGTGGGCGAGAACCTGCTCAACTTGCCCACCACTGCCCACATCTTGGGCGGGGCGCCCATTGGCCCCACGGCCGCCGAGGGCGTGGTCAACGAGCGCTTCGAGGTCCACAACTACCCCGGCCTCTACATCGTGGACGGCTCGGTCGTGCCGGCCAACCCCGGCGTCAACCCCAGCTTGACCATCGCCGCCCTGGCCGAGTACGCCATGTCCTTCGTGCCGCCGGCCCCGTAGCTTGCCCCTGCCCTTGGGCCGGCCGCCGAGGCCACGTACAAAGACGAGGGTCCTCTCGACGACCGCACGAAGGGCCATTGACGAAACGCCCTTTCTTGGGTACCATATAAAGGATTCTTCCCTGTCATTATCGCGAAGTTCGTCAGTGCCCTTATCCCGTGCTCCTTTGTCCCTTTTTGGAGCGTGTATGAAGACAAGACCGATACCGGGGTCCACCCCCAACACACTTGAACCCGGCACCCTGTTGGCCGGGCGATACCTTATTGAAGGTGTCTTGGGCATAGGCGGCATGGGGGCTGTCTACAGCGCCCGCGACCAGCGGTTCCGGGCAGCCGCCAGGCGGTGTGCCGTCAAGGAGATGTTCAACACCCTGTTGGACCCGGCCGCCCGCCAACAGGCCGTGGAGAACTTCGAGCGGGAGGCCAACATTCTCGCCAGCCTGAACCACCCGGCCATTCCCAAGGTCTTCGACTACTTCAGCGAGCAGGATCGCCATTACTTGGTGCTGGAGTACGTGGAGGGGCAGGACTTGGGGCGGTACATTGCCCAGCGCGCCCGCCCCATCTCCCCGGGCAAGGCGGTGGACTGGGGCATTCAGCTCTGCGACGTGCTCGAATACCTGCACAACCACACGCCCCCCATTGTCTTCCGCGACCTGAAGCCCAGTAACATCATGCTGCGCCCAGACGGCCGGCTGGTGCTGGTGGACTTCGGCATTGCCAAGCACTTTCAGTCGGCCGAGCGAGCCACGATGGTGGGCACCGAGGGCTACGCGCCGCCCGAACAGTACGAGGGCATCGCGACTCCCAAGGTGGACATCTATGCCTTGGGCGCCACGCTCCACCACTTGCTCACCAACACGGACCCGCGGGAGTTCCGCCCCTTCAGCTTCGCCTCGCGGCCCATTCGACACTACAACCCGGCCGTGCCCCCGGAGCTGGAATACGTCATCATGAAGGCTCTGGCCGAGAAGCCCGAGGAGCGGTGGGAGAGTGCGACGGCGATGCGCCAGGCCCTCGAGGAATTGGTGCCCTCGGTGACCAAGAGAACGTCGCCGGCCACCCGCCCCATCACTCGCCTCATTCACCACACGGCGCGCTTCACGTCGGCGCCTCCCACGATTCCACAGCCCGGCCGGTCTGCTCAGCCAACCGTGCAGGTTGCCCCCCACTCGGACAACACAGTCGAGCCGGCTTGGATGTTCAAGTGTGAGGAGGAGGTCCGTTCCACGCCGTGCATTGCCGATGAGTGCCTCTACATTGGCTGTTACGACAACAACCTCTACTGCCTCGACCTGCAGACAGGCCGGCTCATCTGGAAATACCCGACCGAAGGGGGCGTGCCCGGCACGCCGACTGTGTGGCAACACTTGGTCATCATTGGCTCCGAGGATTACCGGGTCTACGGCATTAACCGTTCCACCGGGCGGGTGGAGTGGACTTTTGCCACCCGAGGGCGCGTGCGCTCCTCTCCCCGTGTTCACGGCGATTACATCTTCATCGGCTCGGACGACGGACACATCTACGCCATCGAGGCCCACAGAGGAACTGGGGTTTGGCGATACGCCACGCACGCCCCCGTGCGTTCGTCGGCCTGTTTTCTCGACCGGCTGCTCTTCATCGGCGCCGAAGACGGCATGGTGTACGCCGTGGATGTCTCCACAGGCGAGGTGCGGTGGCGGGCCCGCACGAACGGCGGTGTGGTCTCGTCGCCGGCCGTTTACGAGGAGAGCGTCATCTGTGGCTCCATGGACTGGAACGTCTACGCCTTCGAGGCCGGCTCCGGCTGGGTGCTCTGGCGTTTTCGCACCAATGACCGCATTGTCTCGTCGCCCTGTGTCCACGAGCGCTACGTTTACATCGGCTCCGTGGACGGCCACATTTACTGCCTGGACGCCGAACACGGCAAGTTGGTCTGGAAGTACAAGACCGAACACCAGGTGACGTCCTCCCCCTGGGTGGAAAACGGACACGTCTACTGCGGGGGCGTGGACGGATACATGTACTGTCTCGACGCCAAAAAGGGAGAACTGGTCTGGCGATACCGCACCGAAGGTCCCATTCCCGGTTCACCGCGGACGGCCAACGGGCTGGTCTACTTCGGCTCTCTGGACCACTACGTGTACGCGCTGCCGGCACAGGTGGAGAAGTCCCCGTTTCGCCGGTATCCCTGACAGAGCGTGCGCGGAGGCGCGAACGAGGGGACACCTGCAGGGGCAAAGCGGAACAAGGCGCGCCGTTGTGCCGACGTTCTCCCGATCCGCGCGTTGTTGGCCGTCCCCCAAGTCCCCGCTTTCCTGTCTCTGAGCGCCGCACGTGCACCAGATGCGTGAACCGGATGTGAGGTGAGTCTACTGTGGGCACCAAACACCGCTTCGAGCCCGATTTCTACGACCGTTTGGGCGTTGACCCAAGTGTGGACGACGACACCCTGCGCCAGCAATACCGCCTGTTGGCCCGGCTCTTCCACCCGGACGTGAACAAAGCGCCGGACGCCCACCAGCGCTTCGTGGATATTCGGGAGAGCTACGATGTGCTGGGCGATCCAGGGCTCCGGGCCGAGTACGATACTTGGCTCGCCGCCCAGCGCCCCGAGGCCTTCCTCCTGCGCGTCGTGCACACGCTGGGCCCCAAGGCCCTGCGGCTCTCCGCCGGCCGACAACGCCTCTACGCGCTGGTGGAGCTGGAGGTGGTGGACGAGGAGACACCCGAGGCATTGCCCATCAACTTGGTGCTTGTCCTCGACCGCAGCAGCTCCATGCGCGGGGAGCGCCTCTACCATGCCCAGCGGGCCGTGCGCCTGATCAGCCAACACTTGGGGCCCAGGGACCGCTTGGGCATCGTCACCTTCAGCGACCGGGCCCAAGTCATCCTGCCGGCCGGCCCGTACATGCAGCCCGAAGTTGTTGCCAGCGCCATGAACAGCATCAGGACCGGCGGGGGCACGGAGATCTCCTCCGGCTTGGAGGCCGGCCTCCGGGAGGCCCTGCGCGGCCACTCGCCCAATGTGATCTCCCACATCATCCTCCTCACCGACGGCCAGACATACGGCGACGAGGAGCGCTGTCTGGAGCTGGCCGGACAGGCCGCCCGACACCGAATCGGCCTGACGCTCTTCGGGCTCGGGGCCGATTGGAACGACCGCTTGCTCGACGAGATGGCCCGCCGGGCCGGAGGTGAGGCTTTCCACATCGCCGAGCCGGCCGACGCCGTCGAGGCGTTCAAGAAGCGGCTGGACGTGCTCCGCCGCACGGCCGCCAACGAAACTCGCCTGGCCTTCGCCC
>JALSKA010000071.1 GCA_026989095.1 Ardenticatenaceae bacterium
AGGGATAGCTGTCGATGAGCCCCATGATGCCCTCACCACTGCCCACCGTGTCCCGGATGCGCCGGCGGTAGAGGGCCGGATCGTGGCGCTTCACGGCGTGAATGCGGGCCAAATAGACGGCCAGGGTTTCGGCGCGGCGCACGTCCGCGGCGGCCAGAGCACCGGTGTCGCGCAGCCGGGCCAAGTCCTCCGCATAGGGAGTGCCCTCGACAAACTCGGCCAGGAGGAAGAATTCGTCGCCGTGGCCGAGGGAGATGAGATGCCCGTCGGCCCCGACAACGCCCACGTCGAGGGCCCGCGCGTGTTTGGGCAGATGGTTGTAGGTGTCGTAGGCCAGCAGCAGCGAGGCAGCCCGGTCGGCGCGGTACTCGTGGCCGAAGTGATTGGGGAGCATGGTGCTGAGCACGACTTGCTTCGTCGCGCTCCCGCCGTTCACGCGGTAGCGCACCAGGAGGGGTTTCCCGTACCCGAAGGCTTTCAACTCCCCGCCGTCCGCCGCCGGATCGACGCCCAGCGGGCGGACAGCCTCCACGGTGACTGTCTGGCCTTCGAGCCGGGAAAGGTACTCACGGATACGCCTGGTCTTGAGTCGCATGGCTCGCCTCCTTTCCCATGCGACTTCTTCCGCGCCCACCATGAGCGCGGCTCGCTCCTCTTCAATTATAATCATAATGCGGCCAGGAAGCCAAGGCGTAGCGACAAATGTAACCATTTTGGCGACGAATGTCGCACACGGTTCCTTGTCACCACGCTGGTAAGGATGTATAATTTCTCCAGCAAGCGCTCGGCAACGTTCAGTGCCGACAAATACGACCGAACCGGGTGCATCGCCGAACGCAAGAAGATACACCCCGTTGCTTGGGAACGCAATCTGTCCACGCTCGGCCGTGAAGCGTGGTCATGGCGCTGCGGGCTCCACTGCCGGAGAGAGGCGGGACAGAGGTGAACTCGGCAGCCCGCCACACGGGTGTGCCGGCGGCGCTTCCTGTGGTGGAGGCCACGGGGCAACCGCCGACGTGACTGGAGCGGCCACCCCAGGGCCGTGTCGGAGGAGGAATAGTGGTGTTCGATCGCCGAAAAGGGGAAGAACAACCACGGGGGAGGACAGCCTCCCCGGCTTCCGGCCCGTGTTGGCGTCCCCCCGTCCGCCCCAGAGCGCGCTGTTGTTCAGGTCACGCCTTCGTCAGGGTCGGGCAGGGGGGCTAATTGGGCCCCACGCGCGCCGCTTGCCGGCCTGTGGGCCTCCACAACCGCACTCGCTCGGCGTATTTGTCGGCCGTGGCTGACAGGGTCACGGCTTTTTTGTGTTCATCAAGGGGTGCTCAGCGTGAAGAGGACGACGGTCACGAAGATCGAGGTGGACCCACGCTGCCCCCACCGAGCCCGCGTTCACCTGGAAGGTCGGCCGCCGATTCACGTGCCCTCCTCCCTGGCGGCCAAGTTGCGCGTCGGACAGGCCGTGTCGGCCGAGGATATTGCCCGCCTGGAAGAGGCCGGCCGCACGCAGCGCGCCCTCGAGAGGGCCTTGCGGCTGCTGGCCCGGCGGGACCGCTCGCAGGCCGAGATCGAGCAATACTTGCGAAACAAAGGGTTCCCATCTTCAACTGTGGCCGCCGTGGTGGCTCACCTCACCGAACGGGGGTGGCTGAACGACGGCGAGTTCGCGCGCCGGTGGGTGGAAAATCGCCTGGAGCACCGCCCCCGGGGACGCTTGGCCCTCGCCCAGGAGCTGCGCCGCAAGGGCGTCTCGGCCTCCCACATCGAGGCCGCGCTGGCCGAGCTCCCCGACGAGGAGACCTTGGCCCGCCGGGCGGCCGAGCGCTTTGCCGGGCGGCTGGCCTCTGTGAACGACTATCGCACCTTCGCCCGCCGGCTCTCCGCCTACCTGGCCCGCCGGGGGTTCGGGTGGGAGGTGATCCGCAGCGTGGTCGAGGCCATGTGGGCCGAGCGCCGGCACGAGTGAACGCACTCTCCCGGCTCCCGGTGCCGCAGGGCACGCCGGGGCCGAGAATCAAGCAACCAGGAGGAACCGAACATGCAGCCATTGGTGCTCATCCTCACCGTCATCGGAGGACTGATCATTGGAGCGGCCATCGGCGTGGTGGTGGGCCGGCGGTACGGCCTCCAGTCGGCCGCCGACGCCCAACGGGAGGCCGAGCTCCTCCTGAAGGAGGCCGAGGCCGAGGCACAACGCATCCGGCTGGCGGCCAAGGAGGAAGCCGTCCGCCTCCGGGAGCAGATCGAGGAGGACCTCCAGGAGCAGCGGCGGGAGCTCCAACGCCTCGACCGCCACCTGCAACAACGCCGCGAGAGCCTCGACCGCCGCCAGGAGCACCTGGAGAACCGCAGTCGTAACTTGGACCGGCGCGAGCGGGCCTTGGAGCAGCGCGAGCGGGAAATCGAAGCCCTCGTGGCCCGACAACAAGAGGAGCTGGAGCGCATCGCCGGCCTGAGCCAAGAAGAGGCCCGCGCGCTCGTGCTGGAGCAGGCCGAGCGAGAGGCCCGCCAGGACATGGCGCGCCTCATCCGCCAAGTCGAGGCCGAGGCGCGCGAGATCGCCGACCAGCGGGCCCGCGAGATCATTGTGACGGCCATCCAACGCCTCGCCACCGACGTGACCAACGACGCCGTGGTCTCCATCGTCGAGCTCCCCTCGGACGACATGAAGGGGCGCATCATCGGGCGGGGTGGCCGCAACATCCGGGCCATCGAGAACGCCACGGGCGTGGACATCGTGGTGGACGACACGCCCGAGGCCATCGTCATCAGCAGCTTCGACCCCGTGCGCCGTGAAGTGGCCCGCTTGGCCCTGGAGAAGCTCATCGCCGACGGGCGCATCCACCCGGCGCGCATCGAGAAGGTGGTCCAGGAGACCCGCAAGGAAGTGGAGCGCATGATCCGCGAGTTCGGCGAACAGGCCGCCTACGAGGCCGGCGTGCGCGGCCTCCACCCGGACCTGATCCGGCTGCTGGGCCAACTCAAGTTCCGCACCAGCTACGGCCAGAACCAGTGGCACCACGCCATCGAGGCGGCTCGCATCGCCGGCATGTTGGCCGCGGAGCTCGGCGCCAACGTGGACTTGGCCAAGCGGGCCGCGCTGCTCCACGACATCGGCAAGGCCGTCTCCCACGAGGTAGAGGGCCCCCACGCCCTCATCGGCGCCGAGATTGCCCGCCGGTGTGGGATGCACGAGATCGTGGTCAACGCCATCGCCAGCCACCACCACGAGGAAGAACAGCGCAGCGTGGAGGCCGTCATCGTCGAAGTGGCCGACGCCATCAGCGGCGCCAGGCCGGGCGCGCGGCGCGAGTCCTTGGAGAGTTACATCAAGCGCATTACCGCCTTGGAGGAGATCGCGCGCGGCTTCGACGGTGTGGAGGAGGTCTACGCCATTCAGGCCGGCCGCGAGGTGCGCATCATCGTCAAGCCCGACGAGGTGGACGATTTGGCGGCCATCGAGCTCAGCCGCAGCATCGCCCGCAAGATCGAGGAGGGACTCGAGTACCCCGGGCAAATCAAGGTCACGGTCATCCGGGAAACCCGCGCCGTGGATTACGCCAAGTAACGCCCCGCGAGACAAACGGACGAGGGGCACGGTGCTCTCCGTGCCCCTCTTGTGTGCTTCCACACTTTACACGGCCCCGACGTCAACGTCAGAGCAGCTCCTCACTTCAAGATCCCTCCCTCGGTCATGAGGCGCGGGTCCAGGAGGCGGTCCAACTCCTCGGGCGAGAGGTCGGTCATCTCCGCGGCCACCTCCTTGACCCGCCTCCCCTCGGCGTAGGCCCGCTTGGCGATGGTCGCCCCCTTCTCGTACCCGATCACGGGGTTGAGGGCCGTGACCAGGATGGGGTTTCGTTCCACCAGGCCGGTCACCCGTTCACGGTTGACGGTGAAGCCGGCCACGGCCTTGTCGGCCAGCAGGCGTGCGGCGTTGCCCAAGATGGTGATGGACTGGAGCAAATTGTGGGCGATCACCGGCAACATCACGTTGAGCTCGAAATTGCCCCGCTCGTTGCCAATCGTAATGGCCACGTCGTTGCCGATCACTTGGGCGCAGACCATCATCACCGACTCACAGATCACGGGGTTGATCTTGCCGGGCATGATGCTCGACCCCGGCTGGAGGGCCGGCAAGACCACTTCGCCCAAGCCGGCAATGGGGCCGCTG
>JALSKA010000072.1 GCA_026989095.1 Ardenticatenaceae bacterium
TCGCCTGGCTCCTTCAGCGGCTGGAGGAGCCACAGGGCCGTTGGTGGCAGGAGGCCGGGCGGGAACCGCCCCCCTCGCCCGACCAGGTGGTGCGGGAGGTCTTCGAGGAGGTGGTGGACTGGCTCATCACACGGGGAAAGGGGTCGGTGCCGGCGTGGGGGTCCATCAACCGCCTGCGCCTGGCCCACATTTTAGGGCGCCACCCGCTGCTCCGCCGTATCTTCGAGCGCGGCGGGATGCCGGTGGACGGCGGTCCCTTCACCATCTCGGCCTGCTTCCGCGACATCGTGCCCGACAATCACGAGGGCGTGGTGATCGGGCCGGCCTGGCGCTTCCTGGCCGACCTGAGCGACTGGGACCGATGTCGCTCCAGTCTCCCCGGCGGCCAGTGCGGTGTTCCGGGCAGCGTACACTTCGACGACGGGCTCCGCGACTGGCTGGCGGGACGCTACCACCCGCTCCTCTGGAGCCGGCAGGCCATCGACCAGGCCGCCGAGGCCCACTTGGAGCTGGTCCCGGCCTGAGAGGTGCCGGGCAGCCGAGTGCTGCCGTGATGACGGGGAGCCAGAAACACGATGATTCCGCCCGAAATCGGATGGCTCATACTCGGAGCGCTCATCGGCTTCATCGCCGGCTCGTTGGTCACGTGGCAACTGCGCCAGGAGGCCGACAGAAAGCCGGCCACCTGGGACACCACCGACGCCCAGCGCCTGCTCAGAAGCGTGCAGGCCACCGCCCCACAAGTGGTGGCAAACTTGCTGCGCCGCTCCAGAGGACAACCTCGGCCAAGAGAGGGCCGGCGCTCGGCCCCCGTCGCCGTGCTCCGGGCCACGCGAGGCCTGCACCAGGGAGAGACATTCTTGATCCGCCGCCACAGCACGCTGACCATTGGCCGCGCGGACGACGCCGACATCAGGCTGGACGAGGAGGGCGTCTCCCGCTTTCACGCCCAGATCACTCACAGGCCCGACCCGAGCGGCGCGGCCGAATTTGCCATCATCGACTACTCCCGTAACGGCACGCTCCTCAACGGCCGGCCCATCAAGGCCGTGGCCTCCCTTGAAGACGGAGACCTCATCCAAGTGGGCTCCACGACGCTGGTCTTCCAGAAGGTGCGGCGGTAAACCGTCACCGGTACCTCACGCCCACGTCGGCCTGCCATTGGGCCTCCACCTCGTCCAAGGGGCGGTCGAACCACTTGGCTGCCAGCTCCCGAAACGCCGCCGTGTCCGTCACGTCGGCCAGCGCGGCCACGTCGGCGATGGGGACGCCGTTGGCCAACAGCCAGAGCGTGGCCGTGCTCCAGATGGCCAGTTGCTCGTCGGCGGTGTAGTCGGCCAACGTGCCGACGAACGCCTCCTCAAGCGAGGGCCAACGGCCCTCGCGCACCAGGGGGCGGGCCGCACGCACCAAGGGCACGTCGAAGTCGGGGTGCAGCCCGTCGATGTCGCCGGCCCAGAAGCGCGCCACGGCGTGGGCCATGGCCCGGCGCCGGGGTGACGTCGCCGGCATGGCCTGGAGCATGCCCCACGCCACCCGCGCGCGCAGGTCCACGCTGGGCTCCACCGCCCACCACCCGACGGACGAGGAGATGACGCGCACGTCCACGCCCTCCTCTGAGGCCGATGCCCTCCACCCTTCGGGCGGCCCCAACACGTCCACGGTCACGCGGACGGGCGGCCACGGCCGTGCGGTGAGGGTTTCCAGCTCGGCCACGAGGAGGGGCACGTCGGCCAGCGCGGGCGTGACGGCGCGGTTCTCCTTGCTGTACACGACCAAAGTGACGCGCTCCAACTCGTGGGCCAGGGGAATGCCGAAGTGCTCCTCAAGGGGCGGGAAGGTGAGCTTCCACGACGCCCCCACGGGCCGCGCGTAGAGGAACACGTGGGCCGGCACTGCCACGCCATCCACGTCGAACATGCCCACGGCCGTGGCCTGCACGATGTCCGACCCCTCCACCGAGCGCACCTGGCGCACGTCCACGGGGCCGCTCAGAGGGGGCACAAACGTCTGCGGCCGGCTCAGGAAAACCTCGCGCCACGTGGGGTCTGCCTGGGGATCGAGGAGGGCCGCCAGCGCCGCCACGTCTCCACTTTGGGCGCCGCGGACCATTTGTTGGGCCAGAGGGGTGAGTTCCCCCCGCACTTCCCGGCTCAACCGGCCCACGCGGCTCACCAAGCTCAGCCCGGCCACCAGGGAAAGGAGCACCAGGGCCACCAAGAACAACGCCCACCGTGTGGGCGCCGACACGCGCACTCCTGTTGTCTCAGCTTCCATTGTTCACACCCGGTATGTGTTCGTCGAGCCTCACGGGAGCACCTCCACGAAGATAGTGTCCGTCGCCCGCAGGCCCGTCTCGTCGGTCACCTCCAGTTCCAACTCCCACCTGCCCACGTCATTGGGGCCGAAGGGCGCCAAGGCCACCACCGGCTCCTCGCCGTCGGCCACCACGTCGCCCAAGCGCCCTTCCCTGCCCGCCGGCGTGCCCACAATGGTCCACGTGAAGCGAACCAGTCGGCCGCCGTCGGGATCGAAGGAGCCGGAAGCGTCCAGCAACACCGGCTCGCCGGGCACCACCGTGATCTCGTCGCCGGCCTCGGCCACCGGGGGCACCGGCTCAGCCAGGGCACATCCCACAAGAAGCCACAGGGTGAACAGCATGCCGACTCCTACGTTGCTCCGCCTCCACACGGGAGACCTCCTTTCCACCCACCCTCACGGCTTTCACAGGGTGCCGGCTATTGTAGCACCAAGCAAGTGCCGGGAAAACCCGACGGCTTCTTCCAAAGCCCCGCCCTTGTCAGGGAGCCGGGTGGTGGTATACTCCCCACAGCGATCCGTTGGGCGAGACAATCGAGGAGCCACATGATGCGCGATCAACTCGACACCCTGTTGGAGTTTGCCCTGGAAGCCGCCTGGGAAGCCGGGCGCATCACGCTGGGCTACTTCCAAACCCGCCTGAACGTTGAGCTCAAGGCCGACGCCAGCCCGGTCACCGAAGCGGACCGCCAGGCCGAGCGCGCCGTTCGCGAGCTCGTGGCCCGCTACTGGCCCGAACACGGCCTCATCGGCGAGGAGTTCGGCCGCGAGCGGGCCGAGGCCGAGTACGTCTGGGTGGTGGACCCCATTGACGGGACCAAATCCTTCATCACGGGCGTGCCCCTCTTCGGCACCCTGCTGGCCCTGCTCCGGCAGGGCGAGCCGGTGGTGGGCGTGCTCTTCTTCCCGGCCCTCAACGACCTGGTTTACGCCGCACGTGGGCGTGGGTGCTTCTGGAACGGCCGGCGCGCGCGCGTCTCCGAGACGGCGGAGCTTGGCCGGGCACGGCTGATGACCTCCAACCTCAACCGGTTTGCCCGCCACGGCAAGGCCAAAGCGTGGCAACGGCTGGTGGAGGCCACGGACTTTCAGCGCACGTGGGGGGATGCCTTCGGGTACGCGCTGGTGGCCACCGGCCGCGCCGACATTATGGTGGACCCGATCATGGAAGTGTGGGACGCGGCGGCTGTCCAAGTGGTGGTGGAAGAGGCCGGCGGGACGTTCACCGACTGGGAGGGGCGGCCGACCATCACCGCCCGTGAGGGCATCGCCACCAACGGCCGGCTCTTGCCGCCTCTCCTGCGCCTGGTGCGCGGCGAAGCCATCGGCTGATAGCTGATCCCCCGCGCTACTCTTCAGTTCGGCCGGGGAACTTGCCTTCCCTTCCACCTGTGATATACTACGTTCAATTGCACACCAGATCAGGGTTCCGCCTCTCGATACCGCTGTGTACACGCGCAGCGGTTCGTTTGTGTTAATGGCACTCTTTTGGTCGTTCCGTCCACGGCTGACCCTGGACTTGGTGTGTCCACTCCCATGACGCTTCCAGACGAGGCGAAGGAGGGAAGAACGCAATGTCAAGACGAGAGGCGCTGAGCCTGTCAGCATTGGCCCTGATGCTGGTCCTCGT
The DNA here is from genome assembly GCA_026989095.1 of Ardenticatenaceae bacterium. GTDB lineage: Bacteria > Chloroflexota > Anaerolineae > Ardenticatenales > Ardenticatenaceae > WFWG01. Next base: position 3,950 of record JALSKA010000072.1, read on the forward strand.
GGTCGTCGGATGTGGCGTCACCGGCGGGGTTGCCCAAGCGCCCCAGTACACGCCCACGCCAACGAAGACACCCAAGCCCACCTTCACGCCCACCCCAGAGGCCACGGCCACGCCCGTGCCCACGGCCACGCCCGAGGCATCGCCCACGCCAGTGCCCACCGACACGCCGGA
>JALSKA010000073.1 GCA_026989095.1 Ardenticatenaceae bacterium
CCCCGTGGCTGAGGGCGACTCGGTGGAGGCCGGGACCCCGGTGGCCACACTGGAGACGGACGAGCTGGAAACACGCCTGCGGGAAGCGGAGCTCAACCGTCAACGGGCCCAAGCACGGCTGGACAAGGCCGTGGCCGGCGCCCCGCCTGCCGAGGTGGAGGTCGCTCAGGCCAGAGTGCAACAGGCCCTGCTCGCCTTCGAGGCCGCAGCCGCTCAGTACGACGAGGTTCGCGACCGGCCCGACGCGGAAATCAGCGACGAAGCTCTCCGGCTGGAAGCCGCCCGCGCCGAGCTGGCGGCCGCCCGGGCGGCCTTGCGGCGGGCTGTGGAGGGGGCATCGCCCGAAGAGCGCGCCCTCCTGGAAGCCGAGCTCGAGCTGGCCGACCTGCGCGTCGAGCGGGCCCGGCGCGCCCTGGAGAACGCTACACTCCGCGCCCCCTTTGCCGGCGTGATCGCGCGCGTCCACGTGGCCCAAGGCGAGCGCGTGGGCCCCAACCAACCCGTCGTCACCTTGGCTGATCCCACCTCCTTGCGCGTCGTCGCCGAGGTGGACGAGATCGACATTCCCCGCTTGCGCGTCGGCCAGCCGGTCACTGTGCGCTTCGACGCCTTTCCCACTCGCCCCGTGAGCGGCACCGTGGAGCACATCGCCTACACGGCCTTGGCCCAACGGGGCAGCACCACCTTCCCCGTGACTGTCATTCTGGAGGAGAATGATCTCCCCGTGCGCCCCGGCATGAACGCCACCGTGACCGTCGAGGCCCAACGTCTCTCCGGCGTGTTGATCGTGCCCCTCCGGGCCGTGCGCTACGCCGGCCCGGAAGCCTTCGTCGTGCGCCGGCGGGGCCAAGTCGAGGAAGAGGTGCCCGTGGTGGTTGGAGGCGACGACGGGGTGAACGTGGCCATCTTGGACGGGGTGGACGAGGGCGATGTGATCGTGCTGCCGGAGCCTTGAAGTCGCCCGGGCAGCTATGTGACATAACAAAAGCAGGACGGGATTGCCGTTCCCGTCCTGCCGGGCGTGTCGGGGCGAGACGGACGTTCAGATGTCGGCCATGTGGAGGGTGGCCAAAAACTCCTTGTTGTTCTTGGTCTTGCGCATCCGCTCGATGAGGGCCTCGACGCCCTCCACGCTGCCGATGGCGCTGATCATGCGGCGGATGGTCCAGACTTTCTGGAGCACGTCGGGCGGAAGCAACAGCTCCTCGCGCCGAGTGCCGGATCGCTCCACGTCGATGGCCGGGAAGATGCGCCGCTCGGCCAGCCGGCGGTTGAGGTGGATTTCCATGTTGCCGGTCCCCTTGAACTCCTCGTAGATGACGTCGTCCATGCGGCTGCCCGTGTCCACCAGGGCAGTGGCGATGATAGTCAGGCTGCCCCCTTCCTCGATGTTGCGCGCGGCGCCGAAGAAGCGCTTGGGGGGGTAGAGGGCAGCGGGATCAATGCCGCCCGAGAGAGTACGGCCGCTGGGGGGTACCGTCAAGTTGTAGGCCCGCGTGAGGCGGGTGATGGAGTCGAGCAGGATGACCACGTCGCGCTTCGACTCCACCAGGCGCTTGGCCCGGGCGAGGGCCATTTCGGCCACACGCACGTGGTCCTGCACTGGGTCGTCGAAGGTGCTGGCGTACACTTCGGCCTCGACCGAGCGGTCCATGTCGGTCACTTCTTCGGGGCGCTCGCCGATGAGCACCACCATCATGTGCAGGTCCGGGTAGTTGGCCGTCATGCCGTTGGCGATGTCCTTGAGCAGGGTGGTCTTGCCGGCCTTGGGGGGCGAGACGATGAGGCCGCGTTGGCCCCGCCCGATGGGCGCGATCAGGTCGAGGAGCCGGGTGGAGACGATTTCCGGTTTGGTCTCCAGCTTGATCTGCTCGTTGGGGAAGATGGGCGTGAGGGAATCGAAGTCGGGCCGGTGGCGGGCCGACTCGGGATCGAGCCCGTTGACGGCCTCCACGCGCAGGAGCCCGTAGTATTTCTCCGTCTCCTTCGGGGGGCGCACCTGGCCGATGACCATGTCGCCCGTGCGCAGCCCGAAGCGCCTGATCTGGCTCTGGGAGACGTAGATGTCGTCCGGGCTGGGCAGCAGGTTTTCGGTGCGCAAGAACCCGATGCCCTCCTGGACGATGTCGAGAATGCCCCCGCCGAAGATGTAGCCCTGCTGTTCCGCCTTGGCTTGGAGGAGCCTGAAGATTAAGTCCGTCTTCTTCAGGCGGCTGTACCCGCTGATGTCCATCTGCTTGGCCAGGCTGCGCAGCTCGCTGAGGGTCATCTGTTCGAGTTGGGCAATGTCAATTTCCAGCAGGTCCATGATTCTCTTCTCTCACTCCTCATTTGCGGTTTTTGGGATAGGCCCATGGGCACCACGGGCACTCTGACATGAGCGCCGCGATGCCGGGCCCGAACGGTGGGAGGCATCCTGCCCTGCGTGGTCCTTGCCCTGCGGATAGGACCTCACCGGATGGTCTTACCACGGGAACACTCGGCAACCCACTGGGGAACTCCCCTTAGCCGCACGACCAAGAAGGCGGGCGATCCCCGAGCGACACGTCCGTGGGTTGGTTCTCGAGCGTGGTCACAGGCCCTCTCCCCGGCCGGGGCATCACAGGCGAGGAGCAGGCCGGCCTCGACTCACACATTTGAGCAAGGAGATGAACTCGCCGGCAAAAGCACCCGCGTGCAGGGAAGACAACCCGTCCTCATCCACTGTGTTCGGGAAAGTGCCCCCTTTGCTCTATTTCGAGTTGAACGTACACCGAGAGAACGGCACTCCGGTGTCTGGGTGCGTCGGACGGCTCTTGAGAGGGACTTGCCCAAGCCCAGGACACTGGTGGGGAAACACCTGCGAGCAGTATCGTGAAGGGTCAGAAAATGCTAACCTGATTATAGGAACGATGCGCCCCCTTGTCAAGTGCCATGTTCAAAGGAAGTGATGAGGATTTGGTGGCCTCTGTTGGCCACCGGCTTCCAAGGTGAGCTTGAATCCAACAGGGTGTCAGGGAGAGGAGATGGCAAGCTTGTCGGCATGGATGAGCCTCATTATCATATTGGGCGAGCTGTTGGAATCAGAGGGAACCTCAGGACGTTCATGTTTAATAGGAATCCGTGAAAAGGCAGTGTGTTGGTCGAGTTGTTAACTCTGAAATGCATATAGAGGGGTACATAGAGGGCAAACGTGCATACTCACATGGTAATCCGTGTTGAAGGAGGGCTTCTTCCTCCTGATTTGCTTGAGAGTATAGCTGAGGGGGCTCTTCCCGGTCAGGCACCGGGTGATTTCGAGTTTCCTCGGGGAACTCGGCTTTCTGAAAAGATTGCCGACGCCTGGGGACACGCACGTGCTCATTGGGAAGCCTTTCAGCATCGCCTCCAACGCCTGCCCGCGGACGACCCCGCCACCACTGTCACCCGCGAACAGTGGATTATTCCCCTGTTGAGTTCCCTGGGTTACGAATCACTCACCTACCAGCCCCGCGCCGCCCAGGTGGACGGCAGCACCTTCGCCATCTCCCACCGCGACGGCCCGGACGAGGACGCCCTCCCCATCCACATTGAAGGCTGCCGCACGGATCTGGACCGCCGCGCGCCTACCGGCCGCCCGCGCCTCAGCCCCCACAGCCTGATGCAGGAGTACCTCAACCGCACGGAGCACCTGTGGGGCATTGTCACCAACGGCTACCGCCTGCGTCTGCTGCGCGACAACGCCCTCATGACCCGCCCCGCCTACGTGGAGTTCGACCTGCAGCAGATTATGGAGGGCGAGCGCTTCGCCGACTTCGCCCTCTTTTACCGTCTAGTCCACCGCACCCGCCTGCCCCGCAGCGTCGAGGACGCGCCCGAATGCTGGCTGGAGCAATACTACCAGCAGGCCCTGGAACAGGGCGGCCGGGTGCGCGACCGCCTGCGCGACGGCGTCGAGGAGGCGCTCCGGATCTTCGGCACCGGCTTCCTCCGCCACCCCGCCAGCCAGGCTCTGCGCCAGAAGGTCCGCGAAGGCCGCCTCTCCGCCACCGCTTACTACCGCCAGTTGCTCCACCTGATCTACCGCCTGCTCTTCCTCATGGTCTCCGAGGAGCGGGGGGTGGTCGGGCCGGAGGACG
>JALSKA010000074.1 GCA_026989095.1 Ardenticatenaceae bacterium
CGGCGTTCGTGAAGAGCAACGTGGGGTCACCGGCAGGTACGAGCGAGGAGCTGGGCACAATCTCGTGGCCCAACTGCGCGAAGTACTCCAGGAACGTCCGACGGATGTCATGGCTGGACTTGGGTAGACTCATCGTTTTTCACCCTACATGTGCCCTCGTTGACCGGCCGATGTGGTCGTATGTTTTGGATTGTACCGGAAGGCGCACATCGTGTCAAAGGTCCGAAGGCGACAGACGATGAGGGGTGAGGGAGAGGGGGCTCTCCCTCACGTCGGGAGGTCACCACGGCCGGACGAACGGCTCATGCGCTCTTTCTCCCGGGCAGCTCGATCACGTGTCGGAGGAGGAAGAGGAGGTTGGCCGGCCGTTCGGCCAGGCGGCGCATGAAGTAGGGATACCAGTGGGTGCCGTAGGGCACGTAGACCCGCACGGCGTAGCCGTCGGCGGCCAGCTCACGTTGGCGCCGACGGCGGATGCCGTAGATCATCTGGAACTCGAATTCCTCCGGGGAGATGCGCTGTTCGCGGACGTATTCGACGGTGGCGCGGATCATGGCTTCGTCGTGGGTGGCGATGGCGGCGAAGAACCCCTGTGCGCGCGCCTCGGGGCTCAGCATGAGGCGCATGAGGCGCACGAAGTTGGCGTCCACGTCCCGCTTGTGGGGGAAGGCCACGTCGGGCGGCTCGGCGTAAGCCCCTTTGACCAGCCGGACCCGCCCTCCCAAGGCGATGAGCTCGCGCACGTCCTGCTCGCTGCGGTAGAGGTAGGCTTGGATGGCCACCAGCACATTGCGAAACCCCTCCTGGAGGAGGCGCTTGTAGATGCGCAGGGTGGCCTCCACGTAGGCGCTGGACTCCATGTCGATTTCGACGACGTTCTCGCAGCGGTCTGCCAGCTCGACAACACGGCGCACGTGGTGGTAACACAGCTCCTCGTCCACGTCTAGCCCCATGCCCGTCAGCTTGAGGGACACGTCGCTGTTGAGCCCGCCGGCGCGGATGGCCTCCAACAGGGCCACGTACTCGTCGGCGTGGGCGCGTGCCTCGTCCGGGTCGGCAACGCTCTCCCCCAAGTAGTCGAGGGCCACGGCCAGCCCGTCGGCGTTGAGGGCCCGCACCACGTGTAGGGCCTCGGCGCGGCTCTCCCCGGCCACGAAGCGGCGGGTCATGCGGCGCACCGGCCCCACGCGGGAGACGGTGGTCTCCACGGGGCGGCTCTGGGAGAGGGTCAGGAAGAACTGGCGCATCATGGCAGACACTCCTTTGTGTCTTAGCGGACGACCATCGGCAAGAAGACTCGGCGCTCCGGGGTTCCGTACTGAGGGGGCAGATCGTCCCCCTGGACGACGCCCAAGGGCTCGTATCCCGTGTACCCCGGGAAGATGGCGCCCAAGTTGGGGTTCTGGAGCCGGCGGATGGCGATCTCACTCAACACCCGCCGGTAGTCGGTGGTGACGGCCAAGTCGGCCCGGTCGTAGAGTTGGTCCTCGTGGAGACCGGGCCACCGGCCGTGGATTCCGCCGTTCACCCGGTTGCCCAGCACCATCATCACGTTGCCGTGGCCGTGGTCGGTGCCGGCGTTGGCGTTCTCGCGCAGCCGGCGCCCGAACTCGCTGAGCACCACCACGGTCAGCCGGTCGGTGTAGCCCACGTCAAGGTCGGTGTAGAAGGCCACCAGGCCCCTGGCGAGCTCGTCCAACAGGGAGGCGAAGTACCCGCCGCTGCCGTCGCCCTGGTAGGCGTGGGTATCCCATCCTCCCAGGTCGATCGTGGCCACGTGGAGCCCCACGTCCATCTTGATGAGCTGGGCGAGGACCTTGAGCTTGTTGCCAAAGCTCGTGTCCGGGTAGACGGCGCCGTTGGCCGGCGTGTACGATGGGGGCCTGCGGGCCTCGACGATGTCCACCAAGTCCAGCGTCTGGACGCCGGCGCTGTGGAGCCACGAAGTGGCGCTCTCGTACATGTGGCGCAGGGCCAAGCGCTGGGCATCGCGATAGCGCCAGTGGCCGTAGAAGGAGAGCGTGTCCAAGTCGTTGAGGGCCACGGCCTGGTCGGCGCCGAGCAGGGCCGTGGGGCGCAGTGTGCCGGCGGCAACGGCCGGCAGGAGCAGGGCGGACGAAATGTGCGGCGACGAGGCCAAGTAGCGGGTGAGCCAGCCCGTGCCCGTGTCCTTGCGGCCCGGCGTGCCCAGCTCGATGTAGTCCATGGCGTCGAAGTGGCTGCGCGTGTCCACCGTGAGCCCCACGGCAAGCACCAGGGCCAGCTTGCCGTCCTGATAGAGGTCGTGGAGGGGGGCACAAGCCGGGTGGAAGCCGAACCGGCCGTCGAGGGGAAGAGCCGCCCCGCTGCCCGAGGCCGGCACCTGGAGCGAGGGGCGCTTTGTTTCATAATACTGGCGGTCCTCCCCGGCCACGGGCGGCACAATGTTGAGCCCATCACAGCCGCCCCGGAGAAAGACGATCACCAGAACCTCAGACGTGGTGTCCGACTCCGGGTTGGCCCACGCCAATGTGCCAAACCGCGCGCCGGCCATGGCGGCAATGGCGGCCGAACAGCCAACGAGAAACTGGCGGCGGGTCAGGTCGGGCATCGCGGCTCCTCCTCGCTCTCAACGCCACTGGAAATCGGGACTCATCAACAGCAGGGCGACCATGTAGGGCAGGCGCCCTGTGCGCTCCTCGTCAGGAAGGGGCAAATCGGGGTTGCGCCCTTGGGCCAGGAAGTCCACCACCTCGCGGCGCGTGGCGTCATCGGGGGCGCGCCCCAACACGCGGCGGGCCCAGAAGTCCACCAGCTCGTCCGGGGTCTGGAGCTCGGCCGGCGTCTGGCCCAGCACATCTATCTGGACCCCGTCCAGCCCCACGAAGAGGCGGTTGAGAAAGCGCCACCGGCTGAGCAGGGAGACCGAACCGGTCCACGGCGGGGCCACGTCGGGGTAGCCGTTGGGCGCCCGCCAGGCGAAGAGGGGTTGGCCCATCTGGCCATACCACCAGAGAAAGGAGGAGGTGGGGACGACATCAGCCTGCAATGCCCGCAGGGCGCTCACGGTCAGCTCGAAGGGGCGCTTCACTTTCGCCCCCCACGTGGTGCGGAATTCGTCGGAGAGCACAATGGTGCGGAGCACCTGTTTGATCTGATCGGGCGCCTGCCAGTTGGCCGTGAAGACATCGGCCGCCCTCTGGACCAGGCTCTCCGGCGGCGTGTCGCTTACCAGGCGCCGGCAGAGCTTGCGGGCAATGTGCCGCCCGGTGCCGGGATGTGAGGCCAGGGCGTCGAGCACCTCGATGCCATCCTCGATGCCACGGTCCGGGGGGATGTAGCGCCCCAGCACCCGCTTCTGGAAGCGGTCGTGCCAGTCGTCGTCGTAGTAGAACAGCCCGGTATTCGGCGCCCCCCACCGGCCGTCGGCCACCCGCCAGCCGGTGAAGCAGCGGGTCGTCTCGTACACGTCGTCGTCCACGTATCCCACGGGGGCGTCGGGGTAGCCGGGCACCGTATCCTGCCGGCGGACGCCCAAGTAGTTTTCAGCGCCCATGGTGTGGAGCTCGAAGAGCTCCCGGGCGTAGTTCTCGTTGGGGCCGGCCCGGGAGCTGGTGGCGTTGTCCAGGTAGAAGAGCATGGCCGGGCTGCGGGCCACGGCTTCCAGGAGTTCGCGGAAGTTGCCCAGGGCGTGGGCGCGAATGACATCCCGGTCGTAGTGGACGAAAACAGGTCCAATCCAATAGTCCCACGCGTAGACGCTGAAGTGGTGGTGCCAGAATTCGACCATCACCTCGAACAACTGGCGCTCACTGTAAATTGCGCGAATGAACGTGGCGGCCTCGGTCTCACGGACGGGCAGGGTGCGCCACTCCCAGGGCGAACCGGTGAAGTCAGACGGGGGTGAGTTGCCGTTCACAAAGTGGTCTTGCCACAGGGTCTCCAGCGACTTCCCCAGCGTGCGGAACTGTTGCGCGGCCAGCCGGGCCTCACAGGCGGCATCGTCAATGGTCTCCGGAGCCAGTTGGGCTTCCAAGTAGGCGGCCAGTTGCTCCTCGGGAGAGGCGCCCAAGCTCCGAAAGGTCTCCAAGTCGCCGGGGCGCGGGCCAAAGGCCAGCCGGTTCAGGGCGATCACGTCCGGGGAAACGTTCACCACGGTGTTGACAGCGCTCACGACAGGACTCCTTTTCCAGTTCACCTTGGGCGGTCACCCCACACCCCAATTGTATACTGCTTTCCACGGCCGGCGCAAGCGCCGCTCACGGGAAGAGCGCCCGCCGCACCACCTTGCCCACCAGCGTGCGGGGCAGGGCCTCGCGAAGGGCGATCTCCGCGGGCACCAGGTGGGGCGGCAGACGGCGGGCCAGCCACTCGCGCAGCGCCTCGGGGTCAGGCGGGTGGCCCGGCTCCGCCGGCACAACGGCCGCCCTCACGGTCACCTCTTCCCCCCGGCGGATGATGACCGCCGCAGCCTCGCGCACGGCGGGGTGCTCGTAGAGGACTTCCTCGACATCCCGGGGCAGCAGCAGGGAGCCGTCGGGGCCGCGCACGGCGTCGGCACGGCGCTCGACCACTTGGAAGAAGCCGTCGGCGTCCACGCGGGCCAAGTCTCCGGTGCGCAGCCACCCGTCAGGGCGCAGGGCAGCGGCAGTCGCCCGCTCGTCCTGCCAGTACCCCCGCATGACCTGAGGCCCCCTCACCTGGAGCTCGCCGATCTCCCCGGGGCCCAGAACCCGGTCGGGGTCGTCCAAGTGGACGATGCGGGCGTCCGTGTTGGGCAACGGCACGCCGATGGTGCCCACCTTGCGGGTGCCGAAGAGGGGGTTGGCGTGAGTGATGGGCGACGCCTCGGTCAGGCCGTACCCCTCCACCAGCCGCCCCCTGGTGAGCTTCTCGAACGCCTCTTGCACCTCCAGGGGGAGCCCGGTGGAGCCGCTCAAGCAGGCCGTAATGGAGTCGAACCCGTAGCGGCGGACGTCGGGCAGGGCGTTGAGGGCCACGTACATGGCCGGCACCCCGGGGAAGAGGCTCGGGCGCTCATGCTGGATCGTGCGGGCCACCTGTTCGGGGTCGAAGGCGGTGAGCAAGACCACGGAGGCCGCCAGGGCCACGGGCACGGTGAGGCAGGTCATGAGGCCGTAGGCGTGGCTTAGGGGGAGGGCGGCGAGGACGACTTCGTGCCCCTCGCGGGCGTTGGCGAACCAGTGGCGCGTCTGCACGGTGTTGGCCACGAGATTGCGGTGGGTGAGCATGACGGCCCGCGAAGGGGCCGTGGTCCCCCCGGTGGGGAGGATGGCCGCCAGATCATCGGGATTCACGCGCAGCCGCGGGCGCGCGTACCCGGCCGCTGCCAGCCACTCAGGCCACCGGAGCACGCTCGTGGCATCGTCCGGCACGCGGCGGCCGCGCCACCCTGGGCGCCCCACCTCGTCGCCGCGGCCCGTGAGCACCAGCACCCGTTCTCCCGTGCGCCGCAGGGACCACAGGTCCGCCGCCCGCTCGGCGTGCTCGTCGAGGGCCACGAGCACCCGAGCACCCGATGCCTCCAGGAGACGGCGGATCTCCCCGTCGGGAAGGCGCGGGTCCAGGGGCACGATGACGGCCCCCGCACGCCACGCCCCGAAGCAGGCGACGGCGAACTGGGGCACGTTGGGCAGCAGGAGGGCCACACGGTCACCGCGTTGTACTCCCAAGCCCAAGAGCGCGTTGGCGCACCGGTTGGCGCGCTCCTCGAAGCTCGCGTAGGAGATGGTTTTGCCCTCGAAGCGCAGGGCCGGGCGACGGGCGAAGCGGCGCACGGCGCTGTCCAGGAAGCGGTGCAGGGGCTGGTCGGGCACCACGACTGTGGCCGGCACGCCCGGGTCGTAGAAGCGCACCCAGGGGCGCTCTGCCGTCAGGGGGGCTGTGTGTGCCGTGGCGTCGCGCCAACTGAGGGGCATCGGCGTCAGGAAGCGGCGAATGGCCCGGGTAACGGCCTCGGCTCGCTCGAGCTGGACCAAGTGGGCCGAGACCGGCACAATCACCTCCTCGGCCTGGGGCAGCAGGCGGGCCACTCGCCGGTAGTCTCCCTTGGGAAACACGATGTCCCTGTGCCCCTGAATCACCAAGGTGGGCTGGCTCAGGGCGGGAAACACCTGATCGCCATCCCACCGGCACATGGCGTCGAAGTACATGGACTTGAGCACCCGCGCGGGGGCGAAGAAGTGGCGCTTGAGTGTCCCACGGACGCGCTCGAGGAAAGGGGCGGGCAGGCGGAAGACCCACTCCAGGCCCCGGTGGAGCCGCAGGCGCGCGGCCGTGGCCACCAGGACCAGCCGCTCCACGTCCTGGGGATGGCGGTGGGCGTAGAGCGCGGCCAGGGCCCCGCCGAAGCTGTGGCCTAGGAGCACGAACGGGCGCCCCACCTCCAAAGCGCGAAGCGCCCGCTCTACATCGGTCACCAAGGTGTCCAAGTCGTACGGGCCGCCCGGACAGTCGCTCAGGCCGTGGCCCCGCAAGTCGATGGCGATGACCCGGTTCTCGGCCGCCAAAGCTTGGAGCTGGGGCGCCCACTGGAGGGCGTGGCCGCCGAAGCCGTGGAGGAAGACGAGCGTGCGCTGGATGGCTTGAGGGGCCACGTCGATCACGCTCAGGCGGACGGGCGTCCCACCTTCAGTTACGGCCACTTCCCGCCGGTACAGGTTCAAGTCGAGCTCCACGGCCACCCCCTTGTCCTCGTGGGGCTCAGACCGGCACAACGCCCTCAGGGTCTCCCCAGTGCCCCGCGCTCACTTGTCCATCTGCTTCAGGGCCTCATACGCCGGACGCACAACGGTGTTCGGGTAGACCGGGTAGGTGATGCACCAGTAGTATTGTTCGTCGTTCTCCGTCCAGTCCGGGTTACAAATGTAAATCAGGGACATGAGCCCGATCCAAGGGCTCCAATTCTGCTTGGCGAACCGGTAAGCGCGCACCAAGTAGTCGGCCTGTTGCTCCTCGGTCACGGCGTGCCAGTAGTAGGGGGAGTCGGGACGCGGGTCGGTGGTCCACCCCATCTCCAGGATGGCCACTTGGCGGCCCGTGTCGCCGTAGCGCTCCATGACCTCGCGCAGGTCCTCCACGCGGCGGAAGGTGAACCAGCGCCCCCGGCCGTAGCGGTCCGGGTTGGCCTCCACCTCGTCCGGGCTCACCTCCGGCGGGGCCTTGTAGCCGGGCGCGTGGGCGCCCAGCACGTCGAAGTACCCTTCGCTGTTCCCGCCCATCGCGCGGTACATGCCGTCAAGGTACTCCACGTCGTTCATAGCCACAGGCATGGGGCCACCGGTGGGCGTCAGCCCGGCGCTGATCACAATGGCGTTGGGGTCAGCCGACTTGATCGCACCGTAGGCCACCTTGAGGAGCTGCACGTACTCGGCCGGGTCGGGCGGCTGGTTGCACCACTCACGGGCCAAGTTGGGCTCGTTCCAGATGGCGTAGGCCGCAATTTTGCCCCGGTAGCGGGACGCCAGGGCTCGCAGGAAATCGGCGTAATCCTGGAAGTTGAGGGGAGGGCCCATCTCGCCCGGGCCCACACAGTTGGGGTTGGCCCACGCCGGCTGGCGGTCCACGCGGGCCAGGATCTTGAGGCCGTACTTGTCGTAGGCCAACTGGACCACCGTGTCGGCACGGGACCAGTCGAAGGCGCCCTTGGCCGCCCCCTCGATCTCGCGCCAGGCGAAGTCCTGTTTAACCCACTGAAATCCGGCTTCCTTTATGAGCTGCAAGTCCCTGTCGGCCACTTCGGGCCGCCACCAGAGAAAAGCCTGCATGCCATACTCGGGCGAGGCCATGAAGCGCTTCACCGCTCCCGTGGCCGGCGGGGGCTCAGGCGTCACCGTGGGCGCCACAGGTTCGACCACCTCCTCTGTGGCCACGGGGGAGGGCGTGGACGTGGGAGGTCGCTCCGGCGAGGCAGTCTCCGTGGGCTCGTCGTTAGCCGGGCTTTCGCCTTGGGCGGCGGCGCCCACGGGCGTCATGCCCTCGGCTCCAGCGGGCGTGAAGGTGGGCTTGAGCGCCCGCGCCACCGCCTCGCTCAGGGTTGGCGTCGTGGGGGGCGGCGGGGCCGCCGAACGCCCGCAGGCCGCCAGCACGAGGGCTACGCTCACCAGCAAGGCCATACGGAGTGTGTGCCACATAGGGTGTTCACCTCGTGTCACGCGAAATCAACACAACGGGCCCGGCAGCCACAAGCCGCCGGGCCCTCAGCTTGCACAATTGCGCTACCGTTTGGGCATGTTGGCGAGGGCGTAGTAGGTGGGCAACGGGTTCCCGAACTCGTCCACGATGCCCCACTGGGCCTGCTCGGAGCCGGGGGCCACCATCTTGAAGTTGAGGTTCCAGAGGAACATGCCGCCCACCCATCCCCAGTTGCGGGCCATTTGGTAGGCTTGGACCGTCCACCGGGCCTGCTCCTCGTAGGTGTTGTCGTCGGCGTAGCCATACGCCGCGTTGACGGCCGGCCCGACGGCCCAGCCGAACTCGGTGGCCCAGATCTTCTTGTTGGCGTCCCCGTTGGCCACCATGACATTACGGTATCCCTCCATCGTGCCCCGGAAACACCAGGAGCGGTGGCGGTTGTCGAAGGGCCCGCGGAACTTGGCCGTCGGGTCCTGGACCGTGCGCCAGTCGGCGTCCACGGGGCAGTTGTACCCGCTGGGATGGGCGCCGATGGCGTCGGAGTACTGCTTCAGGCCGAAGTTGTACATCTCCTGAAGATACTCCACGTCATCACGCGCCAGGTTCCCGACGTTGCCGGCCGGAGTGAGGGCCCCGCTGATGACGATCATACTGGGGCAGGCTTCCTTGATGGCCCGATAGGCCGGCTTGAGCAGGTTCATGTAGTCGGCCGCGCTCAGGGGCTGGTTGCCCCACTCGTAGTGGAGGTTCTGCTCGTTCCAGACCTCGATGGCGTCCACGCCCTTGCCGCAGTAGCGCGCGGCCACGGCCCGCACGAAGTTGGCGTAGGTCTGTGGGTCGGCGGGCGGCCCCTCCACGCTCAAGTCAGCGCCGGGCGGCCGGGCCCATTTGGGCGACTTCACGATGGAGAAGAGCACCTTGATGCCGTGGGCCCGGGCCACTTCCACAATCGAGTCCATTTCGCCCCATTGGATCTGGCCGGGGGCGGGCTCGAAGACTTTCCACTCGATCTGCTGCTTCACCCAGTTGAAGCCCAAGCCCTGAATCATGCGCATGATGCGAGCTTTATCCTGGTAGATCAGGTGAGCCTGAATGCCGTAGGCCATGGGCCCGCTGGGTGCCGTGCTGGGCGGAGGCGGGGGCGAAGAGGGGGGCGGCTTGGTGCCGGCCTGGTTTCCACCACCCTGATTGCCACCGCCGCCTGCGCGAGGCCGTGGCGTGGGCGTCGGGGGCACAGGGGTGGGGGATGGCGTCGGCGTGGGCGTCGATGTCGGCTCGGGCGTGGCTGTTGGCACTATGATGCGCTGCTCCACCGGGTCGCCGTAGGTGGTCGTCCCGCCGTCGTCGGAGATGGCCGCAGCGATCTGGTAGGCACCCGGCTCCTCGGGCACGCGCACCACGGCCTCTCCTTTCTCCAAGGGCTGGACTTGGGCGGCCACCTGCTCACCCCGCTCGTTGCGAAGCTGCACAACGAGGGCGAACTGGTTTTCCACGAAGGGCAGCGACCCTTTCCCCTGCCGGTATTCGGCAAGCACGTCCCACACACGTGGATCGGCGTACTCGGCGTCGGGCACGAGGACGCCCCCCACGGCGTAGCGCCCCACCACGTCGAGCTTGCGGGCCAAGCTGGCGGCGTTAGCCAAGAGGAGCACGCGCCACTGGCCGTCGGGTGAGGTGGAGGTGAACCGATACGTCTGCGTGGCCGGGTCCAGGGTGCTCCCTTGGATCGCGCTCGCCACCAGCCGCACGACTTGACCGGGCATGGCCACGCCACGCTCCACGCCGGCCAAGCGCACTTGGCCCAGCGCCCGGACGGCCTCCTCGTAGCGAACGGGCACAGGCTCTTTGTCCTGGGTCACATCATAGCTGGCCGCCGGCACCACCACGGCCAGCTTGTACCGGTTGACCTTGCCCGTTGCCCAGGTGAGCAGGGCATCCACGTCGCCGCCGGGCGTCCAAGCGTCGGGCTCCACGGGCGCGATCAGGCGCACTTGGTCCGCGGCTTGGCCGATGGCCACCAGATCATACGCGCCGCTGTCGAACTCGTCCTCGGAGATGCGCCGGGGGGTGGGCACGCGCACGACGAGCAGTTTGCCCTGCTCGTGCAGGCGGTCGGCTAACGCGCGCACGAAGGCGGTGAAGTCATCGCGGAGGGCCGGGTCCACGTTCCGGTAATCGACCTCGATGCCGGCGTATCCGCGCTCGTTCACCAGGGCCACGATTTGGTCCACGTGGCCCTGCCAGACATCGGGCTGGATGAGCAGGTTGTCGGTCCAGTCACTGCGGATGACGCCGTCGGCCTGCCGGTTGTGGATCACCGGCACGATCACCGCACCGCTCCCGCGCAAGCTCTCCGGCTCGGCCGCGAGCTGGCTGATCGTGCCGTCCTCGTTCATCATGTAGAGCCGGGGAGAGGCTTCAGTGAGCGTGGGCCCGGCCTGAGCCAAGAAGTCGCCCTGTTCCTGGAGCTCGGCTCCCACCGACGCCATCGTTCGCTTGGCCTGGACCACCGCGAACGTGCGGGGCAGACGACTCAGGCGCACTTCGAGTTGTTCGTCCTCGGGGTAGAGCTTGTGGGGGAGCCACACCCATTGTTCCCCGGTCCACTCGTACACGTCGAGCAGCACGTAGGGCTCTGCGTCGTTGGGAATGGGGATGTTGACCACCACGGCCGTTGGCTCGTCACCCTTCAGGCGCACCTGGTACACAGGGCTCTTCAAGACGAGCTGGGCCGGCAGCGCGGCCGCGGCCGAGCGCAGCTCCGCGGAGATGTTGCCGGCCAAGAATTCCAGCCGGGGCACGCTGCTCATTGTGGCCTTGACCGGCTTCGACAGCCCCTCGGCCAAGAAGACCACCTGAGTGCCGTCCGGGTCATTGACCGAGCCGCCAGTCTCGGGAATGGCCACGAACTCGTTGTCCAACACCCGGTCGCCAAGGGAAATGGGGGGCAACCAGAGGGCAGCCAAGAGGAGGGCTGGAATGACGATGAAGGAGAGAATGAGGCTGGTTGTCCTGTCTTCCAGGAGTACCGTGAGCGTTTCAAGAATCGGGTTAGGTTTCCGTTCCCATTCCATGTCCGCGTTCTCCTCCCATAGTTACCACGTTCTCAGCCCGGTGACAGGCAAACAAAAAACCACCGACCTCACGATGGTTCAGACCGCCCGATCGGTGGCTATTCCTTTGTGTCGAAGCACACTCCGTGTGGGCAGGTTCAGTCCACACCAGCGCCTTGCCTCCCGATGGACCCATGTCACCCCACGCAGGCCACATGGGGAGAATCCCCCACTCCAACAGACAGGGCGGCTGGCCCACGTTCACACCTCATCACATCCACCCGCCGCTGCGAACCCATCTCCTGTGGGAACGCAGGTGTCGGCTTCCAAGCACTCCAGCGCGCTCCACACGTCACAGGGTCGGATTGTACCACAGGCCCTTGGGAACGCCAAAATCATCTTCCGTGTGCCCGTTCCGCCGGAGGGGGCATCCTGCTTCGAGGAACATGTTTTGCGCGTTTCGGCGCTTTTCCTATAATGACGTGCGCCCCACGCCCTGCGAGCCGGTTCACCCTCGCCCCGCGCTTGGTTCCGTGTAGTGCGGTGGCAACGTGTGCCGGCATGAAGGCAGGGCGGATGTGGGCCGCGCGAGGGGAGCATTGGTGAGTGGGGAAGATCAGAGCACACAACGTGAGAACGCCGGCGTCGGCGAAGCCACAGGCACGTCCCAAGTGGCCAAAGCTGCTCTGCTGGTCATGGGGGCGTTCCTCTTCAGCCGGCTGCTGGGGCTCCTGCGGGACGTGCTGATCGCCCGCCACTTCGCCACCTCCCCCGAACTGGCGGCTTACGTGGCCGCCTTTCGTATTCCCGACCTGCTCTTCGTCCTCGTGGCCGGGGGCGCCTTGGCCTCGGCCTTCATTCCCACCTTCGCCACATACCAGGCCCGGGGCGACGTGGAGGGCGGCTGGCGGCTCACCTGCGCGGTGGCCACGTGGCTCGCTCTCATCGTGGGCCTGTTGGCCACGGCAACGGCCATTCTGGCACCCTGGCTGGTGGCGCGTGTGCTGGCGCCGGGCTTTCCGCCCCATCTCCAGGCGTTGACGGCCAGCCTGATGCGGCTCATGTTGGTCTCCACCCTGCTCTTCAGCCTGAGTGGCCTGGTCATGGGTGTCCTGCACGCCCACCGCCGTTTTCTCTTCCCGGCCTTGGCCCCGGCCTTCTACAACGTGGGCATCATCGTAGGCGTTTTGGCATTGGCGCCCAAGTGGGGCGTCTACGGGCTGGCCGCCGGCGTCGTGGCCGGGGCCATGGCCCACTTGGGGGTTCAACTTCCCGAGCTGTGGCGCCTGCGCCCCCATCTTTCCCTCTCGTTGGGGCTCCGCGATCCCAATGTGGCCGACGGGGTGCGCGAGGTGGTGCGCCTTATGGCGCCCCGAGTGGCCGGCCTGGCCGTCGTCCAAGTGAACTTCATTGTGACCACGGTGCTGGCCTCCTTCTTGGACCCACGGGCGCTTCCTTCTTTGGACTACGCTTGGCGCATCATGCTCCTGCCGCAGGGGATTTTCGCCCTGGCCGTGGCCACGGCCGCCTTTCCCACCTTCGCCGCACAGGCGGCACGGCTGGAGCTGGCCACAATGCGCCGCACCTTCACGGTCATCCTGCGCTCGGTGCTCTTCCTCACACTGCCGGCCTCGGTTGGGCTCGCCGTGCTGCGTGAACCCCTTGTGGCCCTGCTCTTCCAGCGGGGCGCCTTCGACGCCTCCAGCACCGAGGCCGTGGCGTGGGCCCTGCTCTTCTACGCCCCGGGGTTGGTGGGGCACGCCGTAGTCGAGATCACGGCCCGCGCCTTCTACGCCCTGCGCGACACCCTGACCCCTGTGCTTGTCGGGAGCGGGGCCATGGCCGCCAACATCGCCCTGAGCCTGCTGCTCCTGCCCCGCTTCGGCAGCCCGTCCGACATGGCCCGCGGCGCCCACGGTGCCCTCGCGTTGGCCAACACCGTGGCCACGACCTTGGAAATGGTCGTGTTGCTCTGGCTCTTGCACCGTCGCCTGCGCCCTCTCATCACGTTCGAGCTGGTCGGAAGCCTGTTGCGCTTGGGCGGAGCCACCGCCCTCATGGGCAGCGTGCTCGTGGTCACCTCCCAAGTGGCCGTTCTACACGGGTGGCCCACCCTGGCCCGGGGCGCGACCGGCATCGTCCTAGGCGCCGGGCTCTACGCCGGCGCGGCCTGGCTGTTGGGCGCCGACGAGCTCCGCATGGTGTACCGTCTCTTGGCACGTCGGCCTGCGACATCTAGCGCCGGAGGAGAGGCATGTTGAACTCCAGATCACCAGGCACGCGCACGATGCAGAAACGACGTCCTGTGCTCTTCCTCTACATTCTGACCGTGATCCTTGCCGTCGGCGCTGTGGGATGCGAGCGGGCCCTTCCCCTGCCGGCCGAACCCACGCCCCTGCCGCAGACCGTCCTCTCGCCAGCCGCCCCCACGCCCACGCTCGTGACACCGGCCGGCCAACAGCTCATCCTCTGGCACACCCTCTCAGGGCCGGCAGAACTGGCCGTCCAGGAGATCGTGGACACCTTCAACCGGGACAACGAGTGGGGCATCACCATCACCGTGGAGGCCGTGGCCACCCTGTCCGACTTGGAGGCCAACCTCGCGGCCGCCATCCAAGCCGGCCAATTGCCCGACTTGCTCATCGTCCCAGACGCAGCCCTGCCCGAGCTGCTGGCCATGCAGGCCGTGGCCCAGGACGTGGCCAACGTGGTTCAGGATGAAGAATGGCGCCTGACGTCAGATGTGGAAAGCGACCTTTACTTGGCCGCCTTTCCCACAGGTGACGTTGTTGACCACAGGGGATACGTGGCCGTTCCCATGAGCCTTGACGTGCTGGCCCTCATCTACAGCCCGGCCACCCTCCGCCAGGCCGGCATCGAAGAGCCTCCCCGCACGTGGGACGAGTTCGAGGCCGCCTGTCGCGCCTTTCAGAAGGAGAGGGAAAAGCCCTGCCTGGCCCTCCAACCCCGGGCGGAGGTCATCCTCAACATCGCGTGGGCCCTCGGAAGCCTCTACCAGCGCGCGGAGGAGGTCCCGCCCCAGGCGGACGAAGGGCTCCTGCTGACGGCCACCTTGCTGCGCGCACTGGCGGACAACGGCGCCATTGTGCCGCAGAGCACGCCCGCAGAGGTTGTCCAGGCCGCGCTGGAGGGCGAGGTGGCCTTTGGCGTCGAGTTCACTTCGGCCCTGGCACCTGCTGCGGCGGCATGGGCTGTGGCCCCCCTGCCGACCCTGTCCGAGAAGCCCGTCATGTTGTCGTCCTCCCCTCTCCTGGTCATGCTCGCCACTCACGACGCCGGCCGCCAGGTGGCCTCCTGGCTCTTCATCCGTGCCTATCTGGGCTCGCCCGAGAGCCAAGCGCTCTTCGCCACGGCGACTGACGCCCTGCCCATCGGCAGGCGGGCAGCCCGCCAACTGCGAACGTCTGCCGATTGGCCCGCCCCCCTACAGGCTCTGCTCCCTTGGCTCTCCACAGCCCACGCGCGCCCCATTGTGCCCGAGTGGGCCGCGGTCAGCCTGGTCGTGGAAGAGGTGGCCGTGAAACTGCTCAACCGGGAGATCACGCCCCAAGAGGCAGTCGAGCTGGTGAGCGGGGGAACAGCACCATGAAGGCAGCCTCCTTGTCCCTCTACCTGACGGCGGCGAGAGACATTGCCCGCGAGGCCGGCGACCTCATCCGCCACCACCGGGCCGCTGGCGTGGACGTGCGCGTCAAGCCGGCCGACGTCCGCGAGCTGGTCACCACGGCCGACGAGGCGGCGGACACGCTCATCCGCGCCCGCCTGGAGGAACTCTTCCCCGGCCACGCAGTCATCAGCGAGGAGGGCGCGGAGGCCGACCCCCCTCTTCCCGATCCCGAAACGCCCACGTGGATCGTGGACCCACTCGACGGCACCAGCAACTTTGCCCACGGGCTGCCCACGTTCAGCGTGAGCCTGGGGCTCTGGTGGCGGCACCGCCCCTGGGTGGGCGTGGTCTACGAAGTCGTGCGGGGATGGCTCTTCTGGGCCGCGGCCGGCCGAGGAGCCTGGCTCGACGGGCGCCGCCTCAGCGTGCGACGGACAGAGACCATAGCCCACGCCATCCTGGCCACGGACTGGACCCACTCGCCGGAACGCCGGCGCCTGGCCACCCGCCTCTTCGCCCGCTTCGTTCTCTCGGGCCACACGGCGCGCAGCTTCGGCAGCGCGGCCTTGGGCCTGAGCTACGTGGCCGCCGGCTGGCTGGACGGCTATGTGAACCTGGGGCTCTCGCCCTGGGACGCGGCCGCCGGCACACTCCTCGTCCAGGAGGCCGGCGGCACGGTCACCACGTGGGACGGCACGCCGTGGACGCCGGCGCACGAGGTCATCGTGGCCACCAACGGCTCCCTCCACGCCGACGTGATCGCCCTGGTTCAAGACCACTTGGAGGAGGCCACGTGACCACACGGGCACACACGTTGTCACCCGTGTGGCTGTGGCCGGCCATTCTGCTGATCCTGGCGGCCGGGTGTAGAGCCGCCCCCGTCCCGCCGCCACCGCCGACGCCCTCCCCCCTGCCCACACCCAGGCCCGAAGTGATCATGTCAGCCCCCACCACGCCGAGAGTCGTGGTGGTTGCCGTTCCGGGCATGATGCCGGCCACGCTGAAAAGCCTGTTCGCCCAACAGCCCACCCCTGTGCCCACCCTCCAGCGCCTTGCCGGGCGAGGGCGCACGGCGGCCGTGGTGCCCGTCCAGCCGCCCTTGGCCTCCCCGAGCTTGGCCAGCCTGGCCACAGGCGCTCTGCCGGCCGATCACAGGGCCCTCAGCAACGCCCTCGACGTGAGCGTGTTGGCCCGCCCAACCCTCTGGCAGCGGGCCACGGAGGCTGGCCTGCGCGCCGCCGTCATCGACTGGCCCCACGCCATCGACCCACCGTGGCCCCAATTCTGGGTTGCGCGCCGGGGGCGCTTCGCCGACGCCGCCCAACACACTGTGACGCTGGCCCCAGTTTCCAGCCCGTGGGCCAACGCCCCCGCCTCCTTCAGCCCACCCCTGGAAGGCCGCATCCCCCTCCGGCTGAACGAGCGGGACGTGGGCACCATCTGGGTGCTGGCCCTCGACACGCAGGACGACGGGTTGACCGAGTACGACACCTTCATCCTGGACACGGACCGCGCCGTAGGGCCGGAGAGCGCCACGCTGAGCGCCCGGCGCCCCTGGGCTTCGCTCCAAGTGGCCGCCGACGCCGGCGTCGATCTCAAATACCAGGGGCTAGCCGGACGCGAGCTGACGATGTTCCAGAGCGAAGCCCTCCGCTTCCGGGCGCGGCCGCCCGAGCTGGAACAAGCCCTGTGGGGCGCTCTGGGCTTCTTCCCCCCCGACGCCGACGCCCAAGCCTACACACGGGGCTGGATCGAAGGGGAAGACCTGCTGCGCATGGCCGCCCGGCAGACAGCGTGGCTGGCCGGGGCTTCGGCCCTCGTCGCCCGCACCTACGCGCCCGACCTCCTCATGACGTCATGGCCGATCCTGGCCCAGATCACCCCGCCCACACTCCTCGTGGACCCGGCCCAGCCAGGGTGGCAACCCCAGCGGGAGAATGACCTGGAGGACGTGCGCCGGCGGGCCTACACGGCGGCCGACGATGGCCTGTTCACCCTGGTCAGCACTCTGGACCTGAGCCGCACTGCCCTCTTCGTGGTCTCTCCCTACGGGTTCACGCCCGTCCACACGGACATCGACCTGCTGGCCCTCCTCGTCGAGTGGGACTTGATGCCCCTCTCCCCCGAGGGCGATCCCCTCTGGGCCCAAGCCCCTGTGCGGGTGGTGGTCGAGGGAAGCATCGCCTGGCTGTGGCCGGCCTCGCCTACCGAGGCGCCGGCCGAATTGCGGGCCACGCTCAGGGAGAAGTTCTCGGCCCTCACGGACCCGGCCAGCGGACAACGGCCGGTGGCCACGCTCATCTCCGACGAGGAGCTGGCCCGATCGGCACTGTGGACCCTGAGTACCCGCGAGGCGCTCTTCGTGCAGCTTCAGCCCGGATACCGCTTCGTGCTGGGGCCGGGCACAGAAGTCTTCCGCCACACCTCGCGCTACGGCGCGTCCGGCTACTCGCCCGAAGTGCCCGACATGGCCGGGTGGGCCCTCGCCGTGGGCCGGGGCATCGTGCCGGGCGGGGAGGAGGCGGCAGTCGCCCTGCTCGACATTCCGGCCACAGCGGCCACGCTCCTCGGCATTGAGTGGCCCCTTTTGGCGCACGGTACGCCGTTGGACGAATGGCTGCAATTGCCGTAAAGTAGGCGCCGGCCACCGGCGCACGCCGGCACCAGATCGAGCCGCTGGAGGGAAAAATTCAATGGAACACTTGAAACAGCTTATCCGCGACATTCCCGATTTTCCCATACCGGGCATCATTTTCAAGGATATCACCACTCTGCTCAAAGAGGCGGATGCCTTCGTCGAAGTCGTTGACCGAATGGCGGCCGAGTACGCCGACCAAGCCGTGGACGTTGTCGTGGCTATCGAGTCCCGGGGGTTCATCTTCGGCGCTCCCCTGGCGTACAAGCTGAACGCCAGCTTCGTGCCGGTGCGGAAGTTCGGCAAGCTGCCGGCCCAGACGGTCACCAAGGAGTACGCCCTGGAGTACGGCACCAGCACGCTGGAGATGCACGTGGATGCCATTCAGGAGGGGCAGCGCGTGCTCATCGTGGACGATCTGCTGGCAACTGGCGGCACGGCCCGCGCCACGGCCGAACTGGTGGAATCGGTGGGAGGTCACGTCGTTGGGCTGGCCTTCGTGGTGGAGCTCTGCTTCCTGTCAGGGCGGGAGAAGCTGTCGGGATACCCGGTCTTCTCCCTCATCAAATACGAGTAGGCCCCGGCCACTTCTCCTCTTGAGCCCTGTGGGGTGTGCGGCCAGCCGGGAAACATGAGACCGATGACCAATGCCCCTGTCAAGAAGTGGCGTGCCCGAACATGGTGGAGCACACAGGGCGCCAGCGGGGGCTGGCGCTCTGCTGGTCACGCCCGCACACCGCCGTCACGAGGCTGGCGATCCGCCCTCCTTTGGCCTCTACCTTCACGTTCCCTTCTGCTCGGCCCGGTGTATCTACTGTGACTTCAACACGTACATCGACCTGCACCACCTCACGGAGCGCTACGTCCGGGCATTGGTGCGCGAAATTCGTCTCGTGGGCGAGATGCTGGACCACCGGGCCGCCCACACTATCTTCTTCGGCGGGGGCACCCCCAGCCTGCTGAAGCCCGCGCACGTGGCCGCCATCCTGGACGCCTGCGCCGCCGCCTTCGCGTTGAGCTCCGACGTGGAAATCACCTTGGAGGCCAACCCGGAGTCCACCACCCGGGAACTGTTGCGCGCCCTGCGGCACGCCGGGGTCAACCGCCTCTCCTTGGGCGTGCAGAGCTTCGACGACGGCCTCCTGCGCTTTCTGGGGCGGCTCCACACGGCCCACCGGGCCCAAGAGGCCGTGGAGTGGGCCCGCGCAGCCGGGTTCGACAACATCAACTTGGACCTGATGTACGGATTGCCCGGCCAGAGCGAGGAGATGTGGCGCCGCTCGTTGGACGAGGCGCTCCGCTTGGCCCCCGAGCACCTCTCCCTCTACGCCCTCACGGTGGAGCCGGGCACGCCCCTCCACCGCCACGTCACCGGCGGCCATGTCGAGCTGCCCGCCGACGAGACGGCCGCCGCCCAATACGAGTGGGCGCGGGAACGGCTGGAGGCCGCCGGATACGCCCACTACGAGATCAGCAATTGGGCCCGCCACCAGGGGGAAGCCCTGACCCCTTCCCTGGCATCACGCCACAACTTGCTCTACTGGCGCAACCAGGAGTACGCCGGCCTTGGGGCCGGGGCTCACAGTTATGTCAATTCTATGCGGTACGCCAACCTGAAACGGCCCGAACACTACATAGCTGCTGTGGAACGGGGAGAGATCGCCGACGATGTGCCGGCGCCGGCCCTCGATCCTCGCACCCTGGACCCCATTGACCCTGACTTGGCCATGCGCGAGCACATGATCCTCGGGCTGCGGCTCGTGCGTGAGGGCGTGGCCTTTGCCGACTTCGAGCGGCGCCACGGCGTTGGTTTGGAGGCGCGCTTCGGCCGCGTGATCGCCCGCCTCGTAGCCGACGGGTGGCTGGAACACCTCCCCGACCGCGTGCGCCTGACGCGCCGCAGCCACCTGGTGGCGAACCGCGTGTTCGTGGAGTTCCTGTGAGCCGGCTCAAGCGGTGAACGTCTCCCCACACACCCGGCAGCGGCACGTCCTCTCGGAGACACGCTCCGGCTCCCCCCGCACCCAGAGATCACACCGGGGACACCGGTACGCGCAAATGCGGTAGCCCTGGTGGGGTGGAGTGTCACAGCTCACGGCGGCGCGCAGTTCCTCCCGCGTTCGCGCCGCCACGATGCGCGCCGCCGTGACCTTCTGGCCCGCCTCGACGGTCAGGTCGAGCACCATTCCGGCCACGACGCGGTGCCGATCCTTCAGGTTGTCGAAGACGTGCTCGTCAATCACCGCGTCCAGCTTGGGCCCATCCTGGCCGAAGGGGACGGCGATCAACGAGACCGTGTCTCCGGCGAAGAAGCCGCCGTAGTTCAGCACTTCCTCCACGCGGTAGAGTGCCATGGTTCAATACTCCCGTCCCATGAGTTCTTCGGTGAGATGTCGCAGGGGGGCGATGCGCTCTGCGGGGAGCGCGGCCTCCAGCTCGTCGAGGGCCTGCATGGCGGCCCGATAGCTCTCGCGCACCCGGGCCTCGGCCTCCCGCCGGGCGCCGACACGCTCCATAAGCTGGAGGGTGCGGGTGACCATCTCGTCGGGAATGGGATCGGCCTTGAAGAGAGCGTCGAGGGCCTCGGCCGCTTGGTCCGAGATGCGGCGGGCCAAGAGCACGGGCAAGCTCTTCTTTCGGCGCCGCAGGTCGTTGCCGGCCGGCTTTCCGGTGCGCTCCGGGTCGCCCCACAGCCCCAGGAGGTCATCCTGCATCTGGAAGGCGAGTCCCAGAGCCCGCCCGAAGCGGGCCAGGGCCTCCACCAGATCCGCCGTCGCGCCGGCGACGAGCCCGCCCAACTCGGCGGCCAAGGCGATCAGGGCGGCCGTCTTCCCCTCCACCATGAGCAGGTAGTCCTCGGGAGCGATGTCATCACGGCGCTCGAAGTCCAAGTCCAGGTGCTGGCCCTCACAGAGGCGGATCACCGTGCGGGCAAAACGGCGTTGAGTCTCGGCCGCCCGGGCGGGCGGCACGCCCCGCTCGAGGAGGCCGTTCAGGGCGAGGAACGCCAGGGCGAAGAGGGCATCGCCCGCGTTGATGGCCTGGGGAAGCCCCCACAGGGCCCACAATGTAGGCCGGCCACGCCGCTCGCGGTCGCCGTCCTCGATGTCATCGTGGATCAGGGAGAACTCGTGGAGCAGCTCG
Source organism: Ardenticatenaceae bacterium (assembly GCA_026989095.1). Lineage (GTDB taxonomy): Bacteria > Chloroflexota > Anaerolineae > Ardenticatenales > Ardenticatenaceae > WFWG01. The sequence continues at coordinate 20,594 of JALSKA010000074.1, forward strand.
ACGGCCGCCGCGGCCGGCACCACGCAGGCCACGTCCCCGCCCACGGCCTCGCCGGCCATGAGGCACAGGGCCGAGCGCACGCGCTTGCCCCTGGTGGCCGCACAGGGACGAAAGTGCTCGTCGGCCCATCCCAGGTGATAGCGCACCATGCCGTAGAGCATCCGGTGAGGGCCTTCGGCCGGCGGCACCCACCGGCGCATTTCGGCCTCCACGGCCTCGACGTATGGGGCCAGCAACCTCTCCAGTTGGCTCACACGATTCCCTCCGGAAATGTCACGAGGTCGCTAGCTGGGAGCTTGGAACCCCCGGCCGATGACGGCCTCCGTGGGGTTGATGATGACGAAGGCATCCTTGTCAATCTGGTAGACCAGCCGCTTCAGGTCCTCCCGCTGGTCGGGGTAGATGGCCACCAGGAGCACGCAGCGGTCCTTGCCCGTGTACATGCCACGGCCTTGGACGGCAGTGACCCCTCGCCCAAGGCGCCGCAGGATCGCCTGGGCCACCTCTTCGCCCTTCTCGGTGATCACGTAGGCGAGCTGGTCGTGTCGGTGGCGCCAGCTCCCCACGCTGTCCTCCAGCAACTCGGCCGCCATGTGGCTCACCTGCTCGACGAGGCGGAAGGGGGCCAACAGCTCCTCGCGCTGGAGCACTTCGCCCGTCGCCTGGGTGAGGCTCATGGTGAGCCAGCCCACGGCGAAGAAGAAGACGTTGAAGATGACGCCCAACGCCACCACCACCTCGCCGGGCACCGGCCCGACGGCCGCCCGGGCCATGAACTCCTCCCACGTGTTCACAGGCGTGGGTTGCAGGGCGATCTTCATCACCCAGGCGAAGGCCAAGAGGACAAAAATATGTTGGTAATTGCGCCGAAAGCGCCGGCCCAACGCCTCCCAAAAGGTGATGGTGAAGCGAGGGTGGAGCAATGTGTCCGCCAGCCGGGTGGCCCACGCCTCGCTGGGGGCAAAGGGGGGCACGAGCATGGGGGCGAAGAAATCGGTCTCCATGAGCCGGATGCGGTAGCTCCACAGCTCGTAATACCGGTATCGGCGTGCCTCAATGAAGAGGAAGAGGGCCACGAGCACGGTGGTGAGCGGAATCATGATGTGGGGGTTCTCCGGCCCGCTGAAGGCAAAGGAGAGAGCCGCAGCCGAGGTGACGACGGCCCAATTGGTGGTGGCGTCCAGCCGGGTGCGCCATGTGTTGGCCCGGGCCACCTCGCCCCGGTAGAGGTGGATCATGGCCGCGTTGAACTCGCCCGATTGAACCCGGTAGTTGCGGAAGTGCCAGGCTGTCTCCGAAACTCGCTCCGGCTCGCAGGCACTCTCCTCAGCGTGTGATAGAGGTTCTTGCCGTTCCTGCTGTTGTGTTCTCGCCTGTTCCGCCATCATTCCCTCACCTTACATCTCACACCACCTGAATTTCTCACGCAGGGGACCCTGTTACGGGCAGAACTTCCCCTCCACACGGCACAGAAGCCCCTTCAAGTAGAACCCCTCTGGGAAGTGGAGGGAAATGGTGTGGTCGGGAGCCTGGTGGAGCACTTGGACCACGCGCACACGAACGCCGGCGTCGAGGGCGGCGGCGAAGACGATCTTCCAGAAGAGATCGGGCGAAATGGCGCCGGAGCAGGAAAATGTCATCAGGAGCCCGCCCGGCGCGAGGAGCCTGAAGGCCAGCCAGTTGATGTCCTTGTACCCGCGGGCGGCCGAGGGGACCTGTCCGGCGTGGTGGGCGAACTTGGGCGGGTCGAGCACCACCATGTCGAACTGTTCTCCCCTGTCGCGCAGGCGGCGCAACACGTCGAAGACATCCCCCACGATGAACGTGTCTGCCGCCTCCCGTCCGGCAAAGCCGTTGAGCCGCACGTTCTCGGCGGCCAGCGCAACGGCGGCCTCGCTGCTCTCCACGCTCACGGTCTCCCCGGCGCCGCCGGCCACAGCCGCCACAGTAAAGCCACCGGTGTAGCTGAAGCAGTTGAGCACGCGGCGGCCAGACGCCACCCTGCGGGCCAGCACGCGATTCTCCCGTTGGTCCAAGTAGAAGCCGGTCTTGTGCCCGGCAATCACGTCCACCAGGAACCGCAAGCCGGCCTCCCGAACGACAAGCCGCGAGGGGGGAGGCTCACCCCACAGGGGGCCCGTGGCGAGCTCGAGCCCCTCCCGTCGGCGCACTTCCTCGTCACTGCGCTCGTAGATGCCGGCCGGCCGCGTCAATTCGGCCAGCAATTCGACAATGAGGGCCTTGTGCCGCTCGATGCCCAAAGTCAGGGCCTGGAGCACCAGCCAGGGGCCGTAGCGGTCCACCACCAGGCCGGGGAGCCCGTCCGATTCAGCGTGAACCAGGCGAAAGGCGTCGGTCTCGGGGGGCAGGAGGAGGGCGTCCCGCCGGGCCAAGCTGGCGCGCAGGCGACGGCGCCAGAAGTCGGCGTTCACGCGCTCGCCTTCGTCCCACGTGAGGAGGCGCACGCGAATCTGGGAGGAGGGGTTGTAGTAGCCACGGGCCACGAAGTGGCCGTCGGCGTCCAACACGTCAACGATGTCGCCGGGAGCCGCGTCCGCACACTGGATGGCCCCGCTGAAGATCCACGGGTGTCCCCGGCGAGCCGGCTTCTCCCGCCCGCGCCTGAGTGTCACAACGCCCATGGCCCATCTCCTCGCCCTCCGTCCGCGCCCAAGGGCGCCCGATGCCGGTCAACTCGCATCTTGTTGGAGCAGGGCTTCCACCACATGTGCCGGCCTGGCGATGACGATCACACGGTGTGTGTTGGTCTCGTAGGGCCAGCAGGAGATGAGAGTCACGCGCTCGTCGTCCGTGGGCGCCATGAAGCGGGCGTTTCTGAGGCGCTGTTCGTAGGGTACCCCTTTCTCCCGCACGATGTACTTCTCGGTCACGATGTAGCGGTAGGCCGTTTCCCCCACGTAGAGCACCACGTCGTCGCCGGGCTTCACATCGGCCAAGTACCGGAACACCTCCCCTTTGATGTTGTTGTGGCCGCTCAGCACAGTGTTGCCCACGTGGCCGGGCAGGGCGGAGTTCTTGTGCCAGCCGGCGGCGTAGTCGGGCACAAGCCACTCGCTGTAGGGGTTGCCGTTGGCGTCCCGCTTGGTGATCCACCCCATGACTTCGACAGGGGCGTCCACACCTATGGAGGGGATGACGATGCGGTCAGGCGGCCGCTCGGCCGGAGGGGGAACGCCGGGAGGCCGTTCGGGCGTCGCCGTGGGCTCGGGGCCCGCCGTGGGCGCGGGGGGCGTGGCCTCGGGCGCCGGCGGCTCGGCCCCCGAGGGCTCGGCGGCCGGGCCTGCAGGCGCTCCTTCGTCCTCGTCGGGCTGGAAGGCCGGCAGGAGAGGGGGTGGGGCTTCGCCCTCGCCTCGGGCGGGCTCGTCGGGGAGGGGGGTAAACGTGGGCTTGAGCGCGCGTGGGGGCAG
>JALSKA010000075.1 GCA_026989095.1 Ardenticatenaceae bacterium
GTCTCCTCGTTGCCGCCACGCGTTTCAGGTGAGACGTGACCGGGCCACCCCCATGAACAGCAGCGTGTGCGTCGCTCCAAGCCGGCACTCCTCGCATGTCCGGCCAATTGGTTCCAGTGGCCGGGCTTCCCCTCTATGTGACATGCTCCGTTGGCCTCGCCCACTGTGTGGTTCACCCCGGTGTCCACAGGCAAAATTCGGTGAAAGGAGGTGAGAGAGCACCACAACACGGGGCGGTAATTCTCTCTGTGTGGCCACGTGAACGGAAACCAGGAGGAGGTTGCGCCATGCAACAACGCCTTGGACCTCGGATGTTGATCACCCTCGTGTTGGCCGTTGTCCTGTCGGCCTGTGCGGGCCTCGGCGCGGGAGGCCAGGAGAGTGGACCGGTCAAGATAGGCGTGTTGGTGCCCCTCAGTGGCCCCGCTTCTCAGGGCGGCCAACAAATGAAGAACGCCTTCGAGTTGGCTGCCGAGCAGATCAACGCCAACGGCGGCGTCAACGGCCAGCCCATCGAGCTTATCTTCGAGGACACGGGAGGCGACCCACAGAAGGGCGTGACCGCGGCCAAGAAGCTCATCGAACAGGACCAAGTGTGGGGGTTGGCCGGCATTTTCACCAGCGGTGTCGCTTTGGCCGTCTCCCCGGTGGCCATGGAAGCGCAGAAGCCACTGGTGGTCACTGTGGCCGCCGCGCCGGCCGTCACCGATCAAGTCAAAGAAGACCCCGAAACGTTCAAGTACCTCTTCCGCACCGGAGCCCACGTGATCCACTTTGCCCAGAACACCGAGCCCTTCGCCGACATCGTGGGCGCCTCCACCTACTACTACATCGCCCAGGACGCCATCTGGGCGAAGGGGCTTGGGAAAGCTCTGGAAGCCAGGCTGAGCAGCAAAGGCGTTCAAAAGGTGGGTGAGACCTTTGTCCCGCGCGGCACCGAGGAGTTCGCCGCTCCCCTTGCCGACATCCAGGCAAAGGCCCCCGATCTGGTCATCGCCGCCCTCGTCTCGGCTGAGGGGGTCCCTTTTGCCAAACAGTACTATGATGCCCAAGTCCCCGTCCCCTTTATCGCCACGGCCGGGGTGCTCACCTTCGAGGAAAACGTGAAGGGCATGGGGGAAAAGGCGGATTATGTGAACTTCTTCGCCTGGTCGTGGGACATTCCCGTCACCGAGAAGACACAGCCCTTTTACCAGGCCTTCCGGGAGAAGTACGGTTTCTCCCCGTCGGGCTACGAGGACGTGCGCAGCTACGATGGGCTTCAGGTCATGGTGGAAGCGCTCAAACAGGCCGGCAGCACTGACCCGGACAAGTGGGCCGAGGCCATGCAGTCCCTTCGCTACACGGGTGTGGCCGGCGTCTACGAGTTCGACGAAGCTCACCAGGCCAAGTGGGGCGAAGGGCTGTTGACGGGGCTCTTGGGCCAGTGGCGCGACGGTCAAGCTGTCATCTTCTGGCCTGAGGCCGTGGCCACGGGCCAATTCGAGCGGGCCCCTTGGTGGAAATAGGGATCATTCGCACGGGGGCGGGGCCATGAGAGAGCTCCGTCCCCGCTGGCCCCATAGGGGAGGAGCATGACATGACGGCTTCCCTGTTCTTCGGCCTGCTCGTCAGCGGGGTGCTCATCGGTGGTCTCTACGCCCTGGCAGCTATCGGGCTGAGTCTGATCATGGGCGTCATGCGCGTGGTCAACGTGGCTCACGGCGCCCTCTACATGTTGGGGGCCTTCTTCGTCTACACGGTCACTGTGCAATGGGGACTTCCCTTCCCAATTGCCATGGTGGTGGCCGTGGCAGCCGTTTTCGCCGTGGGTGTGGTGGTGGAGCGCCTCATTGTGCGCCCTGTGCGCCACGAGGAGGTCAACGTGCTCATCATCACCTTTGCGGCCGCCTTCGTGTTGGAGGAGCTGGCCAAGTTCATCTGGAACCCGCGGTACAAGAACATTCCCCCCTACATCGAGGGCAATGTGAGCGTGGGGGCCCTGCAAGTGGACCAGCAGCGTCTGGTGGCCTTCCTGGTGGCCGTAGTGCTCATCGGGATCCTCTTCGCCCTCATTCGGCACACGCGCACGGGCAAGGCCATCCGCATGGTGGCCCAAGATGAGGAAGCCGCCCTGCTGTTGGGCATTCACGTGGAGCGGCTCCACATGCTCACCTTTGGTCTGGGCGCGGCCCTTGCGGCCGCGGCGGCTGCCTTATTGGGCCCCCTCTATCTCGTCTACCCGGCTATGGGGTGGAATCCCCTGCTGCGCTCCTTCGCCATCGTCATTCTGGGGGGCATGGGCAGTTTGGAGGGCACTATCGTGGCCGGGCTGCTCATGGGAGTCATCGAGGTGATGACGGGATACTTTATCTCCGACCGCATGACCACCGTGGCCACCTTTGCCGTGCTCGTCCTGATCATCTTCCTGCGCCCCACGGGGCTGTTCGGACACCCGGTGGAGGAACGGTAGATGCGCATTTCACTCCGGCGCGGCGTGGTTTTGGGACGCGAGGGATGGCCTCTCTGGGCAGGCGTGGCCGTGTTGGTGGCCATGCCCGTGCTGGCGCCCACCCCGTACATTCTGCACGTCTTCATCGTGGCCAACATTTACGCCGTCTTCGCCGCCAGTTGGGACATTCTTTCGGGATACACCGGCCAATTGAGCTTGGGCCACGCCCTCTTCTTCGGCGTGGGGGCGTACACGGCCGGCCTGTTGAGCACGCTGGTGGGAACTCCGCCCCTCTTTAATCTTTTCGCCGGCGCTTTCATGGCCGTTCTCGTAGGCCTCTTGGAAGGAGTACCCTGTCTGCGGCTCAAGGGGCCTTACTTGGGCATCGTCACGCTGGCCTTCGCGGAGATCGCCTTTTCCTTGGCCTTTGCCCTTTCCTCCATTACCGGCGGAGAAGAGGGCATCATCGGCATAGCTTCCCTGGTCCGGGGGAGCATCTATATCAAGTATTACGCTTCGCTCATCTTCATGTTGGCCTGTACGCTCGCCCTCTACGCCCTGACCCGCTCCAAGCTGGGCCTCATCCTGCTCGCCATCAAGGCCGACGATGCGGCCGCAGAAGCTGCTGGAGTGGACACCACACGTTACAAGCTGCTGGCCTTTCTCATCAGCGCCTTCTTCGGCGGGCTGGCCGGAGCCTATTACGCCCATTACCTGAACATCGCCAACCCAGAGACCCTGGCCATACCCCTCTCGGCCGCCGCCATTACCATGACACTGGTCGGCGGCATGGGCACCATCATCGGGCCAGTCATCGGCGCCTACGTGCTCTCTCTCTTCTTCGACCTGTTGCCCGTCGTGGCCGGCCAAGTCGAATTCCTGACCGAATCGCGTGTGCTCGTCTACAACGTGCTCATCGTGCTCATCGTGCTCTTCATGCCACAGGGCATTGTGGGATGGTGGCGTGGACGACAGGCTGAGCCGGAGGTGTCCTCCATGAGGGCAGACCCTTCACGGCCCCAAGCCCAAGCGTAGGGAGGCGAATTATGGCTGCCGCCAGCCTGGCGAACAGTTCACGGCCGCTGTTGGAAGTGCGCGGCCTCACCAAGCACTTTGCTGGCCTCAGCGCCGTCAACGACCTCTCCTTCACCGTGGCCGAAGGGGAATTCGTGGGACTCATCGGGCCCAACGGCGCCGGCAAGACCACCTGCTTCAACCTCCTGACCGGCTTCCTGCGCCCCACGCGGGGCAGCGTCCGCTTCCGGGGGGTGGAGATCACGGGGCTCAGGCCCCACCAGATCACACGCTTGGGCATTGCTCGCACCTTCCAGCTCGTGCGCCCCTTCGGCCAGCTCAGCGTGCTCGACAACGTCACCGTGCCGGCCATGATGGCCCAACAGGCCGGCCGGCTGGCTGGCCACTCCCCCCGCCGTGTGGCCTTGGACGTGCTCGACATGGTGGGCCTGGCCCACCGGGCCCACGAGCCGGCGGCCAATCTGCCCCACGGCGAGCTGAAACGCCTGGAGATCGCCCGGGCCCTGGCCGCTCGTCCTTCCCTGCTCTTGCTCGACGAGCCCTTTGGTGGCCTCAGCCACGATGAGAGCCGGGCCTTGGAACAGCTTATCCGGGAGCTCTTCGGACAAGGAGGGCTCACCGTCATTCTGGTGGAACACGTTCTCAAGGTGCTCATGAACCTCTCACAACGGGTCCTCGTGCTCGATTACGGCCGGCTCATCGCTTCGGGCACGCCCGACGAGGTGAGCCACGACCCCACCGTGATCGAGGCGTACTTAGGAGCAGCCTACTCGGGCGCGGGACCACAGGAAGATGATGCCTCTCCAGGGGGAAATCCGTGAGCTTCTTGCGCGTCAACGCCCTCTCAGTGGCCTACGGCAAGGCGTATGCCCTTCGCGGGGTGAGCTTGCACGTCGAAGAAGGGGAGTCAGTGGCCATCATCGGGCCCAACGGTGCCGGCAAGACGACGCTCCTGCGGGCCATCTCCGGCCTCGTGCGGCCGGCCGACGGCGACATTTGGTTTGACAATGTGCGCCTCGATCGCCTGCCCCCCCACGAAATCGTGCGCTTGGGCATCGCCCACGCTCCCGAGCACCGCCGGCTGGCTCCCCAGATGACTGTGCTGGAGAACCTGGAGCTGGGCGCGTACCACCGCCGCGATCGGAAAGCCATTCGACAGGATATGGAGCACATCTTCGAGCTGTTTCCCCGCCTGCGAGAGCGGCTGGGCCAACACGCCGGCACGCTCTCCGGGGGCGAGCAGCAAATGCTGACCATCGCGCGCGCGCTCATGGCGCGCCCGCGCCTTTTGTTGCTCGACGAACCCTCCCTCGGCCTGGCCCCCTTGGTCAAGAAGAGCATCTTCGACGCCCTCGCGCGCATTCAGCAGGATGGCGTCACCGTCCTGTTGGCCGAACAGGATGCCAGCTTGGCTCTGCCGGCCGTCTCGCGCGCCTATGTGTTGGAAAGTGGCCGGATGGTCATGGAAGGGCCCAGCCAGATGCTCCGGCAAAACGATTACGTGCGCCAAACGTATCTGGGGTTGTGAAAGGAGGGAAGACCATGAACATCGCCCAAAATGTGGAACGAGCACGCCGACACTTCCCCAACAAGGCTGCCATCATCTTCGGCGACCGTGTGTACACATACGCCGAACTGGACACGGCCATCAACCGCGTGGGCAATGCTCTGCGCGGGTTAGGCGTCGGCCGGGGCGATCGGGTGGCCATCTACTTGCCTAACATGCCGACTTTTGTCATCGCTTACTATGCCATTCAGAAGATCGGCGCCATCGCCGTCTCCCTCAACTCCATGCTCAAACGCCAGGAGGTGGAATTCATCCTGTCCGACTGTGGGGCCAAAGCGCTCTTCACCACGGGCGAGATGCTCGCCCATGTGCCTGTGGAGGAACTGCCGGCCCTGGAACACGTCATCGTGGTCGATGGGGACCCTGCCGGCCACACGCCCCTCGACCGGCTGGTCGAGCGGGCATCCGCAACGCTCACAGCCGCCGACATGGCTCCCGACGAGCCTGCCGCCATTCTCTACACCTCGGGCACCACTGGATTTCCGAAAGGTGCTACCCTCTCCCACCGGAACGTGGTCTCCAACATGTACAGCACCGTGCACCACACCGGCCTGGTGCCCGACGACCGGCTCATGCTCTTCCTGCCCCTCTTTCACGTCTTCGGCCAAAACTTCATCATGAACGGCGGGTTCACTGCCGGGGCCACACTGGTGTTGCTGCCCCGATTCGAGCCTGAAGCGGTGTTGGACGCCATTCAACACCACCGAGCAACCTGTTTCTACGCCGTGCCCACCATCTACGTCTACCTGCTGAACATGGACACATCGGCGTGGGACCTCTCTTCTGTGCGCTACTACTTCACCGCCGCCGCCACCATGCCGAAGGAAGTGGCCCTGCGCTGGAAGGAGAAAACGGGGCTCATGACTTACGAGGGATATGGCCTCACCGAATGCAGCCCCTTCGCCTCCTACAACCACGATTTCCACCACAAGTTCGGCTCCATCGGCGAGCCCATCGAGAACGTGGAGATGAAAATTGTGGACGAAGAGGGCAACGAGCTCCCGCCCGGCGAGTGGGGCGAGATCATCATCAGGGGGCCGGGCGTCATGTTGGGCTACTGGAACCGGCCCGAGGAGACGGCTCAGGCCATTCGCGACGGGTGGCTGCACTCGGGCGATGTGGGCATGACCGACGACGAGGGATACTTCTACATCGTGGACCGGGTGAAGGACATGATCAACGCGGCCGGCTTCAAGGTCTTCCCGGCCGAAGTGGAGAACGTGATCTACCAACACCCGGCGGTGAGAGAAGTGGCCGTCTACGGCAAACCCGACCCCGTCAAAGGGGAGCGAGTGGTGGCCGATGTGGTGCTCAAGGAAGGCGTAACGGCCACGCCCGAGGAGATTATCGCCTTCGTGCGGGACCGCATTGCCGTCTACAAGGCTCCGCGCGAGGTGCGCCTCGTCTCCGAAATCCCTAAGAGCGCAACGGGCAAGATTCTCAAGCGCGTGCTCCGGGAGCAGGCCCGCGCCGAGAAGAAGTGACCGCTCCACGCAGAGGCCGGAACTGCCGCGGGGAGCTTTGACACCCCCTAGTGGGCATGTTATAATCCGCGCCGGTCCTCTGGTGGCCCCGTGTGAGGTCTGCCATCGGGGGTCAAGGGGATCGCGGCAGAGGGCAACACGCCCTCGTTCTCTCCCCGCACGCAGCAGCCCGGACACGTCACCCGCCAGGAGAGGAGCGCACAGAGCGCCATGAACGAACCAGTTGCCTACGTCTTTCCGGGCCAGGGCGCCCAGCGGGTTGGCATGGGGCGCGACGTGTACGAGGCCCATCCGCTGGCCCGCGAGCTCTTCGACGTGGCCAGCGACATTTTGGGCCTCGACCTCAGACGGCTCTGCTTCGAGGGCCCCAAGGAGGAGCTGGACGACACCGTCAACACCCAGCCGGCCCTTTACGTGACCAGTGTGACGCTGTGGCGCGTGGCACAACACGAAGGGCTTCTGCCCCGTCCTGCCTTCGTGGCTGGCCACAGCTTGGGCGAGTACAGCGCGCTGACGGCGGCCGGCGCCCTGCCCTTCGAGGCCGGCGTGCGGCTCGTGCGGGAGCGCGGCCGGCTCATGAAGGCAGCCGGCAAACGGGCGCCCGGCAAGATGGCGGCCATCATCGGCCTCGACGATGAGCACGTCGTCGCCCTGTGCGAGGAGGCCACTCGCCCTGGCGAGATCGTCCACGTGGCCAACGACAACTGCCCCGGCCAAGTGGTGATCAGCGGCGCCGAGGCGGCCGTCCGGCGGGCCGTAGCCCTCGCCAAGGAGCAGGGTGCCCGCCGGGCCCTCATTCTCGACGTGAGCATTGCGGCCCATTCGCCCCTCATGGCCCCCATCAAGGACGAGTTCGCCCGCGCCGTGGCCGAAGCTCCCATTGCCGCGCCCGGAGTGCCGGTGGTGGGCAACCTGATCGCCCGCCCCCTGGAAACCGAGGCCGACATCCGGCATGAGCTCGTCAAGCAGTTGACCGGCCCCGTGCGCTGGACCGAGTCAGTCCGGTACATGGTGGCACAGGGAGTCCAGACCTTCGTCGAGTTCGGTCCCGGCACCGTGCTCACCGGCCTGATCAAGCGCATCGACCGGCGCGTGGGCCGCGTGAACGTGGCCGGGTGGAAAGACGTGGAGACTCTACGTGGGAGGAAGGCATGATCGACCTGAGCAACCGCGTGGCCTTGGTCACCGGCGCCTCGCGGGGTATCGGGCGAGCAATCGCCCTACAACTGGCCGAGTTGGGCGCCGACGTGGCCGTCAACTACCGTGCCAACGAGGAGGCGGCCAACGAAGTCGTGGAGGCCATCCGCCAAATGGGCCGCAAGGCCATCGCCGTTCAGGCCGACGTGGGCAACGGTGAGGCCGTGCGGGCCATGGTGAAGCACACGGCCAACGAGCTGGGCCCCATCCACATTCTGGTCAACAACGCCGGCCTCACGCGGGACAACTTGATGATGCGCATGAAGGAAGAGGACTGGGACGTGGTCTTGCAGACCAACCTGAAAGGGGCCTTCCTCTGCATCAAGGCCGTTCAGCGCCAGATGATCCGCAACCGATACGGCCGCATCGTCAATGTGACCTCGGTCGTGGGCATCACCGGAAATGCTGGCCAGGCCAACTACGCCTCGGCCAAGGCCGGCCTCATCGGGCTGACGAAATCCGTGGCGCGGGAGTTGGGCCCCCGGAACATTACGTGCAACGCCGTGGCGCCCGGATACATCCCCACCGACCTGACCGCCGACTTGCCGGAGAGCTTCCTGGAACAAGCCCTGAAGCTCACGCCGCTGGGCCGTTTCGGCACGCCCGAGGACGTGGCCCGCGCTGTGGCCTTTCTGGCCAGCGATGCGGCCGCCTTCATCACCGGCCAAGTGCTCCGAGTGGACGGGGGCATGATTTTCTAGAAATGGACCATCGGGCTACAATGTATACAGCGGCACAATCCCGCTCCACTCAAGAGATAGCGTGACGGCGACGTCAACGGTTCCGGTGGAGTAAAAGCGCGTGATGCTCAAGCGACGTTTGGCGCGAGCGACGGCTTTGCAGGCCCTGTACGAGATTGACGTGGCCCAACATCGGCCGGCAGAGGTAGTCCGCCAGCGCATCGAGGAGGCCGATGACCTCCCGCCCACAGAGGTCGAATTCGTGCATCAGCTCGTCTCCGGCGTGCTGGAGCACTGTCAGGAGATCGACCGCTACATTGAGAAGATCGCGCCCGAGTGGCCTGTGGAGCAGTTAGCTCCCATTGACCGCAACATCCTGCGCATGGCCATCTACGAGCTCCTGCACATGCAGGAAACGCCGGTCAAAGTGGCCATCAACGAAGCCGTCGAGCTGGCCAAGACCTTCGGCAGCGACTCGTCCCGGCGTTTCGTCAACGGGGCCTTGGGGACCTTCGTCAGCCGCTACCTGCCACGCCGCACGTGAGACGGGGCCGGGCACACATCCCGCAGGAAAGGTGCTCGTGCCCAACAGCCGGAGCACAGCATGGAATTCCTGAACATTGGCGTCGGAGAACTGTTGGTCATCCTGGTCATTGCCCTGTTGGTCTTCGGCCCAGAGCGCCTTCCCGAGATCGCCCGCCAGCTCGGGAAGGCCGTGCGCGAGTTCCAACGCCTCTCCAACGAGGCCACCTCTGTCATCCAGGAGGCCATGCGCGAGATCGAAGAGCCGGCCCAAGAGGTGCGCCAGGTGCTGGACGACACCCAGAAAGAGCTCCGCGAAGGGGTGCAGGAGATACACGAGGCGGCCCGGGGTGCTCTCGCCACGTCCGGCACGAGCCCCTCCAAGGCGAGCAACAGCCCCAATCCCAATGCCGACGCCCCGCCTGCCACGACGGACACGGGCGAGGCAGAGAGCCGGGGGGCAGAGCCGGAGCCCCATCCGGCCCCGGCCGCCAAGCCCGCGGTGACGACCCATGACGACCACTGAGCTACCGCCCACGGACGACTACCTCGACGACAAGCCCATGCCGCTCACCGAACACTTGCGGGAGCTGCGCAGCCGCATGTGGCGGGCCCTGTTGGCACTGGCAGCCACGACTCTCATCAGCTCCTTCTTCGCCGGGCGCTTCCTCCAGATTCTCGAACGCCCCCTGGTGCTGAAACCCCAGGCCATCACGCCCACAGAGACCATTGTGGTCTACTTCAAGGTGGCCCTGATCATGGGCATTGCCCTGGCCATGCCGGTGATCCTCTACGAGGTGATCGCCTTCCTCCTGCCGGGGTTGACCCCCCGGGAGCGGCGCTATCTCTTCTTCTTCATCCCCATGGCCACGCTCCTCTTCATCTCTGGGATTCTCTTCGCCGCCCTCGTGGCCCTGCCGGCGGCCCTGCGCTTCCTCCAATACTTCGGCCAGAGCTACGCTGAAATCCAGTGGACCCTTTCCAGCTACGTCTCCTTCGTCACCACGGTGCTCCTGTGGAACGGCTTAGGCTTCCAAACGCCCCTCATTATCTTCCTCCTCGTGAAGTTGGACATCGTGCGCTACGAGACCTTGCGCAAGAACTGGCGCTGGGCCTTCCTGGTGGCCGCCGTCCTCGCGGCCATCATCACGCCCACACCCGACCCGTTCAACATGATGGTGGTCATGTTCCCGCTCTTCTTCCTTTACCTCTTGGGCGTCCTCTTGGCCCGCTTTGCCTGAGATCTCGCCCAACGACTTCTTCAGAGGAGAACACGTCAAATGGCCGAATTCAGACGATTCCTCAACGTGCGCAATGCGTTCGGCGGCACATTGGCCCCCGACGGAAAGCGCCTGGCCTTCCTCACCGACATCACCGGCACCAGCCAAGTGTGGACCCTCGACGGCCCCCAGCAATGGCCCGACCAGCGCTCCTTCGACGATGACCGCATCACCTTTGTGCGCTACAGCCCACGAGAGCCCCTCCTGCTCTTCGGGCAGGACCGTGGCGGCAACGAGATGGACCAGCTCTTCGTCATGGACGACGAGGGCACCTTCGTGCGCCCTCTGGCCCCCAAGCCCGACCGCAAACACATCCTTGCCACATGGTCCCCCGACGGCCGCACCGTGGCCTTCACGGCGAACCGGGATCACGTGGCCCAGCTCGACGTCTACGTGGCGGAGGTGGAACGCCCCGACGAGGTGCGCCGCGTCTTCACCGGCGAAGGGTGGAACTACGTGGCCGCCTGGTTGCCCGACGGCCGCCACGTCATCGTGGGGCAGTCCACCAGCAACACCAACAACACCCTCTACCTGCTCGACCTCACCACCGGCGAGCAGGCTCACCTGACGCCCCACACGGGCGACGCGCGCTACCTGTACGTGAGGCCCATGCCCGACGGCAGCGGCTTCTTCCTGTTGAGCGATCAGGAGCGCGAGTTCCTCAACTTGGCCTTCTTCGACCTCCACGCCCGCACGCTGCACTTCCTCGAAGAGCTCTCCTGGGACCGGGAGGACTTGGCCCTCAGCCACGACGGACGGTGGCTCGCCCTCCTGACGAACGTGGACGGGTGGAGCGAGCTCGAGGTGCGTGATCTGGTCCAAGAGCGCACCTTCTCCGTGCCCGAGTTCCCCAAGGGCGTGGCCGGCGGCCTGCAGTTTGCCCCCACCAACGCAACGCACCGCTTCTGCCTGACCGTCACCGGGCCCACTCGCCCAATGGACGTGTGGGTTGTCGAGCTCCAAAACACCCCCCCCGAGGCCGTCCGGTGGACCCGCAGCGCACGCGCCGGCATTCCCGATGAGGCCCTCGTAGAACCCGAGTTGGTCCGCTATCGTTCCTTCGACGGCCTTGAGATTCCAGCCCTCTACTACCGTCCGCGCAACGCCCGTCCCCCGTATCCGGTGGTGATCGACATTCACGGCGGCCCCGAATCCCAACGGCGCCCCACCTTCAGCGCGGTGACCCAGTTCATGGTCAACCACGGCTACGCCGTCTTCGCGCCCAACGTGCGGGGAAGCACCGGCTACGGCCGCACCTACACCCACTTGGACGACGTTCGCCGGCGCATGGACGCCGTGGCCGACATCAAGGCCGCCTACGAGTGGCTGGTTGCCGAGGGCGGCGCCGATCCACAGCGCGTCGCGCTCATCGGGGGGAGCTACGGGGGGTTCATGGTGTTGGCGTGCATGGTAACGTACCCTGAGCTGTGGGCCGCTGGCGTGGACATTGTGGGCATCGCCAACTTCGTCACCTTCTTGGAGAACACCGGCCCCTGGCGGCGCAAACTGCGCGAGAAGGAGTACGGCTCCTTGGAGGAGGACCGCGAGTTCCTGGTCTCCATCTCCCCCATCAACCACGTGGAGCGCATCCGCGCCCCGCTGATGGTCATCCACGGCGTCAACGATCCCCGTGTGCCCGTGAGCGAGGCCGAACAGATCGTGCAGGCCCTGCGGGAACGCCGTGTGCCCGTCGAGTACTTGGTCTACGAAGACGAAGGCCACGGCCTGGTGAAGCTGAAGAACCGGTTGGACGCCTATCCCAAAGTGGTCCAGTTCCTGGACCGGCACGTGAAACACCGCCCCACAGCGTGAGGAGGAAGCTGCCCGTGAACGTCTTCGCCGATTCCGAAGTCGGGGCCCTCCGAAGTGTGCTGCTCGGGCCCATCGACCACTTTAGGCTGCACCCGCCCATCAACGAAACCCAAGCTCACTACTTCGCCGTCGCCCCGCCCAGCGTCGAGCTCCTCGTCCGGCAACACGAGCGGTTCGTCGAGACATTGGCCCGCCGGGGCGTGGACATCCACTGGGTCGAACGGCGCGACGATTCGCCGGAGCAGGTCTTCACCCGCGACGTGGCCCTGGTCATTCACGACACGTTCGTCGTCTGCGCTCTCAAGGAGCCCATCCGCCGCAACGAGCCCAAAGCGCTCGCTCCCGTCCTCGGCGCTCTGGAGGGTCCCGCCTTCGAGGTCACCGACGGCGTGGTCGAAGGAGGGGACATCGTGCTGGACGGCCACACCCTCTACGTCGGCCGGAGCATTCGCACGAACCCGGAGGGCATCCGGTGGCTCCAGGAGCACTTCGGAGACCGTTTCGAGATTGTGCCCCTCTACCTGAGGCCCCCGTATTTGCACTTGGATGTGGTCTTCAACTTGGTGGGAAACGGCTTGGCCCTCGTCTACCCGCCGGCTCTCGAAGAACCCTCCCTGCAAACCCTCCGGCAACGCCATCGCCTGGTGCCCGTCACGGCCGAGGAGCAGTTCGAGCTGGCCACCAACGTGCTCTCCCTCTCGCCCGAGACGGTCATCTCGGACGCGCGCCAGCACAGGGTGAACGCCCTCCTGCGCCAACACGGCCTGGACGTGGTGGAGCTGGAGTACAACGAGGTCATCAAGCTGGGCGGCTCCTTCCGGTGCAGCACGTGCCCTTTGGTCCGGGAGCCCCTGGCCAACGTGTAGGCTGACTTCCCCCCGCCTTCAAACATCCCCTGTTGCACTGTTTGTACGAATTTTCATCGAACATGTGCATCATGTATATCCCCCGTCCATCTTCCTGCCATACCATTGGAGGTGAGAAGGCAAGACCTCCGTACAAGGAGCAGGACGATGAGCAGGCCAACGAGCGCATTTCGACGGTTCTCCCTCCTCCTCATGGTGTGGGCAGCCGTGCTTCTCCGCGCCAACACCCAGCACGTGCAGGCATCGCCGCCGGTGAAAGTGGGTGAGTGGCAGATGGCCCTCGCCGGCTTTCAGGCCACGGCCATGCGGGGCTTCGTGCCCCATGCCAACGGCCTGGCCCTGGTCTCCACGGCCGGCCTGTACGAATCTCCCCCCGTGAAGGCCGACTTCGAGTTCATGGCCTTGGGCATCACGTGGGAGACGCCCATTCCCCCCGGCGTGACTGCCTCCTTGGAAGTACGGCTGAGCCAGGACGGCGTGAACTGGACACCCTGGCAGCCCCTGGCCATCGACGGGCTCGACCGCCCGGAGTTCGCCGACCCCACGGGGTCGGCCATCCTCATCGGGACCGGCCAGTGGTTCCAGTTTCGCCTCACCTCCGAGGGCATAGCCCCCACCACGCTTTTCCGCAACCTCAAAGTCACCTATCTGGACACGCGCCAAGGCCCCTCCGCGCTCTCGCTCACGCGGGCCACGGCAGCCGCCTCCGGCACAGCAGACGAGCCCCCCATCATCTCGCGGGCCCAGTGGGGCGCCGACGAGCTGTTGCGGTTCGACGAGCAAGGGCGCGAAATCTGGCCCCCACAGTACCGGGCACCTCAGAAGATCTTCATTCACCACACGGCCGGCTCCAACACCATCACCGATCCGGCCGCGGCTGTGCGAGCCATTTACTATTACCACGCCGTCACGCGCGGCTGGGGGGACATCGGCTACAACTTCCTCGTGGACCGGCAGGGGCGCATCTACGAGGGGCGGTACGGCGGCGAAGTGGACGGCAGACTGGTCGTCGGCGGGCATACCTACGGGTACAACTACGGCAGCCTGGGCATCTCGGTGTTGGGCAACTACCAGAACGCCCCCGTGCCGGCGGCAGCCGAGGAGGCCCTGGTCCGCTTCCTGGCCGCAAGGGCCAACCGCTACGGCATTCACCCCCTGGAGCCCGGGTTCTTCGTGAACACGTGGTTCCCCTTCGGCGTGCTGGGCCACCGGGACGCCAACAGCCGAACGGTCTGCCCGGGGAATTACCTGTACGGCCGCCTGCCGGCCATCCGCCAGGCCATGTGGGAGCGGATGCAGGCCATGCCGCCCGAAGTCAACTTCGACGAGCCGGCCAATGGCGCCACGGTGGAAAACCCCGTGACCATCAACCCCACGGTGAGCCCCACGGTCGTCCGCGTGGAGTTGCGCGTGGACGGCCAGGTGCTCGACGCCGATGGGCTGCCCCCCTTCAGCCTCACCCTCGACCCCGCCGAGCTTTCGCCGGGAGAACACACGCTCGAGGTGGTGGCGTACCGTGCCGATGGGGTGTCCGGGAACCACGTTCACACCTTCCGCGTGCCGGGCGCCACGCCCACGCCCACGCCAACTCTGACGCCTACGGCCACGCCCACACCATCAGCCTATCCGCCGCCGACAACGCCTTCGGCCAGCGTCACAGTCACGCCCGTTTCGCCCCCTGCCTTGGTCTACCTGCCCGTCGTTGTTCGCGCAGCAGGCTCGGCCACGTCGCCCGCTCACCCGACGCCCACACACACGCCAACGCCAACGGTCACGCCAGCACCTCCGGTCAGCCCAACGCCCACCCCCTCGCCAACGCCAACGGCCACGCCGGCACCCCCGGCGAGCCCAACGCCGACGCCGCCGCCAACGCCCACGGCCACGCCGCCAAGCGTGCCGGCCTGCCTCGACGTGCCCGTGAACGGCGACATGGAGTCGGACGGGGGCTGGCAGCTCTCCGGAGCCCGATATGTGACTCGCCCCCTCTCAGGGGCGCGCAGCCTCTTCGTGGGGCTCGAGAGCGGACAACGGCCCGGGCGAACAGTGTGGACCTCGGCCCGTCAGCAGGTCACCCTGCCGGCCGACCGGCCCGTCACCCTCTCCCTCTGGTACCTGGCCGAGGCCGACGGGAACCCCGGCAACGACGGCCAGTACATCGCCATCCTCGACGCCGAGGGCGCGGTGGCCAAGGTGCTCCTCGCGACGTTGGAAAACCGCTCCGAATGGCGCCTCTTCCAGGCCGATCTCTCCGCCTTTGCCGGCCAGACTGTCTACATCTACATAGGCGTGAAGAACGACGGTCAGGGCGGGGCCACCCGCATGTGGGTGGACAATGTGCTATTGTGTGGTCAGTGATGGTGAGCTCCGGGATTTGCCAATGGGGCCAAAAGGAAAGAGAATAGGGGGTTAATACACCCTCGCGTTCTCGAAGCATCTTGGTCAACGGGAGAGGAGGTCCAACGATGGACAACACCCTGGAGCGCCGCATCGCCGTGGCGCGCGGCGACGAGCCGGCTGACCTCGTGCTCCGTGGTGGTCGGCTCGTCAACGTCTTCGACGGCACGCTGGAGGAGGCGGACGTGGCCATCGTGGACGGCCACGTGGCCGGCATAGGCCGACAGTACAGAGGACACGCCGAAATGGACGTGAGCGGCTGTGTGCTCTGCCCCGGGCTGATCGACGCCCACATGCACGTGGAAAGCTCCCAAGTGACAGTTCCCGAGTTCGCCCGCGCCGTGGTGCCCCGTGGCACCACGGCGGCCATCCTCGACCCCCACGAGATCGCCAACGTCCACGGCCTGGAGGGCATCCGGTACATTCTGGAAAGCCGCGCCGGCGTGCCCATGAGCATCTTCGTCATGGCCTCCTCGTGTGTGCCGGCCACCCACATGGAGACGGCCGGCGCCGAGCTGCGCGCGGAGGATTTGGAGCCCCTCTTCGACGAGCCGGGCGTGCTGGGCTTGGCGGAGATGATGAACTTTCCCGGCGTCATCGCCGGTGACCCCCACGTTATGGCCAAACTGGCCATCAGCCACAGCCGGGGTGTGCCCGTGGACGGCCACTGTCCTGGCCTAGGGGGCAAGGCCCTGAACGCCTACGCGGCCGCGGGCATCGGCTCCGACCACGAAAGCACCCGCGCCGACGAGGCCGCCGAGAAACTGCGCCGCGGCCTCTACGTCTTCATCCGGGAGGGGAGCAGCGCCCGCAACCTGGAGGCCCTGTTGCCCATCGTGACACCCCAGAACAGCCGCCGCTGCTGTTGGGCCACCGACGACCGCCACCCCGGCGACCTGTTGCGCGAAGGCCACGTGGACCACTTGGTCCGCAAGGCCATAGGGTTGGGGCTCGACCCCATCACGGCCATTCGCATGGGCACCCTCAACCCGGCCGAGTGGTTCGGCCTCGACCGGCTGGGGTACGGAGCCATCGCCCCCGGCTGGCGGGCCGACATTGTGGTGCTCGAGGACCTCCCGAGTTTTGCCGTGCGGGACGTGCTCGTGGCCGGCCGCGTCGTGGCACGACAGGGGCGCCTGATCGTGGACGTGCCCCGGCCGCCGGCCACGCTGCCCCCAAGCGTCCACATCAACTGGCAGGCCTTTGCCGGCTTCCAAGTGCCGGTTCCCGAAGGGCGCACACACGTGCGGGCCATTGTAGCCCTCGAAGGCCAAATCGTGACCGAGGAGCAGGTGGTACCGGCCCGTGTCCAAGATGGCTTGGCCGTGGCCGATCCCGCCAGGGACTTGCTCAAGCTGGCCGTGGTCGAACGCCACCGGGGCACCGGCAACGTGGGCGTCGGCTTTGTGACCGGCTTCGGGCTCCGACGAGGGGCTTTGGCGAGCAGCGTTGCTCACGACTCCCACAACATCATCGTGGTGGGCACCAACGACGAGGACATGCTGCTGGCCGTGCGGGAGATCGAACGCCTGCGCGGGGGCCAAGTGGCCGTGGCCGACGGGCGCGTGTTGGCCGCGCTCCCCCTGCCCATCGCCGGCCTCATGAGCGACCGCTCGCTGGAAGAGGTGGCCAGAGCCGATGAGGCCATTCACGTGGTGGCCCGCGCCCTGGGATGTCGGCTCTCGTCACCCTACATGACCCTTTCCTTCCTGGCCCTGCCGGTGATCCCCAAGCTGAAACTCACCGACAAGGGCCTGGTGGACGTGGAACGCTTCGAGCTGGTGGAGATCTGGGCCGAGTGAACGCGGGGCGTCGGCTTGCCACAATCTCCCTCATGGGGTATCCTAGCCCCCGCACAGCGGCAAACGCCGACCTGCCCTGAAGAGGAGACAAGCACACACGGCTATCCCCTGCGGAGAAAGTGAGGTGAGCGAACCATGAGCGTCTCCACACCCCACCTGGAACTCGGGTTGCTCGACGCCCCCCTCGAAACGGTGGACCCGGAGCTGGCCGAAGCCATCCACCTCGAGGAACGTCGCCAGCGCGAGAAGTTGGAGTTGATTGCCTCCGAGAACTACACGGCCAGAGCCGTCAAGGAGGCGGCCGCCAGCGTGTTGACCAACAAGTACGCCGAGGGGTATCCCGGTCGGCGCTACTACGGCGGGTGCGAGTACGTGGACATCGTCGAATCCCTGGCCATCGAGCGCGTGAAGGCCCTCTTCGGGGCGGAGTACGCCAACGTCCAGCCCCATTCGGGCTCCCAAGCCAACATGGCCGTCTACTTCGCCCTGCTGGAGCCCGGCGACACGATCCTGAGCATGAAGCTGGACCAAGGGGGGCACTTAACCCACGGGAGCCCGGTCAACTTCAGCGGGATGCTCTACAACATCGTCCACTACGGCGTCTCCCCGGAGACGGAGACCATCGACATGGACGAAGTCGCCCGCCTGGCGCGCCAGCACCGCCCCAAGCTGATCCTCACGGGAGCCAGTGCCTACCCGAGGCTGTGGGACTTCGAGGCGTTCCGGGCCATTGCCGACGACGTGGGGGCCTACCTCATGTGCGACATGGCCCACTTCGCCGGCCTGGTGGCGGCCGGCGTCCACCCCAACCCGGTGCCCTACTGCGACGTGGTCACCAGCACCACCCACAAGACCCTGCGGGGGCCGCGCAGCGGCTTCATCCTGGCCCGCGAAAAGTACGCTCAAGTCATCAACAAGGCCGTCTTCCCCGGCACACAGGGTGGCCCACTTATGCACATCATCGCCGCCAAGGCCGTGGCCTTCAAGCTGGCCATGACCGACGAGTTCCGCGACTACGGCCGCCAAGTGGTCGCCAACGCGAAGACCTTGGCCGAGACTCTGGCCGGCCACGGGCTGCGCATTGTCTCCGGCGGCACCGACACCCACCTGATGCTGGTGGACGTTCGTCCCGTGGGGCTCACGGGCAAGCGGGCCGAAAAAGTGCTCGACAACGTGAACATCACCACCAACAAGAACATGGTCCCCTTCGACCCCGAGAGCCCCTTCGTGACCAGCGGCATCCGCTTGGGATCGCCGGCCCTGACGACGCGGGGCTTCCGCGAGGAGGAGATGCGCCTGGTGGGCGAGCTCATCGCCCGCACGCTCCATCACCCGGACGATGCCCGCGTCCACGACGAAGTGCGCGCCGCCGTCAAGGAACTGGCCCTGCGCTTCCCCGTGCCCGCGTGAACGCCGCCCGGGGGCAACGGAGCTCCCGGGTCCCTCCTCGCTCCTCACCTCATTCGTCCCCGTTGAGCACTTCCCGCACTATGTAGATGGGCTTGCCCTGGCTCTCGTGGTAGGTGCGGATGATCATCTCGCCCAGCAGCCCCATCGTGATGAGCTGAATGCCCACCACGATGAGGAGCACGGCGAGCAGCAACAGGGGGCGCGTGCCGATGTCCTGGTGGCCGATGAACTTC
This sequence comes from Ardenticatenaceae bacterium, assembly GCA_026989095.1. Classification (GTDB taxonomy): domain Bacteria; phylum Chloroflexota; class Anaerolineae; order Ardenticatenales; family Ardenticatenaceae; genus WFWG01. The sequence goes on from JALSKA010000075.1 coordinate 18,714, forward strand.
ACCAGGGCCAAGTAGACGCCGAGGAGCACGCCCACGCCGGCCGCGCCCAGTCCTAGCGTGCCAAAGACGTGGAGGGGGCGAGTCGAGTACGTGCCCAGAAACCAGACGGTGATTAAGTCGAGGATGACCCGAACGGTGCGGCTCAGGCCGTACTTGGAACGCCCGTATCGCCTGGGATGGTGGTTGACCGGCACCTCGGCCACGGCGCCGCCCACTTGGCTGGCCAAGGCCGGAATGAAGCGGTGGAGCTCGCCGTAGAGGCGCACTTCGCGGATCACGTCGGCTCGATACGCTTTGAGCGAACAGCCGTAGTCGTGCAGGCGCACGTCCGTTACGTTGGAGATCAGCCGGTTGGCGATCATGGAGGGGAGCTTGCGGTCCAAGAAACGGTCCTTCCGGTTGACCCGCCAGCCGCTCACGATGTCGAAGCCCTCGTCGATCTTGGCCAGCAGCTTGGGGATGTCGCGCGGGTCGTTCTGCAAGTCCGCGTCCATGGTGACGATCACGTCACCCCGCGCCCTGTCGAAGCCGGCCGCGAAGGCCGCGGTTTGGCCGAAGTTGCGGCGCAGGCGCACGACTTTGAGGCGCCGGTCCTCGGCGGCCAAACGGCGCAAGAGGGGATAGCTGCCGTCGGTGGAGCCATCGTCCACCACGATAATCTCGTAGGGGCGGCCAAGGGCTTCCAACACCTCGGTGAGCGAACGGTACAGCTCGGGAATGCTCTCTTCCTCGTTGTACAGGGGAATGACGACGGAAACGTCGGGCCTCTCGACCGGCCCGTTCTGCGTCTGTTCCAGAAGTTGGGGTTGAGCGGACGGTGTGTTCATCGGTTCGGTGACTCCTCACAGAGATCATCGTGGCACGTGCTACTCGCTCAGCCGTTGAAGGGCGCGAAAAATCCTCTCCTCCAGCGACAGGTCGGGGGGAAGTCCACGGAGAGCCGCTTGGGCCTCGCGGAGGCTGTATCCCAGGGCGGTGAGGGCGCTCAGGGCATCGGCGTCGGCCGATGTCGCCGGCGCGCCGGCGACGGTAAGCCGTTCCACCTTGGCCTTCAAGTCGAGCACCACGCGCCGCGCCGTGCGGGTGCCCACACCCGGCACGCGGGTGAGCATCTCGTGTTGTTCGTTGACGATCGCGTGGACGATGGTGGCCGGATCATACGTGGCGAGGAAGGCCAAGGCCACCTTGGGCCCCACTCCGCTGACACCGAGCAGCAACTCGAAGAGCTCCAACTCCTCCCGCGTCTTGAAGCCGTACAGGCTCAGTTCGTTCTCGCGCACGTGGAGGTGGGTGTAGAGCCGCACCCGGGTGCCCTCCGGGCCCGCTTGAGCGGCCAGAGGCGGGGGCACGTGGACACGGTACCCCACCCCGCCCACGTCGAGCACCATCCAATCTTCCCCCCGGAACAGGAGCGTGCCCTCCAAGCTACCGATCATGGCGCTCCTGCTGCTGTCGTTTGCGGATGGCGGCGCGCATCACTTCGTGTTCGTTCCAGGGATACTCGGTTTCACCGTAGCACATGGTGGGCTCGTGCCCTTTGCCGCACGCCATGACCACATCGCCCGGCTCGGCCTGGAAGACGGCCCACTCGATGGCCGCGGCCCGGTCGGGAATGCAGACGTAGTCACGCCCCTCCCGGGCGCCGGCCGCCCGGGCGCCCCGGGCAATCTCGGCGATAATCTCGTTGACATCCTCGGTGCGCGGGTCCTCGGCGGTGAAGACGGCCAAGTCGGCGAAGCGGGCGGCCACTCGCCCCATCATGCTGCGCTTGGCCACGTCCCGCAGGCCGGCCGAGCCGAAGACCACAATGACCCGCCCCTCGGCCATGGTGCGGGCGGCCTTCAATGCCTGCTCCAGGGAAACGGGCGTGTGGGCGAAGTCCACGAGGGCCAGGAAGTCCTGCCCCTCGTCGATGGGCTCCATGCGGCCGGTCACGCGCTCCACCCGGGCGATGCCGGCCTGAATGTGCTCGGCCGTGGCCCCTTGGGAGAGGCCCACGGCCGTGGCGGCCAGGGCATTGTAGACGTTGAAGCCTCCCAAGAGGTGAGTGAAGAGCTGGAAACGCCCCACAGGGCTCTCGACGGTGAACCGCGTGCCCTGGTTCGTGTACCGGATGTCCACCGCGCGCACGTCGGCCCGCGCCTCCACGCCGTAGGTGATCGTTATGTCGGCGGCGTGGTGGCGGAGATACTGGTAGCTGGAATCGTCCGCGTTCAGCACGGAGACTTTGGGCGTCTCGGGCTTTCGGTAGGCCGTGGCCAGGGAGGCGAAGAGCATGGCCTTGGCCTTGCGGTAATTCTCAACCGTGCCGTGGATGTCCAAGTGTTCGTGGGTGATGTTGGTCACCACGGCCACGTCGAAGGCCACGCCGGTCACCCGGTGCTGGGCCAACCCGTGGGAGGTGGTCTCGATCACGGCGTAGCGGGCGCCGGCCTCCACCATGCGGCCCAGGTAGCCTTGGGTTTCCAGGGCATCGGGCGTGGTCACGTGGGCGCCCGTCTCCACCTGGTGGTGGCCGATGCGGGCGCCAATGGTGCTGATCACGCCCACCGTGGCCCCGGTGGCCTCCAGGACGGCGGCCGTGAGGGCGGTCGTGGTGGTCTTGCCGTCCGTGCCCGTGATGCCGATCACGCGCAGCCGGCGTGAGGGGTGGCCGTGCCAGGCTGCGGCCAACCAGGCCAGGGCCTCCCGCCCGTCGGGCACTTGAACATAGGGCACGGGGAAGGAAGAGTACTCGTCGGCGGGGCGCTCGCCCACCACGGCCACGGCACCCCGTGCCACGGCGTCGGGGATGTAGCGGTGAGCGTCCACCCACACGCCGGGGTAGGCCACGAAGAGCACGCCGGGCTTCACGCGGCGGGAGTCGCTGGTGATGCCCCGCACGCGAATGTGGCCGAGAGCCTCCGCTGGCGTGCGGTAGGTGGGCAGTGCGCTCAACAAATCGGCCAGGGGCATGGAGTGTCCGGCTCCGGTTCGGTCGCTCATGAGTGTTCCACTCCGTCTTCTTCAATGGGCTGCGGGGAGAGCACCTGCTGCCAGCGGGCAGCGTGTTGGGGCTCCAGCCGATGCCAGACGGTGCGCTGGGGGAAGGGAATTTCGACGCCGGCCTCGTTGAGGGCGCGGTAGGCCGCGCGGTAGACGCGATCCATGACAGGCGTGCGGTTCACGAACGAGTCCACCCACAGCCGGATGATGAGGTTCACGGCCGAGTCGCCAAAGCCCCGCACCAACACCCTCGGCGGCGGCTCCTCCAAGACGCCCTCGATGCCGCGCACTGCCTCCAGCAAGACCTCTCGGACGTGGGCCAGGTCGGATCCATAGGCCACGCCCACGGGGAGATCCATGCGCAGGCGGTCGTCGGGGTAGGCGTAGTTGATGATCATGCCCTCGGTCATCAGGGAGTTGGGAATGGTGACCACCCGGTGATCGCGGGTGAGAATGCGGGTGGAGCGCAGGCCGATGTCGATCACGTCGCCGTAAATTTCCTGGGCCGGCAGGAGCACGCGGTCGCCGATGCGGTAGGGCCTGTCGAGCAGGATCATCACCCCGCTGATGGCATCCCGCAGGGTTGCTTGGGCGGCGAGGGCTACGGCCAAGGAGCCCACGCCCAGCGTGGCCAACAGCGTGGTCACCTCCACGCCGAAGTGATCGAGCACGGTGAGCGCGGCCAACACGGTGAGCACCACCAGGAGCACGCGGCGGATGTAGGGCACCAGCAGGTCGTCCAGGGTGGAGTCGGTGCGCTCAGCCACATGCTCGACGTACCAGTTGAGCACGTCGCGCACGAGGCGATAGAAGAGGATGTAGACGGCCAGCACCCCGGCCGTGAAGATGATGCCGTCGAACAGGCCCTGCCACTCCTCTGTCAGGAAGTCCAAGGAGATAACGGCCAGCCTGGCGCCCAAGACCAGGATGAGCCAGAAGAGGGGGCCGCGCACGGCGTTGAAGAGCACGTCGTCAAGGGTGGTGCGCGAGCGGTGGGTGAGCTTCCACAGGTAGCGGTCGGCCAGGGCGAGGAGCAAACGGGCGAGGATGGCTACGGCCACGAAGATGCCGGCGGCCCTGAGCAGGGCATACACGGTCTCAGCTTCCCACAGACGCACAACCTCCACCATTCTGCTCTTCCCCCCGTCCACACTTCCGGTCCACTGCACCTGCTCCACCGCCTCCGGCACGAAGAGGCGGCCATGCCTTTTCCGAGTTTCGCCATTCAGAGGCCCAGTCGTGCTCGCAGGCGGGCCAGCAGACCTTGCGTGGCCGGCGCGCTCTGACTTTGACGGACACGTCGGCGCGTGTTGGGGTGTTGGTCGGGCGAGCGGGGCACGTTGTACCGCGGGCGCTGAATCAGCCGGCGATGTTGGCGGTAAAACTCCTCGTCGGCCTCGTAGCACGTCAGGCAGAGAAAACTGCCCCGCTGTACCCGGATAGCATGGTCGTAACAGACGTAACGCCCGCAGTTGGTACACTCGGCGTTGGCGAATTCGACCTTTTCCGGCCTTCGCTCCTCACAAATTGGGCATCGCTCCACGGTCCCTCCTCCGATAGACGGGGACATGACGTCTGTTCGAGGTGCTTAGACGATACAGCCTTTCGCAAGACATGTCAAAAAACGCGCCGGCCCGCGGGACGCGTGCCAGACCGCGAAGCAGAGGGCAGCCAAGCCGGCGCCGCCCGCAGGCGCACGGCTCAGCGGGCCACGAGGCGACGCCCAATGACGTTCTGCACTGCGTCCAGCATGGGAGCCGACACGCGGGCGACGTGGGCGGCCAAACGGTCGCGCCACGAAGGGGACTCGAAGGGCTCGGCCTGGAGAGCAGCACGGGCGATCTCCCGGCCCAAGGCGATCAGCTCGGCCGAGTGGCTGAAGTCCCACGGGGGCAGGGAGAGCTGGTGGCGGAGCTGGATGGTGCGCACCCTGACATTTCGGAGTTGGGCGTACTCCAGGTCGGCCGTCACGTGGCGGACGATGAGCGCCCCAATGGCCTGGTGGACGATGCCGGCCAAGGTGCGCAGCTGTTCGCCGGGCGTCAGGGTGTTGGCCAGGTTGAGCGCCACGATCTCGTCGGCGCCCCGCTCCATGGCCACGCGCACGGGCAGATCGGCCACGGCGCCGCCGTCAATGTACCGCCGGCCGCCGACCCGCCAGGGCGGGTGCAGGGGAGGCAAGGCCGTGCTGGCCATGATGCCGTCGATGATGTGCTCGTCCGGGTCGTCGCCGAACACGTGAACGCGTCCCGTCTCCAGGTCAGTGGCCACGGCGTAGCCCGGCACCTGGAGCTCGCCAAAGCGCCGGACAGGCATGTGGCGGTGGACGAAGCGATACCAGTTGGCGTTGCTGAACAGGCTCTCCCGCCGGCGGGCAAGGTTCCAGAGCGCAGTCAGGTGGGTGCCGGGGTAGACATCCTCCTTGCGCACCTGAAGCCACACCTCGGCCAGGCGATACGCTCCCCGAGGCGTGGGGTCGCAGGCCAGGAAGAGGGCGTTGACCGCGCCCACCGAAGTGCCCACCACCAGATCGGGCTTGATGCCCGCCTCGAGCAGCACCTGGAGCGCGCCCACTTGGAGCGCGCCCCGGTTGCCCCCACCGCTTAGGACAAAAGCGAGCATGATTGGCCTCCTCGAGACGTGTCATCCCCGCCGGGCTTCCCCTGCCCCGGGGCCCGTGGGTTACGTCGAATCGGGCTCGAACACGATGTCCTCAACGCGGCGCACCACGTCGCCCACGTAGAGCCACGAGACCTGGCGGAGTGTGAGGGCTTGGTCGAACTCCGTCAGGGCGGAGATGCCGTTGGCCGGCACCACGATGTGGAACCAGCGCAACCCGGCCGAAGCCGCTGTGTGGAGCACACAGATGCTCGAGACCGTGCCCACAATGACAAGGTGTTCTACCTGCCACACGCGGGTGAGGAAGTGGTCCAACCACGTGTCGTAAAATCCGTCATAGCGGCTCTTCTGGCAGACGATTTCGTTGGGCCGGGGCTTGAGCTCGTCCACGATCTTCCACCCCCACGTGCCGGCCCGACAGTGCTCGGGCCAGATCTGCCACTCCGGGTCTCCCTCGAAGTGGGTGTCCTGGGTGTAGGCCACGCGAACGCCGGCGGAGCGCGCCGATTCCAACAGGGCCTGGATATGGGGCACCGTCTCGATGGCCGTGGGCACCACGAGCGAGCCCCCTTCCTTTACAAAGTCGTTCTGCATGTCCACCACGATGAGGGCTGTCTTCGAGGCCGGCAGGCGAACCTGGTCCTTGAACTTGATCTCCGGTACGGCCACCGTCTCGCCGGGAACGAAGGGAACGCTCATGGTTGACACCTCCTCTGTTGAACCTGTGGCGGCACAACGTGAATTCTGGTGCGAAGCACGTCGTCTGAAGTGGCCGTCTCCTTCACTTGTGCGGGCATGTCTTGGTAATTTTGGGCCTGCTCTCCCGACACGTCAAACGGCGCTCGACGGGAACTTTCCCGCCCAGCAGAGCGTCCTGACGGCAGAGACCCCGACAGGCAAAGTGTCCAGCCAGAAAGGAGGAGGCCATGAAACGCTCGATTGCCATCCTGACAAGCGTGCTGGTGCTCGTTGTCCTGGTCGGATGCGCGAGCGCGCGGGTGGAACGATTTGCCCGCCAGAACGCCTCTGCAGAGGGGGCCGAGGAGAGGCGAGTCGTGAAAAGTGTGCCGGCCGAGGAGAAGCGCTGGTTTGCCGGCGCCACGGAGATGCCGGAAGCCGAGGCCCAAGTGGCTGCCGAAGCCCCAGCCGAGCTTCCCACGGGCGCCTCGCCGGCCGGCAACGACCTCGTGATGCCGGCGCCGGACCGCAAGATCGTCAAGAACGCCACGATGCGCCTGGAAGTGGAGAACATCTTCAGCGCGCTCAACCAAGTGACGCTCTTAACATCCCAGTACGGCGGCTACGTGCTCAACTCGCGCACCTGGTATGAGCAGGAACGCCCCTACGCAGTGATGACCTTCGCCGTGCCGGCCGAGCGCTTCGAGGAAGCCCTGGAACAGCTCCGCCGGCTGGGCAAGGTGCTGGACGAGACGACCACCGGACAGGACGTGACGGACCAGTACGTGGACCTGGAGGCGCGCATCCGCAACTTGGAGGCCACGGCCAACCGCATTCGGAGTTTCCTTGACGAGGCCCGCACGGTGGAGGAAGCCCTCCGGGTGAACGAACAGTTGCGCTACGTGGAAGAGGAGTTGGAGCGCCTCAAGGCTCAACGAAATGTGTTGGAACGCCGCACGGCCTTCTCCACCATCACTGTCGAGCTCCAGCCCCTGCTCCCCAAGGCGGACCAAGAGCCGCCCCCCTGGTCGCCGGGTGAGACGTTCGAGGCCGCGTGGCGCGTGTTGGTGCGGGTGCTCCAGCTGGCCGTTGACGCGGCCATCTGGGTCGGCGTCCTCGGCAGCCCGCTCTTGCTCCTGCTGGTTCCCCTCTGGATTTTTGGGCGCCGCCTCTTGCTCCAGGGACGGTAAGACGTGGAGCCCTGCGGGGCCGCCCAGAAAACGCCCGGCACCGTTTGTGGTGCCGGGCGTTGACATGAGGAAACACCTGTGGAGCTCTTCGAGTTCTCCGGCCTCACGTCTCATGGGGCCTGGGGGCCACCTTCACGAAGTGGTGTTGAGCCGTCTCCCACGTGCTGAGCAGGATGCGCCCCAGCCTGCTTCCCGTCTCGACCACGTGCCGCTCGATCAGGGAGCGAACGCGCTCAACGTCCGCCTCGGCGAGGGGCATGGGGTCCACAAACTCGCGGTTCAACACCGACGGCAGGCGGTTCTCGGGGTCGTACAGGTAGGCCACGCCGCCCGACATGCCGGCCGCGAAGTTGTAGCCCGTGGAACCGAGGATCACCACGACGCCTCCGGTCATGTACTCACACCCGTGGGCGCCGACGCCCTCAACCACTGCCGTGGCGCCGGAATTGCGCACGGCAAAGCGATCACCGGCGCGGCCGGCGGCGAAGAGTTCGCCGCCGGTGGCGCCGTACAGGGCCACGTTCCCCAGGATGGGCGCCTCGGCACGCCAACGGGCGTCTTCGGGGCGCATGAGCACAATGCGCCCGCCGGCCATGCCCTTGCCCACGTAGTCGTTGGCCACTCCCTCAAGCCGCAACGTCATGCCCGGCAAGATGAAGGCGCCGAAGCTCTGGCCGGCCGAGCCGATGAAGTGAAGCTGGACGGTGCCGTCGGGCAGGCCGGCGTCACCGTGGCGGCGGGCCAGCTCGCCTGAGAGGCCCGCACCCACCGTGCGGTCCACGTTGCGGATCAGATAGGTGCGGCGCACGCGCCCCACTAAGGCCAAGTCACGCAGCGCGTCCCGCTTGACCCGCTCGTCGAGCGTGACCAGTCGGCGCCCCACCACGCGCCCCTCGAAGCGCCGCGGGCCCGGCAGGCGTGTGAGGAGCAGCCGCATGTCCACGTCGGCGGGAATGTCCGCGGGCACTTGGACCAACAGATCGCTGCGGCCAATCACCTCGTCGAGGGAGCGAACTCCCAGTTGGGCCAACAGGTGGCGCAGGTCTTCGGCAATGTAGAGGAAGAAGGCCATGATGTGCTCGGGCTTGCCGGTGAACTTGGCCCGCAGCTCGGGCTTCTGGGTGGCGATGCCCACCGGGCACGTGTTCATGTGACACGCGCGGGCCATGACACACCCTTCGGCCACGAGGGCCGATGTGCCGAAGGAGAACTCGTCGGCGCCCAAGAGGGCGGCGATCAACACGTCACGAGCCGTGCGCAGGCCGCCGTCCACGCGCAGGCGCACCCGGTCGCGCAGGCCGTTGGCGATGAGGGTCTGCTGCGTTTCGGCTAATCCCAGCTCCCAAGGGACGCCGGCGTGTTTGATGCTGGTGATGGGCGAGGCGCCGGTGCCGCCGCTGTCGCCGCTGATGAGCACCACATCGGCGCCGGCCTTGACCACGCCGGCCGCTATGGTGCCCACGCCGGCCTGTGCGACCAACTTGACGCTAATGGTGGCGTCCGGGTTGATGGTGCGCAGGTCGCTGATGAGCTGGGCCAAGTCCTCGATGCTGTAAATGTCGTGGTGCGGTGGCGGCGAGATGAGAGGCGTGCCCGGCTCCGTGTGGCGAATGGCCGCAATTTCGACGGTGACCTTGCGTCCCGGCAGGTGACCGCCCTCGCCCGGCTTGGAACCTTGGGCCATCTTGATCTGGAGTTCGCGGGCCGACATCAAGTAGGCCGGCGTGACCCCGAAGCGGCCGCTGGCCACCTGTTTGCAGGCGCTATTGCGCTCGGTGCCGAAGCGCCTGGGGTCCTCCCCTCCCTCGCCGCTGTTGCTCATGCCACCCAAGCGGTTCATGGCGATGGCCAGGGCCTCGTGGGCCTCGGCCGAGATGGAGCCAAAGGAGATGGCCGCCGTGGAAAAGCGGCGCACAATGGCCTCGACCGGCTCGACCTCGTCCACCGAAATCGGTGCAGCGGGGGCCAACGCCAGGAAGTCGCGCGGCTCGGCCGGGGGGGCGTTGTCCACCAGGTCAGCGTACTGGCGATAGGCGGCAAAGCCCTCCTCAAAGTGGCCGTTGAGCACGCCCTCGATGCGCACCGCCCTCTGGAGCGCGCGCACCACGTGGGGGTTAAAGGCATGGTATTCTCCCTGCTTCTTGTACTTGAAGTAGCCGAACGAGGGGAGCTCGACCTTTCCGTTGGCCGCATCGAAGGCGTGACGATGCCACTCCAGCACCTCGCGCCCCAACACGTCGTAGCCCACGCCGCCGATGCGGGAGGGAGTGCCGGCAAAGCATTCGTCGATCACCTGTTGGTTCAAGCCAATGGCCTCGAAGATCTGGGCTCCGCAGTAGCTTTCGGCCGTGGCAATGCCCATCTTGGTCATAATTTTGAGCAGGCCCTTCTCGGCTGCGCGGAGGTAGTTGCGCACAGCTTCCTCTGGCGAGAGCCGCCTTCCGCGGTATCCCTCGGTGCCGATGTGAACGGCCGTCTCCAAGGCCAGCCAAGGACAGACGGCGTTGGCCCCGTAGCCGATGAGCGTGGCAAGCTGGTGTGGATCCCTGGGTTCTCCCGTGTAGGCCACGATGGAACAGCGGGCCCGCAGCCCCTGGCGCAGCAGGTGGTGGTGAACGGCGCCCACGGCCATCAGCGAGGGAATGGGTGCCCGTTCGGGGCTCACGCCGCTGTCGTCCAGGATGAGGAGCGTGGCACCCTCCCGGACCGCGTTGGCCGCCTCCTCCCGCAGGGCGTGAACGGCGCGCTCCAGCCCCGCCGGCCCTTCGGCCGCCGGAAACGTGGTGTCCAGCCGGCGGGCGCGGAAGCGGGCGTCGTCGGCGCCCAACGCTTCCACTTCCCGGAGCTGGGCTTCGGTGATGAAGGGGCTCTCCAACACAAGCCGGCCCGACACGTCGGGGGCGCTGTCCAAGAGGGGCACCATGGCGCCCAAGTGGACGCGCAGGGAGAGCACACTTCGCTCACGGATGGGGTCGATGGGCGGGTTGGTGACTTCGGCGAAACGCTGTTTGAAGTAGTGGAAGAGCGGCCGAGGCAGGCGGCTGAAGACGGCGTGGGGGGTGTCGTCGCCCATCGAGCCGATGGGCTCCTTGGCATCCCACACCATCGGCTTCATCAGAACCTGAATTTCCTCCGACGTGTAGCCAAAGGCGATCTGCTGCGTCTGCAGGGCGCGGGTTTCCAGGCGAGGCGCCGTCGTGGCAGTGATCGGCGTTTGCAAGCGGCGCAGTCGCCCGACCATGATCGTGTAGGGCTTCTGGCGGGCAAAGCGGCGCTTCAGCTCGCCGTTGTGTTCGATGTACCCTTCGACCACGTCGGCGGCGATCATCTCGCCGGCCCCCACGCGGCCGTGCTCCACCACGTCGGCTGGGTCGAGCTCCGCGGCACCGGCCTCACTGGCCACCACCAGGAGCCCATCGCCGGTGATGTCATAGCGCAGGGGGCGCAGGCCGTTGCGGTCCAAGCGCGCTCCGGCCACCCGCCCGTCGGTGAAGCAGACGCCGGCAGGACCGTCCCACGGCTCGATCAGCGCTTCGTGGTAGGCGTAGAAGGCCTTGATCTCCTCGTCCAAGTCGGGGTGGTGATCCCAAGCGTCGGAGAAGAGCATGAGCAACACGTGGCGGATGTCCCGGCCGGCGTGGACCAACATCTCCACTGTGTTGTCCACCATAGCGGAGTCGCTGCCCCGCTCGTCAATCACCGGGCAGAGCTCGGGCGGCAAGTCCACTTCGCGGGCGCGCATCCAGTTGACGTTGCCCTGGAGCGTGTTGATCTCCCCGTTGTGGCACACCATGCGGAACGGCTGAGCACGGGCCCACGAGGGAAAGGTGTTGGTGCTGAAGCGCGTGTGGACCACGGCCACAGCGCTCCGGCAGGCCGGGTCCTGCAAGTCGAGGTAGAAGCGGTCCACGTGGGCCGGCTGGAGCATGCCCTTGTAGACAATGGTGCGGCTGGAGAAGGAGGCGATGTAGGCGTCCTCCACCTCTGCCTCCCGGAGCGCCCGTTCCGCATCCTTGCGTGCCAGGTAGCACGTTCGCTCGAAGGTGCGGGCGCCCATGCGCTTGGGCCGGGCCACGATTAACTGCCAGATGGCCGGCCGGCTCCGGCGCGCGGCTTGGCCCAACACGGACTCATCGACGGGCACCTCGCGCCATCCGAGCACGATGAGCCCCCGGCGTTCGGCGGCCGCCTGAATGACGGCCTGAGCTTCCTCCACGGCCGAGATGGGCAGGAAGCACTGGGCCACGGCCACCGCGCCCGGGACGGCCTCGTGGCCACGGTCGCGAATGAAGGGGGCCAGCACGTCGAGGGGAAGGTGCAACAAGATGCCGGCCCCATCCCCCGTTACGCCGTCGGCGGCCACAGCGCCGCGATGGGTCATGTTCACCAGCGCCCGCAGGGCGCGCTCCACCAACTCGTGGGAGGCTTCTCCGGTCGTTTGGGCCAACACGGCGATGCCACACGCATCGTGCTCGAAGCGGGGATCGTAGAGCGTCTGTGCCACGATGTGGTCCGGCGTGAGTGAGACGTGATGTGTGTTCATGGTCTGCCCCTCCTTGTAGCCGCTCGAACAGCGGGCGGCGAATGCCCACTTCCAGTATACGCCGGGCAGACGAGCCTGTCAGCACACGGCCGGACCGTTCAGGCGGGTGAAAAAGGGTTCCCCCAGGTGTTCTCAGGGGCACACATGGGTACCCTACGGCCACACACATGGCCCAATCAGGCCCCTGTGCTCCCGAAGTGCGGCCAGAAGTCGTCTTCGGATCGAACAGGGCGTGATGAGGGGAAACTTGACGCCATTTGCTGCTGCACTGCACAGGGTTACAATGGAATCGGCGTTCCCCTGCTGTGTTGGTGACATGCCGGGCGCGTTGAGCCAACACTCACTCAATGGGCGCCGGTTTCCGGCATGGTACCGCAAGCGGCCAGCCATGTTGGCCGGGCGGGTGCCAGGGAGGTGCCCACGTGTTCCGAAGAGGCTCACACACGCAACCGGCATCCACGGCCCAGTGGAGGCGCCCAGGAAGCCATCGGTGTATGCCACCGATGGCTTTTCTTGGGTATCAATCCGCAGAAATTGTTCCTCCTTGGACTGTCAGACTTCGTGCGCTTCCCACCATGCCGGCCAACGAAGCGGTCCGGGTGTCAGGCGTGCTTCGCGGCTGCCGGATGTAGTCTTGTGTGAGGAAAGGGTGGAAACTCTCTCTCACCTGTGGGGAAAGGGAAGCACAGGGAAGTTGACATCCACGGGTGAGGGTGTTATCCTCCACACAGACTTACAGCTCGCGGCTTCCCGTGTACACTAAAATCGAACCGGGCCCCGGAAGATCATGCGACGCGAACGAATTTCGGAAGATATCCACATCTTCACCAGCGAGCTGTACGCCCACGTCACGGCCACAGTGATCTTCACCGACGAAGGCGCCATCGTCATTGACACACTCCCCTTCCCCGAGGAAAGCCGGACGATGGCCGAGTTCGTCTACAGCCACAGCCGGCGAGGTGTGCGCTTCGTGATCAACACCCACTTCCACGCCGACCACGTCTACGGCAACTACCTCTTCCGGGACGCAGTGATCATCGCCCACCGCCGGTGCCGCCAAAAGCTGCTCGAGATCGGGGAGCGCTCCCTCCAAGCGGCGAAGGAGGAGACGCCCGCACTGGCCGAGGTTGAGCTAGTTATCCCCAATATTGTGTTCGACCACGAGATGGGGCTGCGCTTGGGACATCGGCTCCTGCGGCTGATCCACCTGCCGGGCCACACGGAGGACGGCATCGGGGTGTTGGTGGAAGGCGACCGCATCCTCGTCTCCGGCGATGCCGTTATGCCTCTGCCCTACTTCGCCTGGGGGGACCGCCTGCAGCTCCGCCACACGTTGCAGCGGATTCGGGAGATGAACTTGGAGAGCATTATTCAAGGGCACGGGGACGTGCTGCTGCGGGGCGAAATTCCCGAGGTGCTCGACCGCCACATCCATTACTTGGACTGCATCAAAGAGTACGTGGCCGAGCTCGTTGACCAAGGTCAACCGCGCACGGCGCTGAAGCACTCCATCCCCGAGTCCTGTGGCGAGAGCAGCATCCCCTTGGACGGGCTCGTGCGCCAGCTCCACTACGCCAACCTGCTGCGCCTCTACGAGGACATGACCGACAAGGGGTCCATCGAGGCCATCTTGGCGTCGGCGTAGCCCCCGTTGGTCGGACCTGCTCCCGCTACAGCCTTCCGTGAAGCACGCGCGGCCCTGTGGGGCCCGGACTGCCCGTTGCCGGCTCAACCGTCACGCCAACGCCCGCGTAGCGGTGCCACGGCGAGGGCGGTTCGACCCTGTGGAGGGTGAGCGTGCCCGCCGCTTCTACGCGGAAGACCCCGCCATTGTCCCGACGGCCATCAGGCCGAATGAGCCAAAGCTGGTAGGCCTGGTCCTGGGCCAAGGGAGAGAGCCCCTCGACGACGAGTACCCCGGTCCGGTCGTCGAGGTAGTAGAGCACGGCGCGGACCTCGCGCGCCGGGCCATCAGGCTCGAGTGTGACCGCCCTGGCCCCTGGCGTGAGGAGCAGGCGCACCAAATCCTGTTGGGCGCTCATCTGGGCCCGAAGGGCCCGCTGTTGGCCGAGCAGGGCCACGTGCCATCCCCCCACGATCATGAGGGCCAGCGTGGCGGCCACGGCCCACGCCCAGAGCCAGCGCGGTGCGACCGGCCGACGCCGTTGGGCCGGCCCCGCCGTCTCCGGAATGGCGGCCACCCGCCGGCGCACCCTGTCCGGGGCCCGCACGAGGGGCACTTGGTAGAGCAGTACCTCGACAACGGGCTCATACCGGCGGAGTTCGGCGCGGCACTGCTCACACAGGCTCACGTGGAACTTCACACGGCGAGCCTCCTCCTCGGGCAGAGCCCCGAGGGCCAGCAAGCCCAGGAGAGAGGCACACATCTCGCACGAGAGCGTCGTGTGTTCTTGTTGGCCTGTGGGGTTTCCCGAGATGTTCATAGTCCTCTCTGTTTTCGACGGTGGCAAGGCCCTTTGTCGCTCCATATACGTTTCAAGTGGGGCCTTTGGATTGTTCTTCCCGCAAGGCGGCCTGGAGCTTCCTCATGCCGAGGCGAATGCGGCTCTTGACCGTGCCCAAGGGCAGGCCCAGCATGGCGGCGATGTCCTGGTGGGTGAGGCCGTAGAAGAAGGCCAGCTCGATGCACCGGCGCTGTTCGGGCGGCAGAATTTCCAGGCTGAGGTGAACGGTCTCGTCCCGTTCGGCGTACCAGTGGGCCGCGAGGGCGTGGTCATCCCGACGCTCATCGAAGGCGTCGGCCGCGATCCGCTGACGATTTTGCTGGCGCAACACGTCTATGGCACGGTTCCGCGTGATGGAGAGCAACCACGTGGCCAGACGGCCCCGCGAGGCGTCGAACTGGTTGGCCCGCTGCCAGATGCGCAGGAAGACATCCTGGACAATGTCCTCGGCCGCGGCCGGGTCCTGCACCACTTTGAGGGCCATCGAGTAGACCAGGTCCACGTACCGCTCGTACAGGTCGTGAAAGGCGGCACGGTCTCCGGCCGCGATGCGGCGCATGAGGAGTCGGTCGTCTAGCACGTCGGTTCGAGCCATGCTGCTGCCCGCCTGTTGGGTTTCGCTCATGTTCCCCGTGGGTAGGAGCCCAGGATGCGGAGGAAGGGAGCAATCTCCCCCAAGTGGCGAATGGCGTTTTGGGCCGCCTCGTCGGCCATGCTGGCCGCGAAGTCCAGGTAGAACAAGTATTCCCAGCGCTTGCCGCGCAGGGGCCGGCTCTCGATTTTCGTCAGGTCAATGTCCCGCAGGGCAAAGACGGACAGGGCCTTGAAGAGAACACCAGGAGCGTTTTTCAAGGAGAAGACGATGGAGGTCTTGGCCGGCACGCCCACGGGCGGCGTGCTGGGCTCCGCGGCCACGACGAGGAAACGGGTGTAATTCTCGGGGTCATCCTCGATGCCCTCGGCCAGAATGACCAGGCCGTAGACTTCAGCCGCCCGCCGGCTGGCAACGGCGGCCGCGTCGCGCAAGTTCTCGTCCCGCACCCGCTTGGCGCTGCCGGCCGTGTCGTATGTGGCCTCCCGGGCCACGCCCAAGCCGGACAGGAAACGCTCGCACTGGGCCAGGGCTTGGGGGTGGCTGAGCACGCGCCTGACGTCCTCCAGCCGCACGCCGGGCAGGGCCAACAGGTGGTGGCGCACGCGAAAGTCAATCTCACCCACGATGTGGAGGCTGTGGTCGAGGAGCAAGTCGTAGTTGCGGTGGATGCTGCCGGCTAGAGAGTTCTCGATGGGCACCATGCCCCGGTCGGCCCGGCCAGTCTCCACGGCCTCGAAGACAGCCTCGAACGAAGGGCACGGCTGCGTCTCCACTTCGGGGCCAAAGTAGCGGAGGGCAGCGCCTTCACTGTAGGCTCCCGGCTCCCCCTGAAAGGCAACGCGAAGCCGCCCCGCACCTTGAACCTCTCCGACGCTTGGCTCGGACATCGTGTTCTCCCCTGAGTCACACGGAACAACTCCCTGTCGCGGTGATGTCACGGCCTTCAACGTGTGTGAGTATATGTGCAGGCCGTCAGGCCGTCAAGCGGCCTTTGTGAAAGGGAGAACACTGTTCCCGAAGCGCGCTTACAGTGCGTCCGGGGCCTCCAAGCGTCGCTTCACGGCCTGGAGGAAGGCGGCGGCCGGTGCCCCGTCCACAGCCCGGTGGTCGAACGTGAGGCTGAGGGTGATGGTCGAGCGTTGGGCCACCTTGCCCCGGTGAACGACGAGTTTTTCCACAATGCGGCCCACGCCCAAGATGGCCACTTCCGGCGGGTTGATGATGGGGGTGAACCCGTCAACCTCATAGGGCCCCAAGTTGGTTACGGTGAAGGTGCTGCCGCTCATCTCCTCAGCCGTCAACCGGCCGGCCCGGGCCCGCCCCACGAGGCGTTGGCGCTCCTGGGCCACCTCCTCCACGCTCAGGCGGTCGGCATCGCGGATCACCGGCACGACCAACCCCTCGTCGAGGGCCACGGCCAGGCCCACGTGAACCTGGGGCACCAGGCGGATGTGGTCCTCCTCCACGACAGCGTTGAGGCGCGGGTGTTCCCGCAAGGCCAGAGCACAAGCCCTCACGATGAAGTCGGTGTAGGTGATGCCCTCGTGGGATCGCCGTTGGCGCAGGGCGACCAAGTCGGTCACGTCGGCTTCGGTGTGGAGGGTCACTTGGGCGGCCGTGTGCAGGCTCTGGTGCATCCGGCGGGCAATGGTCCCCCTCATGCCGGCAAGGGGAATCGTGCGCTCGCCGGGCGGGCTGGTGCCGGCCTTCCGGGCTTCGATGAAGGCCACCACGTCCTTCTCGGTAATGCGCCCCCCGCGGCCCGTGCCCTGCACCTCGCGCAAGTCCACGTTGTGTTCGCGGGCCAGCCGGCGGGCGGCCGGTGAGGCGCGCACGTCGCGGCGGGCCGGCGCAGGTGCCTCGACTGACGGCCCGGCAGCACGCTGTTCCAGATAGCGGCGCACATCTCGCTCGGTAATGCGCCCCCCGCGGCCCGTGCCCTGCACCTCGCGCAAGTCCACGTTGTGTTCTCGGGCCAGCTTCTTGGCCACGGGCGAGGCCGGCGGTCCCTCGGGACCGGAGGAGGCGGCCTGTTCCTCCTCCACGGCCACGCGGGCCAAGGGACGGCCGCGCTGCGCCACTTCCCCTTGGGGCACGAGAATTTCGGCCAGCGTGCCGCTCACGGGAGAGGGCACATCGTAGGCGACTTTCTCCACTTGAATGACCACCAGCACCTCTCCCGGCCGCACGGGGTCTCCAACCCGCTTGAGCCACGTGACCACCACGTATTCCTCGGCTCCCTCCACACCCTCGGGCACGTGGATGTCAACTAGGCGCATGAATCTACCCCCCTCACAAAAAGGCCCGGGGCAGAGCCGGCGCGCCGAGCTCCTTCCCCGGGCCGCGTCGTGCTACTCGGCCATCAACTCGCGGGCAGCCTGTACGATGCGATCCACCGACGGGATCACCTCCTGCTCCAAGGGCCTGCTGTAGGGGATGGGCACGTCGGGAACGGCCAGCCGTTTGGGCGGGGCGTCCACGTAATCCAACGCCTCCTCGGCGATGATGGCAATGAGCTCGCCCGACAAGCCGAAGCTCTTGTAATCCTCGTCCACGATCAGCACCCGGTGGGTTTTCTTGACCGACTCGATGATGGTGGCCTTGTCCAAGGGAACCAGGGTGCGCAGGTCGATCACCTCCGCGCTGATGCCCTCCTCGGCGAGCTGTTCGGCCGCGTCCAAGCTGCGGTGGACCATGAGGGAGAGGGTAAGAATCGTGAGATCGCTTCCTTCCCGCTTGACGTCGGCCTGGCCGAAGGGGATGGTGTAGGGCTCCTCGGGCACCGGGCCTGTGGCGCGGGGGTTGGGAGCCATCCACCCCAAGCCCATGATGCCCTTGTGGAAGAAGTACATCACCGGGTCGTCATCCCGGATGGCCTGGATCATGAGCCCCTTGGCATCGTAGGGCGTGGAGGGCACGACCACCTTGATGCCGGGCGTGTGGGCGAAGAGGCTGTAGAGGCACTGGGAGTGTTGGGCGGCGTCGCTGTACCCGCCGCCGATGGCCGTCATGAGGACCATGGGCACTTTGACGTTGCCGCCGGACATGTAGTGAATCTTGGCCATGTGGTTGAAGATCTGGTCCATGGCCACGCCGAAGAAGTCCACGAACATGAGCTCGGCAATGGGGCGCATTCCTTCTGTGGCCGCGCCGACGGCCGCGCCGATGAAGCCCATCTCCGAAATGGGCGTGTCCATGACGCGCTCGGGGCCGAATTTTTCCAACAGGCCCTGGGTGGCCCCGAAGATGCCGCCGTAGGCGCCGATGTCCTCTCCCATGACGAAGACCCGCTCGTCGCGTTCCATCTCCTGGGCAATGGCCTCGGCAATGGCCCGGGCCGTGGTCAACAGTCGCTCAGCCATGGCTCCGCTCCTCTCTGGGTTACTCGGCCTGCACGAACACGTCGGTCAGGGCGGCCTCGGGGGGTGGATAGGCGCTCTCGCGGGCGAACGCCTCGGCTTCGGCAATGAGGGCGGTCATGCGGTCTTGGATGGCTTGGGCCTCCTCGTCGGTCAGCCATCCTTGGTCCTTGAGCTGTTTGGCGAGGAGCACGATGGGATCCCGCTGCTTCCAGCGCTCCTTTTCGCCTTCGGGCAGGTAATGTTCGGGGTCGCCCTCGAAGTGGCCCCGGAACCGGTAGCAGACGGCCTCGATGAGCGTGGGCCCCTCGCCCCGGCGGGCCCGCTCGACGGCCTCGCCGGCCGCCTCGTAGACGGCCACCACGTCCTGGCCGTCCACCTGCACGGCGGGGATGCCGTAGGCGGCGCCCCGCTCGGCGTTGCTGCGCACGGCCGTGGAGGCCGTCTTGGGCACGGAGATGGCGTAGAGGTTGTCCTCCACGATGAAGACGGCGGGCAACTTCCAGAGGGCGGCCAAGTTGAGGGACTCGTGGAAGGCGCCGATGTTGGCCGCCCCCTCGCCGAAGAAGGAGACGGCCACGCGGTCCTCGCCCCGCTTTTTGATGGCCAACGCCGCGCCCACGGCGTGGGGAATGCCGCCGCCCACGATGCCGCCGCAGCCGAAGTGCAGCTCGGGGTCGAAGAGGTGCATGTGCCCCCCTTTGCCGTGGCAGAGGCCGGTTTCCTTGCCGAAGATTTCGGCCATCATGCGCTTCAAGTCCACGCCCTTGGCGATGAGGTGACCGTGCGGGCGGTGGGTGCTGGTCACCGGGTCGTCCGGGCGCAGGTGGGCGCAGACGCCGGCGGCCACGGCCTCCTGGCCGCTGTAGAGGTGCATCTCGCCCGGCACCGGGCCGGCGGCAATGTTGAAGACGGGCTGTTTGCCCTCGTAATAGATTTCGGCCACGCGCTCCTCAAAAGTGCGGATCTTCACCATCATCTCGTACAACTGTAGAAGGGTCTCGCGGCTCAGGGCCATGATTGCTCCTCCTTTCAGTTCACCCTTCGACGCCGAGGAACGCCATTGTGCCGTCGGCCGCTGTCGGCCGGTCTCCGTCGGAACTCTCACCCCCTTTCCGTTCCGCCTTGTACGAAGAAGCCCTCTTCGACGGCCGCTTGTAAGGCTGCCTGCACGTCTACAACGTAGGGACCACGGGCGGAGAGGCGCACGGCGACTGAAGCGCCCGGCGGGACGGGCACCTCCCGCTCCCCGTCGAGGGCCAGTATCGAGGGCGCGTGGGGTATCGGCACGGTCTGCTCCAGCTCCAGCGGGGAGACGGACCGCACGGAGACGGGCACGATGAGCCCGGGGGCAATGGGCGCCAAGACGCGCGTCTGCCCCGCTCCCAGCTCGACGTAGAGGCCGGCCGAGTCACGGGCCACCTGCTCGGCCCAAGGCAAGTACGCCGCGATGGCCGAGGCTCCAATGGTGCCCCGGTAGGGGGCGGTGAGGAAGAGGGCTCGCATCTTGTCCGCATCCCAGATGGCCTTCGTGGCCACGAAGCGCTCGTCGTACACCACCACGTCCACCAGGGCAATGTCCACGACCCTGCCCTCCCGAAGGATCTCGAGCCGCCGCGCCCGGTGTACGGCCTGCTCCCACACCCTTTCCACGTCCAAGGCCACGGCTGCGGCCGCCATGCCCGCCAGGGTGCTCTCCACGAATGAAGGGAAGACGTTGTTGGTGCCCGTGGAGATGGGCACCAGGGGCACATTGTGACACCCTTGGGCCACGACGCGGTTGGTGCCATCCCCGCCTACCGTCACGATGCAGCGCACACCGGCTTGAGCCATGACCGTGGCGGCCAAACGCGAGTCCGCGGCCGTGTTCGTCACCGGGATGTCCACGAACTCCACCCGCAGGCCAACGTGTGCCTCCTCCAAGGCCCGGAGGACGAGGCCGTACAAGTCGGGCATGGCCAAGACCCGCTTGACCCCAAAGACATCCAAGGCCCGCAGGACGCGCCGAATAATGTTCGCCTTCTCGTTGTTGTCGAAGACGGAACCGTGCGCGATGAGGCGGCGGATGTCTTTGCCCGAGGCCGGGTTGGCGATCAGGCCCACTGTTGGGTGCATGATGTGTCCAACGAACACGAGTTCATTCGGGCGAGGGCGGAGGCCACACGTAGCCCAGAATGTGCATGGTGCGCGTGGCCGCGTCGGCCGCGAGTTTGACCTTCGGAATGAGCGCGCCGGCGCTCACATCGTACCGGTTGCGGGGCAGGGAGATGGCGATGGATGCCGCGATTCGGTTGCGGGCGTCGAAGATGGGGGCGCCGATGCAACAGACGTCGGGCAGGAATTCCTCGACGTCGAGGCTGTAGCCAGAAGCTTGCACGTCGGCCAGGATAGTGCGCAAGCGCTCCGAGTCGGTGCAGGTGTTCTCGGTGAAGGGGACGAGCGGGTGGCCGGCCACGTAGTCGGCCAGCTCCTCTTGCGACAGGTGGGCCAAAATCGCCTTGCCCAAGGCCATGGCGTGGCTGCCGCCGGTGTACCCCACAGTGAGCAGTTTGACGCGCACCGAAAGAGGGCTCTCGGCAATGGCGGAGAGGACCACCTCACGCCCGTCCCACAGCGAGAGGTATGCCGTCTCGCGGGTTTCCTCCTGGAGGGCTTGCACGTGCGGGGTGAGTTGGCGCACCAAGTGGGCCACCGTGGGCTCGCCGTAAACGGTGTAGCCGATCTTGCCGCTCAGGCGGAAGAGGAGTGTGTCGGGGTCCTTGACCACGTACCCGGCGTCGGCCAAGGTGTTTAACAGGTGGTAGACGGTGCTCAGGTGCAGGCCAAGGCGCAGGCTCACCTGTTTGGCCGAGAGGCCCACGGGGTGTTGGGCCAGGAGCTCCAGGATGCGAAGGGCGCGCTGCACGGATTGGATGCGGCTCCCCCTGGATGGAATTGCTGAACTGGGCCGGATGACCGCCATGGCGCACCACACGATTTCAAATGGCGAAACGAGCTTCACAGGGCTTCGCGCTTTTCCTGTACCATATCACAGGGAACGGCGCTTTTCAAGGGGCAAGTTTTCAGATAGTCAAAAACGGCGCGCATTTGTGCGTTTTCGCCTGTTCGAGTAGAGTTGATCACGCCGAAAAGGGTGTAAAGATGGAAGTTCACGGAGCGTTCAGCATCCTCAACTCGATGGCCGTGCCATGACCACGCCGCAGAAGCACCGGTATGTGCTGTTCAACAAGCCCTTTGGCGTGCTCTCCAGCTTCACCGATCCGGCCAACGCCGGGCGGGAGACGCTGGCCGACTACATCCCGATTCCCGGGGTCTACGCCGCCGGCCGGCTGGACTACGACAGTGAAGGGCTGCTCTTCCTCACCGACGACGGCAAGCTGGCCCACCGCCTTACCCATCCCCGCTACCGGCACACGAAGGTCTACTTGGCCCAAGTGGAGGGTGTTCCCGACGAGGAGGCGCTCCGCCGGCTGCGCGAGGGCGTCATCATCAAAGGAGGGTACCGCACCAGGCCGGCCCACGTGGAACTGCTGCCCTCGCCGCCGGCCCTGTGGCCGCGTCGCCGGCCCATCAGGGAGCGCAAGCGCGTGCCCACGGCGTGGCTGCGCATCGTGCTCACGGAGGGCAAGAAGCGCCAAGTGCGCCGCATGACGGCGGCCGTTGGGCATCCCACACTCCGGCTGGTGCGCGTGGCCATCGGGCCGCTCACGGTGGAGGGCCTGGAGCCCGGAATGTGGCGCGAGCTCCGCCCTGACGAGGTGCAAGCGCTGAAGGAGATGGTGACCGAGGTGGCCCGCCGGCGCAACCGGTCCCGGGCGCGCCGCAAGCGGAGGATGAAGCGTGCTCGGTGACGTGTTCGCGGCACTCATCATCGCCCTCGTCTCGGCGCTGGGGGCGTGGCACGCGCGGGGGTGGTACGCCCGGTGGCGCCGGCGCCTGCGCCGAAGACCCCGACGCAGGCGCCCAAGGGGCCTGCCCGTGGGCACCCACATCTCCCCGGCCCAATTCGAGGAACTCGTGGCCGAGCTCTTTCGCGCGTGGGGGTGGCACGCCCAAGTCACCGGCCGCAGCGGCGACCGGGGGGTGGACATTAGGCTCTGCCGGAGAGACACCCGTGCCCTGGTCCAATGTAAACGCTACCGTGACTTGGTCCCCCCTTCCGAAGTGCGGGCCTTCTACGGCACCCTCGTGCGCGAACAGGCCGACTTCGGATTCTTCGTCACCACAGGGCGCTTCTCGGCCAACACCCGGCGCGAAGCTGCTCAGTTTCGCCCTCCCGTGATCCTCGTGGACGGCCGCACCTTGCGCCACTACCTGTACATGAATGATCTCCCCTTGCCCAAGTGATCGGCCTGGAGAGCACGCGCGCTATGTCCCCGGGGCGGAACGACGAGCCCAATTTCCCTTTTCATCACGACCACCGTATAATGGCGCCCACGTGCGGGTCTCCGCACTGGGGCAGAGTCACCAGACCGGGAAGGAAGGAGGGGGGCATGGAACTCCGCAGAGTGATTCTCATCCGGCCATATCGCGACGGTCGCGTCTGGGGACGGGTGCCCGGCTCTCCCTACACGCTGATGCGCCTGGCGTCGCTGGTCCCGGACGAGATTCCCGTCGAGATCTGGGACGAGAACGTGGAACGGCCGGACTACTCCACCTTGGGCCCCAACGACTTAGTGGGCATCTCCAGCATGACGCTCACCATCGAGCGGGCCGAGGAAATTGCCCGCCTGGCCCGTCGCCAAGGGGCCACAGTAGCCGTGGGCGGCGTTCACGCCACACTCTCACCAGATCACGTGGCCACTTTTGCCGACGTGGTCGTCGTGGGCGAGGGATACAACACGTGGCCTCAGATCATCCGCGACTTCGCCAACGATACCCTCAAACCCATGTACGTCGATGAGGAATGGAAGACGCTCGACGATTTGGCGCCTATCTCCCAGCGCGTGCTCGACATGGTGCAGGAGAACAAGCGCTACTGGACGCCTTACTTGGAGATCACGCGCGGGTGCCCGCGAAATTGCTCCTTCTGCACGGCCATCCGCGTCTCCGGCCGGGTGATGCGGCTGCGCCCCGTCGAACAGGTGGTGGAAGAAATTCAACGTCGCGGCATCAAGCGCTTCTTCCTCACGGACGACAACTTCGGGCTCAACTTCCGCATTGCGCCCGAGTATTGTGAGGAGCTCTTCCTGGCCCTCGAGAAGTTGCCGCTCCACGGGTGGACGTGCCAGTCGGAGCTCATCGTGGCCGACTACCCGGAGCTCCTGCGCCTGGCACGGCGGGCACACTTGGACAAGTTCTTCATCGGCTTCGAGTCGGTGAACCCCGTCAACCGGCGCGAGTTGGGCGGCAAGAGCCGCGGACAGGCCGAACAGATTCGCGAGGTGGTGCGCAAGATTCACGCGGCCGGCATTAGCGTCGTCGGGCTCTTCGTGCTGGGCTTCGACCACGACACCATAGAGACCTTCCACGCCATGTGGGACTTCATCCGCACGAGCGAGTTGGACAGTGTGAGCATCACCGTGTTGACACCCTTCCCCTCCACCCCGTTCCGGGCCCTGTTGGAACGGGAAGGCCGGCTGCTGGATGTGCCCTGGCGGTACTACGACACCGCCCACGTCACCTTCATTCCAAAACAGATGACCGTGGAGGAATTGCGCCAAGCCTACGACTGGCTCTGTCGCCGGGTGTACTCGCCGTCCCAAATTGCCCGGAGGGGGTTCCGCTCCCTGCGACGCCACCCGGTGACGCGAGCGTACAAGAAGGCCTTCGGCGCCTTCAGCACCGACTACGGCTACCGCCGCGCTTACAACTGGCGATACGCCTATTGACCTAGGGCAGCGTGGCCGAAAGCACCCGTGTGGGCCACGGTTTTGGCCTTCGGCCACGCCCCTTCCACTTGTGGGCGGGAAAACACCGCAGACGCCCGGGCCGCTGTTTGACTTTTTGCCCGTCCACCGTAGAATGGGGCCACACGTTGGGTTCCCGGCCACCGTGGCCACCGAGACCCACCGTCCGCCCTCGAC
This sequence comes from Ardenticatenaceae bacterium, assembly GCA_026989095.1. Taxonomy (GTDB): domain Bacteria; phylum Chloroflexota; class Anaerolineae; order Ardenticatenales; family Ardenticatenaceae; genus WFWG01. Next base: position 43,174 of record JALSKA010000075.1, read on the forward strand.
CCCACTCGGCCAGTCCGTACAACCCACCCACGCGGAGGAGATATGAGCGAAGGAGCTTTGCGCAAGACCCCTCTGTACGAGGTTCACCGTCAGATGGGCGCGCGTATGGTCCCCTTTGGCGGGTGGGAGATGCCGGTGCAGTACACGAGCATCTTGGAAGAACACCGCGCCGTCCGCACTGCCGCCGGCCTCTTCGACGTCAGCCACATGGGGGAGTTCGAGTTCACCGGCCCCGGCGCCCGCGCGCTCCTCCAACATCTCACGGCCAATGACGTGGACAAGCTTTCCCCCGGCCAAGCCCAATATTCCATGTTCCTCAACGAGCGCGGGGGCACAATCGACGACTTAATCGTCTACTGCCTAGCGGAGGAGCACTACCTCGTTGTCGTCAACGCCGCAAACACCGAGAAGGACTGGGCACACGTCGTCCGGGTGGCCCAACGCTTCGCGGACGCTGACGTTCACAACCGGAGCGATGCTTATGCTCTGCTGGCCCTCCAAGGCCCCAGAGCCCAGGCCATTCTGAGCCGTTTGACCGAAGCCGATCTCGCCAACTTGCGCTTCTACCACGTGATGCCCGCCGAAGTGGCGGGCATCTCCGTGCGGGTGGCGCGCACCGGCTACACGGGCGAGGACGGCTTCGAGCTCTTCGTGGCGCCGGAGCGGGCCGCGGCGCTCTGGCAGGCCCTCCTGGAGACCGGACAGGGGGACGGCCTGCGCCCGGCCGGCTTGGGCGCCAGGGACACGCTGCGGCTGGAAGCCTCGATGCCCCTCTACGGCCACGAACTGGACGAGGAGACCACGCCCATCGAGGCCGGACTGGGCCGCTTCGTGGCCCGTGAGGGCGATTACATCGGCGCCGACGCCATCCGGCGCCAGCGGCAGGAAGGCGTCTCCAAGAAGCTGGCCATGCTCGAAATGCGCGGCCGGGGCATCCCCCGCCAGGGATACCCCGTGCAGACGGCGGAGGGAGAGGAAGTCGGCCGAGTGACCAGCGGCTCCTACGCCCCCTGGCTGGAGAAGAACATCGCCATGGCCTACGTGCGCCCAGAGCTGGCGGAGCCCGGCCAGCAGCTCCACGTGCTCATCCGGGGCCGCCCTGTGGAGGCGATCACAGTGCGCCGGCCCTTCTACAAGCGCACACGGGGGGCCAACTCCCGGACCACTGCGGCCCACTGAAACAACTTGGAGGGAGGAAACAGCCATGAACGTTCCCGCCGACCTGTTCTACACCGAAGAACACGAGTGGGTTCGCCTGGAAGGCGAAGTGGCCGTCGTGGGCATCACCGATTACGCCCAACACGAGCTGGGCGACGTGGTCTACGTCGAGCTGCCCCAAGTGGGCGACCACGTGACCCAAAGCGAACCCTTCGGCGTCGTCGAGAGCGTGAAGGCCGCCAGCGACCTCTTCGCGCCGGTCAGCGGCGAGGTCATCGAGATCAACGCCGCCCTGGAAGACGCGCCGGAGCTGGTCAACAACGACCCATACGGCCAAGGGTGGATGATCAAGGTACGCCCCTCCAACTGGGAGGCCGAGCGGGCCAACTTGTTGGACGCGGAGGCGTACCGCCGCCTCATCGAGCAGGAATAGGGCGCCCAGCGCCGAGGCCGGCAACGCCGCCGGCCCGTGGAGCAGAGAGGAGGGACCATGCGGTACACGCCCCACACGGAAGCGGAGCGCCAGGCCATGTTGAAGGCCATTGGCGTGGAACGCATCGAGGACCTGTTCGCCGACATCCCCGCCCAAGTGCGCTTTCCCTCGCTCGACTTGCCCGAGGGCATGAGCGAGCTCGAAGCCCAGCGCCTCTTCGCCGCCTTGGCCGCGGAGAATGCCACCGTGGCCACACATCCCTGTTTCCTGGGCGCCGGCGCCTACTACCACTTCACCCCGGCCCTGCTCACCCACCTGCTCTTCCGGGGTGAATTCTACACGGCCTACACCCCCTACCAGCCGGAGATCAGCCAGGGGACCCTCCAGGTCATCTTCGAGTTTCAGACCCTGGTCTGCCAGCTCACCGGCATGGACGTGGCCAACGCCTCCATGTACGACGGCTCCACCGCCTTGGCCGAGGCCGCCCTCATGGCCGTGCGCCTCACCCGATCCCGGCGGACGCGCCTGCTCATCAGCGAGGCCGTCCATCCCGAGTACCGGGATGTGGTCGCCACTTACAGCCAAGGCATGGACATTGAGCTTGTCCCCATCCCCTTCGACCGGCGGAACGGCACCACAGATGTCGAGGCAGTGCGCGCGGCCTTGAACGAGCACACAGCAGCCCTCATCGTCCAATACCCCAACTTCTTCGGCCAAATCGAGCCACTGGGCCAACTCGGAGAGCTCATCCACGGCGTGGGCGGCCACTTTGTCGTCTCGGCCGACCCCGTTGCCCTCGGGCTCCTCAAGCCGCCCGGCGACTTCGGGGCCGACATCGTCACCGCCGAGGGACAGTCCTTGGGCATTCCCCTCATGTACGGAGGACCCTACGTGGGCCTCTTCGCCACCCGCATGAAGCACGTCCGCCAAATGCCGGGGCGTGTCGCCGGCCAGACGGTGGACATCGAGGGCCGGCGGGGCTTCGTGCTCACGCTCCAGGCGCGCGAGCAGCACATCCGGCGCGAGAAGGCTACCAGCAACATCTGCACCAACGAGGCCCTGATCGCCACGGCTGTGACCATTTACCTGAGCGCTGTGGGACGACATGGCCTCCGCCAGGTGGCCAACCTCTGCTACCACAAGGCCCACTATTTGGCCCAGCGCCTCACCGCCTTGGACGGCTACGAGCTAGCCTTCGAGGGCCCCTTCGTGCGCGAGTTCGCCGTGCGCACGCCCGTGCCGCCCGCGGAGCTCAACCGTTACTTGTGGGAAACGCACGGCATCATCGGGGGATACGACCTGGAACGCGCCTACCCGGAGTTGAAGAACCATTGGCTGCTGACGGCCACCGAGATGAACGCGCGGGCCGACATTGACCGCCTCGTGGAGGCCGTGGCCGGCTACCCGGGGTCGCCCGCCCCATCCCGGTGAGGAGCACACCATGATCTCGCCCCAAGAGCGCCGGCGTCTCCAGGAGGTGACCCGCGAGGAGTTGTGGGCCATGCCGCCGGAGGCATTTCGCGCCACAGTGGCCTTCCTGTTGCGCGCCCTGGGCTACCGTGTGAACCCCGACGAGGAGACCGGCGATCCGCGCGTTGACCTGCTGGCCTGGGACGTGGAGCGCAAGCCGTGGGTGGTGCAAATCCGGCGCGATCTGGCCGTCCTCGACGAACCTCACGTGCGTCATTTCGTGACCCTGTTGGGCGAACTGGAAATCGCCCGGGGCATCCTCATCGTGCCGGGCACCATCACGCCCGCCGCCCGCGCGTGGACTCGACGGGCCCACGTCTACCTGTGGGACGGAGATCGGCTCACCCGCATGGTCCAATTGGCCGCCGGCAAGCGGTGGAAGGTGGGAGCCACCTCTTCCGCCGAAGAGCAGTGAGAGGAGGACACCATGCCCAACACATACGGCTTCGTACCGCGAGAACCCCTCATCTTCGAACACAGCGTGCCGGGACGGCGCGGGGTCGAGCTGCCCCCGCTCGACGTGCCCGAGGCCGAACTTCCCCCGGAGGAGTACCTGCGCGACGAGCTCCCCCTGCCCGAAGTGAGCGAGACGGACGTGGTGCGCCACTTCACCCGCCTCTCCCAGCTCAACTTCGCCGTGGACATCGGCTTCTACCCCCTCGGCTCCTGCACCATGAAGTACAACCCCAAGGTGAACGACGCCATCGCCAACCTCGCGGGGTTCCTTCACCTGCACCCCTATCAGGATGAGACGACGGTCCAGGGCATCTTGCGGCTCATGTACGAGCTCCAAGCGTGGCTGGGCGAAATCGCCGGCCTGCCGGCCGTCACGCTCCAACCCTCGGCCGGGGCCCACGGCGAGCTCACCGGCGTGCTCATCATCCACGCTTACCACACCTCCAAGGGGCGCCGGCGCCACGTGATCCTCGTGCCCGATTCGGCCCACGGCACGAACCCGGCCACGGTGGCCATGGTGGGCTACCGCACGGTGAGCATCCCCACAGGCGCCGACGGCAACATGGACTTGGACGCCCTCAAGGCCGCGCTCAACGAGGACGTGGCCGGCCTGATGATCACCAACCCCAGCACATTGGGCCTCTTCGAGGAGCACATTCTCGAGGTGGCCGAGGCCATCCACAGCGTGGACGGGCTCATCTACATGGACGGCGCCAACATGAACGCTATGGTCGGCGTGGCCAAGCCGGGGGACTTGGGCATGGACATCCTCCACTACAACCTGCACAAGACTTTCAGCGTCCCCCACGGCGGCGGCGGTCCCGGCGCCGGCGCCACAGCCGTGCGCGCCGACTTGGCCCGCTTCCTCCCCGTGCCCGTCGTGGCCAAAGAGGGCGACCGCTATTACCTCGACTACGACCGCCCGGAGAGCATCGGGCGCGTGCGCGCCTTCTACGGCAACGTCAACAACATGGTGCGCGGCTACGTCTACATGCGCATGTTGGGGCGCGAGGGCTTGGAGGACATGAGCCGCACGGCCGTGCTCAACGCCAACTACATCCGCGTCCAGCTCCAAGACCTGTACGACCTGCCCTATGACCGCATCTGCAAACACGAGGTGGTCTTCAGCGGCAAACGGCAGGCCAAAAAGGGAGTGCGCACGCTCGACATCGCCAAGCGGCTGATCGACTTCGGCATCCACCCTCCCACTATCTACTTCCCCCTCATCGTCGAAGAGGCCTTGATGATCGAGCCGACGGAAACGGAATCCAAGGCCACGCTGGATCACTTCATCGCCGTCATGCGCCGCATTGCGGAGGAGGCCGAGATCGACCCCGACACCGTGCGCTCCGCCCCCCACGTGACGCCCGTCAGGCGCCTTGACGAAGCACGGGCCGCCCGTCGCCCCGTGTTGCGCTGGACGCCCGAAGGAGCATCATGACATGCCTGCCAAACGGCATTTGGCGAACAAACCCGGAACAGTATAGTAGGCCCGAGTGCGGGAGGGAGTGTGATGACAGGGGCCACTCCTGTTCCCGGCCAGGAGCAAGGTGCTCTGGAGAGCAACGATGCTTGAACGGACCGACATCGAGCTGGTCTACGCGGCCCAACGCGGCGATTGGGATGCCTTTGCTCACCTGTACCACCGCCATGCCCCCCGGCTCTTCCGCACCATCTACGCCCTCACCCACGACAGGGGCGTGGCCGAAGATTTGCTCCAGGAAACCTTCGTGCGCGTCTACCAGAACCTCCACCGCGTCAACGCGAAGGCGGACTCGTTGGCACCTTGGCTGCACCGCATCGCCGTCAATCTCACCTACAACTGGCTCACTCGGCGTCGCTTCCCGGTGCCCAGCATCGAAGAAGTCAAGCACAGGCTGCACGCCGCGTTGGCCCACACGCCCGACGAGCTGCTGGCCCGCGAGGAACGCCGCCAGGCCGTGCGGGATGCTTTGGCCGCGCTCGACGAAAAGCACCGCGTAGTTGTCGTGCTCTATTACATCCAGGAGTTCAGCGTCAACGAGATCGCGGATATTCTGGACATGCCCGTCGGCACGGTGAAATCGCGGCTCCACTACGCCCGCAAACACTTGGAGCGCGTGTTGGCCACCGACGAGCGCATTCGCTCCGAGTTGGTTTTGGCCGTCTCCTGACGGCACGAGTGGAACACCACTGCCTGATCGCCCTTGTGTTCGGCCGTGTCGAGCACATCGGCCCGCGAGCCCGGCTTTTGACACAACAGGCCGTGTGCCTGTCTGGCCCCGAAGGTGTCCATGTCCAAGGTCAACGGTGCGCCTGCTCACAATCAGCGCGTGAGACGACGGCGAAGAGCAGGAGTGTGGGCCCTGGTGCTCCTTGCGCTCCTGGTGGTTACCGTTCAATGTCGGTGGTGGCCGCGACGAGAACCTCCTCCCGCCACCTTGGACCTTCACCAGCCTGCGCTCCCTTCAACACTCGATCCCGCATCAGTGCAATCCGCAGCCGACGCCAACGTGGTGCGGCAACTCTTCGCCGGCCTGACACGCCTCTCGACCGACAACAGCGAGATCCTGCCCGACCTGGCCGTCGAGTGGAAGGCCAGCGGCGACCGGCGCATCTACACCTTCTACCTCAGACAAGAGGCCGTTTGGGTGGACCGCACAGGCCAGGCGATCAGCCCTATCACCGCCGACGACGTGGTCTGGACGTTCCGGCGCCTGTGTGACCCTGCCACGGGAGCCGAGAGCGCCCCGCTCTTCTACATCATCGAAGGGTGTGCGGAGGCCCACACGGCCACAGGCACGCCTGACTTGGAAGGCATCGAAGTGCGGGCCGTGGACGATTTCACCGTCGAGTTCGGCCTCGTCGAGCCGGCCGCCTACTTCCCGGCCCTGCTCACCGCCGTGGCCGCCCGCCCCTTGCCCCGTGTGCTCATCGAATCCGCCGGCGACGCCTGGGCACAACCCGAGCACGTGTGGACCAGCGGCCCATATCTCCTCCAGAAGTGGGACGACGAGGGCTTGGTCTTGGCCCAGAACCCGCTCTTCTTCGCGCCCGAGGGGATCACCATCTCCGAAGTGCGCTTCCACGTGCTCCCCGAAGACGAGGCCCTGCGCCGCTACGACCGCAACCAACTGGACATGGTGCTCCTCTCGCCGCCGACGACAGCCCGGCTCCGCTACGAGCAGGCCCGCCAGCAGGAGCTGCGCGCCTTCCCGGACCCCTGTTCCACCTACGCCGGCTTCGTGACCGTGAAACCCCCGCTCGACTTCCGCCTGGTTCGGCTGGCCCTCTCGGAAGCCGTGGACCGGGAGCGGCTGGTCTCCGAAGTGCTCGGCGGCAACGCCCTGCCGGCCCGCCACCTGACGCCACCGGGCACCTTTGGCGCCCCGGCGGCGGATCAAATCGGCGTGGAGTGGAATCCCGAACACGCTCAAGACGTGCTGGCACGGGCCGGATATCCCGGGGGCCAAGGCTTTCCCCCCATTACCGTGCGATACCCCCAAGAACCGGTGTTCGAGGCCGTGGCCAAGTTCTTGGCCACCACGTGGGAGGAGACGTTGGGCATCGAGGTGGAGTTGGACGGCCGGCCCGCCGAGGGCTACGCCCAGACCCTGGAGCGCACCTTGCCCCTCGAGGAAGCACCGCACGTGTGGCTGGACACCACGTGCAACACCTCGCCCGACACCCACCACTGGCTCTCCCACGCCTTCCACTGCCAGGAGAGCCCCAACCGTTCCCGCCGGCTGTGCAACGCCTTCGACACCCTGCTGGAACAGGCTGCCGTCGAGCCGGACCCGGCCAAACGCCGGGAGCTGTACGCCCAGGCCGAGGACGCGCTGGCCGTTGACGAAGTGGCCTATGCCCCGCTCTACATCACCACAAGGACGGCGCTGGTCAAGCCGTGGCTCCGGCCGGCGGCGGCGAGATCCGAATCGTGGGACCTGCGCGACTGGTCCTTGGACATGCTGGCAAAGCTGGCCGCCCAAGAGGAGTAAACAGTCGGGAGACCTCCGAGAGAACGAACATGAAGGGAAACAGGGAGGACACATGAGAAGAGCACAGCTTGCCCTCATCATTGGCGACACGGTCACCCTGTTCGTCTTCGCCTGGCTAGGGCGGGTCAGCCACCAGAAGAGCGGCCTGGTGGAGACTGTGGGCACCGCCTGGCCCTTCTGGGTTGGCTGGTTGTGTGCCGGCTGGCTGCTCGGCGCCTACCGTTCCCAGGCGGCCACCCTCTCGCCCACACGGGCCCTGCGCCTCACAGCCAAGACGTGGGCCCTGGGCGTTCCGTTGGGGCTCTTGGTACGCGCGCTCTGGATGCGCCGGGCCATTCCCCCGAGCTTCGCAGTGGTCACCATGATGACCACGCTCGTGCTCATGACCCTGTGGCGCGTGGGGTTTGCCGCGCTGAGCCGGCGCCGCCTCGGACCGGTCTCCGAATCCCACGGGCGGTGACGGCGCTGTCACCGCCCCTGCTCCCGCACTCCCTCAGGCGCCGAAGCGGGCCAGCCGGCCGGCGTTGGCCATGACGAGGGGCAACAAGTCCACGTGGCGCACGTGTCCGAGGCTCCCGGCCCGACAGTTGGCCTCGGTGAAGCGTCGGCCGTCCCGCCGGACGTGGGGGCCGCGGAGCAAGACGGGCAGCGGATGCCACGAGTGAGCCCGCAACGGCACAGGCGTCGAGTGATCCCCCGTTATCAGCACCACGTCCGGCTCAAATGCCTCCAGCAGCTCCGGCAGCGAGCGGTCGAACTCCTCGATCACGCTCACCTTGCCCTCGAAGTCGCCATCCTCGCCGTAGCTGTCCGTCTTCTTCACGTGAAAGTAGATGTAGTCGTATTCCCGAGCATGTCGCCGGCACGCGTCCAGCTTGGCCGGCGTGCGCTCGCCCGTGCCGCTCAGGTCAATGGGCAGGAGTTCCATGCCCACCAGCCGGGCCACGCCCCGGTACATGGGATAAACGGCCACGGCGCCGGCGCGCATCTTCGTGATCTCGCCGAACCGGGGCATGTCCGGCAAGCGGTCCACACCTCGCACCAGCACTGTGTTGGGCGGCGGCGTGTGCCGGCGCGCCTCGGGCAGCTCGTGAAGCACTTGGGTGGCCCGCCGGATGAACTCGTTGAGCACACGCGCTGTCTTGGCGTCCTCCGGTGTTTCGGTGAGGGGGGTGGCCGGCAAGGGAGCCAAACCAACCCTGCCGGGATCGGTGTCGCGCACCTTCCCGCCCAGCCCCGGGCCGGAGAGCACGAGGACGAAGCGGTACTCGGCCTCGGTGTAGAGGCGCACGTCCACGTCCTCGATGCGGCGAATTTCCTCCTGCAGGCGGGCAATGAGCTGTTCGTTCAGGGCCGTGGGGATGCGGCCCGCCCGCCGGTCGGAGACTGTGCCGTCGCCGGCCAGCGTGGCAAAGTTGCCACGCGCTGCCACCTCGTTCGAGGCCAAGTCCAGCCCGATGCCCAAGGCCGAGAGCACGCCACGGCCCACGCTGTAGTGGAGCGGATCGTAGCCGAAGAGGGCCAAGTGGCCGGGCCCACTCCCCGGCGCCACGCCCGGCGCCACGGGCGTGGAAAGTCCCAGCGAGGCCTCCTCGGCCAGGGCGTCCATGTTGGGCGTGTTGGCGGCCTCCAAGGGCGTCCTTCCCCCGACGGCCACATCGCCGATGCCGTCCAGCACGACGAAGAGCACGCGGGAACGCGCCTCAACGGCCAGTTGAGCAATCAGGTTCATGGGATAGCGCAGCATGAGTGTGCCTCCTCTTGGGTGTTAGGCTACACGGTGGTTCTGGGCCGAAACTGCATCGTGTAGAGGCGGTAGTAGGCCCCCTGGCGGCGGAGCAGCGCCTCGTGGGAGCCCACCTCGACGATTTGGCCGTGGTCGAGCACGACGATCTTGTCCGCCCGGACGACGGTGTTCAGGCGGTGGGCAATGATGAAGGCCGTCCGGCCGGCCAGCAGGCGTTCGATGGCCTGCTGGATGAGCCGCTCGGTGGGCGTGTCCACGCTCGAGGTGGCCTCGTCCAGGATCACGAGGCGGGGGTTGACCAACAGGGCGCGGGCAAAGTTGATCATCTGGCGTTGGCCAACACTCAGGTGAACGCCCCCCTCGCCGACTTCGGTCTCGTAGCCCTGGGGAAGGCGCACAATGAACTCGTGCGCGCCGATGGCCCTGGCGACTGCCTCCACCTCCTCGTCGGAGGCATCCGGCCGGCCGAAGCGAATGTTGTCACGAACTGTGCCGCTGAAGAGGAACGGCTCCTGGAGCACAATGCCCATCTGGCGGCGCAGGCTAGCCCTGGTCACATCCCGCACATCGTGCCCATCGACGAGGACTGCCCCGTGCGTCACGTCGAAGAAGCGGGGAATGAGCTGCACCAGCGTGCTCTTCCCGGCCCCCGTCTCGCCAACCAGGGCCACGGTCTCCCCCGGTTCAGCCGTGAGCACGATGTCCTTCAGGACCGGCTGGTTGTCGCCGTAGGCAAACCACACGTGGCGGAACTCGACACGGCCCCGGATGGGCGGCAACTCCACGGCGTCGGGCCTGTCGCGGATTTCCGGCTCCACGTCGAGGAGCTCGAAGATGCGCTCCCCGGCTACCATAGCGCTCTGAAAGGTGTTGTAACGCTGGGCCAAATCACGGATGGGGGCGAAGAAACGGTCCACGTAGAGGACAAAGGCGATGAGCACGCCCGGCGTCAGGCGGGCGTCGAGGACCTGCCACCCGCCGTACACCACGACCAAGGAGGTGGCCAGCGCGCCGAGCAAGTCCACGCCGGGGAAGAAGAGGGCCGAAAGGCGCGCTGCCCTGCGGTTGGCCTCGAAGTGGGAGCGGTTGAGCTCCTCGAAGTGGCGAATGTTGCGGTCCTGGCGGACGAAGGCCGCCGTGACCCGAAAGCCCGTGATGCTCTCGTTGAGGTAGCCGTTGAGCACGGCGATTCGCCGGCGCACGGCGCGGTAGGCCCGCCGCATTCGCCGGCGCCACTGGTTGGTGCTCCACGCCATGAGGGGGAGCACGAGGAATGTTATGGCTGAGAGGCGCCAGTTGAGGGCCAGCATGGCCATCACCGTGCCGGCGAGCAGGAAAATATCCCGGAAGACGCCTACAATGGCCCAGGTGACGAAATCCTGCAACACCCCCACATCGCCGATGAGGCGGGACATGAGGCGCCCGATGGCGTAGCGGTTGTAGAAGGAGAGGTTCAGGGTGTGAAGGTGGGCGAAGAGCTCCTCGCGCAGATCACAGACCACCCGCGTGCCGGTCACGGCCATCAAGTGAACGCGCAGGCGGACAGCCGCCCACTCGGCGAAGGCCGCGCCGAAGAAGAGGAGCGTGTACAGGGCCAGCCGGTCGAATTGCCCCAGGGCCAAGCCTTGGTCCACCGCCCGCTGGATGAAGACGGGGCCGGCCACATTGGCCCCGCTCCCCACGGCCATGAAGAAGAAGGCCAGCCCAATGCGCCGGCGGTGTGGGGCCAAGTAGCTCCACAGCCGGCGCATCACGTGTGGATCGTAGGCTTTGCCGAGCACGTCGTCGTCAACGGCCATGAGCTCTCCTGCTAGCGGGCCAGGGCCCGCTCGATGTGTTCGGCGTACTGGGGAGCCACGTGTGCGCAGGCGCGCACCAGCCCGAAGCAGCCGGCCAACATCATGTCGCCGTGGGGCACGGCGAAGTAGACGGGCAGCGTCGTGTCCCGCAACAAGGCCCGCCGGGGGCCGGTCACGGCCACCATGTTCAGGGCCTGTTCGGCCGGCTCGAAGACGATGGCGCCGTGGCCGTGGTCGTCGAAGAGCTCCGCGTTGGTCAAGGTGCCCAGCGCAAGGCGACGGATGAGATCTTCCAACTTGGGGCGATCGATCAGACCCGTGTGGTGCTCGAACACGCCGGCGATGTGGCCGTTGGCCAGCGTGAAGGCCAGCGTGTGAAAGTTGCCCACGTTCACCACCACCTTGTGCTCGGCGGCGGCCACGTGTGGGTCCTCCAGGGCACCCAACACCGCGGCCGGCGCCGTGTCCATGACGATAAGGGGAAGTTCGGCTGGCGTCGTGTTGGCCACGGCCCGCAGGCGGGTCATGGATTCGGGAATCTCCTCCCGCCAGAAGGCGAAGGCCGCCAGCCCGTGCCCGGTGGCCAGCCGTTCCCGCAAGTAGTCGAAGCGGAACTTGCGGTCGCTCACATCGGGGGGAGCGTTCCCGTGGTCGAAGACGGCCACTGCCACCAGGTCCACGTCGGGGGAAACGTCGAAGGCGGCCAGGGCCCGGCCGATTTCCTCGTAGTAGAAATCGCGCATCTCCACGTGGACCACGTCCTCTCGGCGGGCCAAGCGGGCGGCCTCATCCTCGCCCACCACGGTGACCCCCAAGTCGCGCTCCACGGCCGAGAGATCGTCGTTGAAGGTGCGGGCCGCGTCGGGGGTGGCGTAGATGGGAAGGCCCGCCTTGTGGTGGGCCTCCGCGGCCCACGCCGAGGGGCCGCCCCCCATGGTCACTCCCGTGAGCAAGAGGGGCCGGCCGGCCTCTGTGGCCTGCCGTATGCGGTTGGCCACCACGACCGTCGGCGAGGGCATCACCAATTTCAGGCAATTTTCGGGTTCCACCTCGGTGTCGAAGAGCAGAATGTCCTGAGTTCCCGTTCCCACATCCACAGCCAAGATGCGCATACGCCTCTGCCTCCTTGTCCCTCCGCGCACATCACACCCCATTCCACACGAGCACCACGAGCCGACACCCGATGCCGAGCAAGAGGACAATGAGGCCGGCCACGACTGCGCCCAACAGGCGGTCGGCCCGGGGTGAGAACGACAGCCGTCTGGACAGGGGAGCCAAGTAGAGCCGCCCCCGGTAGAGCAACCACAGCCCCACGCCGAAGGCCACTCCGGCCCCCGAGAGCCACAGGAATTTCATGGTCCTGCACCGGTTGAGCTCGCTGGCACCGGCAACGCCGGCCTCGCCGCACAGTTCGGCTAGATATTACGCCAGCTTCGCCCATTGGGCAACGCCGACGCCTCTGTCGTATCGACTGTGCGGTCACACGCTGAAAAAAGCGTCATACATCTGGTTGAAGGTGTTCATGGAGCGTACATTTGCTTCTTCTATACTGTCCCCCAGAAGACGTTCCTCGGACACGGACAGGCGCGTGATCGGCAGTGCCCGGGCAAGCCCAAGAGGTGCCAACCCGGACAATCGCGAAAGGAGGTTGCGCATGGCTCTCTACGTCCGCAAGCTGACGTCCAAGGAAGAAAAGGTGCTCCGAAGCTGGCTGGAACACGAGGATAGCGCGCTGCGTCACCGGGCCAGGGTGATTCTGCTCTCCCACGCCGGGTACCGCGTGCCGGAGATTGCAGCCCTGCTCCAGGCCCATCCCACGAACCTGCGCAAGTGGATTCACCGGTTCAACAAGCACGGGATCGACGGGCTCATCAGCCCGCGCTCCGGGGGGGCACCGCCGCGCTTCACCGAGGAACAGAGGCGCAAGATCGTGGAGCTGGCCCGCACGCACCCGCGTGACTTGGGCCTTCCCTACAACCGGTGGACGCTTCACAAGCTGGCACAGGAGGCCGTTCGGCGGGGCATTGTGAAGAGCATCAGCCACGAGTACGTGCGCCAAATTTTGAGGAAAGCGGGGGTGGACTATCGGTTTCCCGCCCGGCCCTTTCAGTGGATCCGATGATCCGAAGGGGAAGCGAAAGAGGAAGAAATAAGGGCCTCTCCCTGTGCGCAGTCGGAGGTCGCGCACAGGGAGAGGCTTCTCCGGCCTAGAACCAATCCTCGTCCTCCTCCTTCTCGATGGGCTGTCCCACCAGCCGCACCACGTAGCCGGCCTGGCGCAGCAGCTCGGCCAACTCCTCCAGGTCGCCGCCGGCCACGTACCGGTTGGTACCTCCGGCCCCGGTGAGGGCCCCCACCTTGCGGATGCGCCCGCCGGCGATCTCCTTCACGCGGTCGGCCTCGCCGGCGGGAATGACCATCGTCTTCGTCGCCCGGTTGATCGTAATCTCCACGGCCATGTGCTCACTCCTCTCTTCGTCGGTTGAGTTTTCAGCTCGCCCGCGGCCATCGCCGGGATGCCATTGCCCTCGCCGGACCGCCTTACGCCTCTTCACCCTGATAGGGCTCCTCCCGGGGCAGCCGCGCGTTGAGTTCACGGTGGTAAATGGCCAAGATCTCCAACACCGACTCGTCTATGCGGGCCTGCTCCTCGGCCATGCGCCTCTCCTCCAGGGCCCTCAGCCGCCTGGTGATCTCCTTGACCATTTCTTGGGGGTTCTTGACCGAGTCAAAGGTGAACTGCCCTTCGATGCCGGCCGTCTCGACGAGCACGTCGCCCACGTTGAGGAGGGCGTGGAGGGGGCCGGGTATTCGGTACCGCACGTCTTGGATGGAATCGAAGAGGGCCTGTCGCCGCGATTCATTCAAGCCAAGGGGCAGCTTCTCCTCGTCGATAATTCCTTTGTCGTCCAAAATGTAGAGGTCATTGCGCCAGTCCTCGTATTCCCACAGGAGCCAAAGGAGCCCGAGGACGAAGAGGATCACATACACCAGGACGATGAGCCCGGCAAAGGGCGAGCTCGGCGAGGTCTCCACGTAGAAGAGGGCCAGCACCGCGCCGATGAAGAGCAATCCCATGAAGAGCATCACTCCCCAGATGCGCCCTACCAGGCGAATCCAGTGCTTGCGCCAGACGATCACGTTGTTGGGCCTCTCCTCGCGGAGGTTGAACGGGTTGAGGTAATTCTTGAGTCTCCTCGCGCCCCCCCTGAAAACTCCCAACACTCTCTCGACCAGCGAACTGGGGGACTCGGATGGCACCGGCGGAAGCCCCTCCAACTCGGGCCCGGGTGCCACACCCGGTCCCACGGCGGGTTCCGGCTCCAATCCCAGCACCTCGCGGATGCGGCGGCGCTTTTCCTCCATGGCCCGCACGTGGATGCTGGACTTGAAGCGGTGAACTTGGGCCATGATGGCCTCTTGGACGTACTTAGGATTGGGCACATGTTTGAACTCGATCACCTCCTGATTGGCCGCGGTGCTGATCACCAAATCCCCGATGTTGAGTATCCTCTGGAGCGCGTTGGAGATGCTGAACTCCACGTCTTGAATTTTCGCAATGGGAGCCTCCTCTCTTTCCTCCCTGATGAACACGATCTTGTTAATCTGTATTACTCTATGGGTGGTGACAATGTAGAAGTCGTTGAAATAATCGACCACCACCCAGATGATCCACGCGGAGATCAACAGAAGACTCCCACCCCACAACATCCACACCACACCGGCCCACTCCCCGCCGAACAAGAACAACGCCCCGGCCGCCACCACAGTCACCAGCCCCATCAACACCACCGGCCGGATCAGCCTCTCGAACAGCTTGAACCAGTGGGCGCGGGTGACCACCACCGGCATTTCGCCCGGCAGGAGATCCTCAACGGAGACATCGCCGGGGAGCTCCAGCTCCTCGGTCACCTCGAACTGGGCTTGGGCCTTCACGCTCTTGGGGTACGCCTCGGCCACGTGCCGGAAGAGCTCGGCCGGCACGGCGATCAGGGTGGTCGGTTCCAGGGCGCGGACGGATACGGTGTACTTTCCGCCCTCGAGGACGGCAGCACCCCCAACCATATCGCCCGGCCCCAATTGGACCACAGCCTGTACCTCCTCCCGGGCCTCGCCGGGGGCATAGACTTCCACCTTTCCCGAGACAATCAAATAGACGTGCTCGGCCTCTTGGCCGGCGTGGAAGAGGTACTCCCCGGCATTCTTGTGGACCAGGACCACCCGGTCCACAATCTGCTCCAGTTCCGCGTCGGGGAGTTCGGAGAAGAGCGGCTGGGCCCGCAAGAGGCTGAACAGGTCCTCCATGATGTCCCTCCCGAACCGGCCTCGTCTCACACCGGCACCCGTGTAGCAAAAAACGGACAAAAATTTGCACAGAAATTATAGCAAACTTTTTCGGTTGTCTCAACCACCAGCCTTGACCTCGCTGTTCGGAGCACCAACAGCCGGGGGAGCCTTCACCTGTCCGCCGTTCGACAACATCGAGGAGGTGCCGGTATAATAGACAGCACGTCGTGGGGCATTCTCCGGGGAAACGCGGGCATCTCTCACCGTCATCAGCCCCCGGCACCGGCGGAGGAGGCAGATGCGGGTAATCATCACCGGAGGCACAGGGCTGATCGGGCGGGCGCTGGCGGCCTCTTTGGCCGGAGATGGCCACGAGGTGATCGTGCTCAGCCGCGCGCCGGAGCGATACGTCGGGCGGATGCCGGCAGGGGTACGCCTCAAGGCGTGGGACGCCCACAGCGCCAAGGGGTGGGGCACCCTGGCCGACGGCGCCGACGCGATCGTGAACCTGGCGGGGGAGAACATCGCCGCCGGGCGGTGGACGGCCGAGCGCAAGCGGCGCATTCGGGAGAGCCGCCTGAACGCCGGCCGCGCCGTGGTCGAGGCCGTGGCCCAAGCGCGGGCCAAGCCCCGCGCCGTGATTCAGGCTTCGGCGGTGGGCTACTACGGGCCAAGCGGCGACGAGGAGATCGCCGAGGACCACCCACCGGGCCACGATTTCCTGGCCGAGGTGTGTGTGGCCTGGGAGGCCTCCACAGCCCCTGTCGAAGAGGAGGGCGTGCGCCGTGCTATCCTGCGCACCGGCATCGTCCTGAGCGCCCGTGGTGGCGCGCTCCCCCGGATGCTCCTTCCCTTCAAGTTGGGCCTTGGGGGCGCCTTGGGCCACGGCCGCCAGTGGTTCCCCTGGATCCACATCCGGGACCACGTGCGGGCCATCCGCTTCCTCATCGAGCACGAGCAGGCCCACGGCCCCTACAACCTGAGCGCTCCTAAACCGGTGCGCAACGCCGAGTTCACCCGCGCCCTGGGGCGAGCGCTCGGACGCCCGGCCGTCATGCGCGTGCCGGCCACAGCCCTCAAGCTGGTGTTTGGCGAGATGGCCACTGTCCTGTTGGACGGACAACGGGCCGTGCCCCGACGCCTGCTAGAAGCAGGCTTCACGTTCGAGTTCACCGAAGTGGAAGCCGCACTGCGAGACCTGCTGACATAGGGGGAAATGAATGCGCTCTTGGCAGCCCTTCTCTGCCCGTGTCGGACGTGGTCCGTGGCGAGGATGTCGGCACGTCGGCCCGTTCCTCCTCTCCTGCCTGTTGGGCACCGGCCTGATCATCGGCTTCCTGCTCCAGCGCCTGGAACGCCGTCCCGCCTTCCGCCTGCGCAGGGGCAGGCGGAAGGCGTCGTGAGCCTCTGCCCGCCGTGCCCCTCAAACGGACTCGGGGCCGGGAGCCCGATGTTGGAGGTACCAGGCCGTGGCCTCAGTGCGGTTGGCCACGTGGAGCTTTTCGTAGATGTTCTTGAGGTGAAAGCGCACCGTGTTCTCGCTGACCGTCAGCCGGGCAGCGATCTCCGCGTTGGTGAGCCCTTGGGCCACGTATGAGAGCACTTCCCACTCGCGGGGCGAAAGGCGCTGTGCCGAGGGCCTGTTCGAGCCCCTCCGCACGGCCAACCAGCGCCGAGCCGCGCGGGGGTAAACGAGGTGGCCGCCGGCAATCTGCCGGATGGCCGCGATGGCGTAGCGGGGCGATTGGGTTTTGGAGACGAACCCCTCCGCTTGCAGTTCAAGGGCCGCGCGGATGTTCTCGTCATCGTCGAAGGCCGTCAGCACCAACACGCGCACCGGCAGCCGGCGCCGGCGGATCTCGGCCAGAGCCACCAGGCCGTGGTGGGGCATCTGGAGGTCGAGCACCACCACGTCAACCCGGTGGCGGCGAAGCAGGTCGAGGAGCTCGTCCCCGCTGCGCGCCGTGGCCACCACCTCGATGTCCGGCTCGCGCTCGAACAAGCCCTTCAGGCCCTCGAGGACGACGGCGTGATCGTCCGCAATGAGCACGCGGATTTTCTCTGCCATGGTATCGCCACCCGGCTCTCACCCGATGTCGCCGCGCGCGCCCGGCGCCGCACCGTGACGGCCCGCTGAGGCGTGCGACCTGAAATTGCCGCCGGCCCACAGGTGCGGGGAACACTCGGCCACCAAAGCATACTCTATTTTCCCCAGGTGGTCAACCGCCCCCCACCAACCTATCCATCAGGGTAGGCCCAAAACTACCTGAACGGGCCCCGGAGAACCCACCGGAACGGATATTGTCAGCGCCCCAGAAGAATTTGTATAATTTTTCACAAACAGAGGCCGGAACACATCCGGGTACAACGGTGTGAGCATAGAGGCGTGCGCGGGGCGCTCGTGAGGGCCCCGCGCATGTTTTTCCTTTTGCGAAGGCACTTTCCACCCGTTGCCCCGGCGCGGGGCCAAGAGGATCAAGACCGAGAGCATGGAAGGAGGGGTTCATGTCTGCCAACGGTGTTGAAATTCTGGGAAAGGTGTCGTCCGAGTACGAACAGGTGCTGACGCCGGAAGCCGTGGCCTTCGTGGCTCAGCTCCACCGGGAGTTCAACCCCCGCCGTGAGGAGTTGCTCCAACGGCGGGTGGAACGCCAGGCAACCTTCGACGCCGGCGAGCTCCCCGACTTCCTGCCGGAGACTGCACACATCCGGGAGGGAGAGTGGCAGGTGGCCCCCACGCCGCCCGACCTGCAACGCCGCTGGGTGGAGATCACCGGCCCCGTGGACCGCAAGATGATGATCAACGCCCTCAACTCTGGGGCGGATGTCTTCATGGCCGACTTCGAGGACGCCCTCTCGCCCACGTGGGAGAACGTGATCCAAGGCCAAATCAACTTGATCGACGCCGTGCGCCGGCGCATCGAGTTCACCAGCCCCGACGGCAAGGAATACCGGCTGAAGGACGAGATCGCCACGCTGCTGGTGCGGCCACGGGGGTGGCACCTGACAGAGAAACATGTCCTGGTGGACGGCCAGCCCATCTCCGCCAGCCTCTTCGACTTCGGCCTCTACTTCTTCCACAACGCCCGCGAGCTGCTCGACCGGGGAACAGGCCCCTACTTCTACCTGCCCAAGCTGGAGAGCCACCTGGAAGCCCGCCTCTGGAACGACGTGTTCACCTTCGCCCAAGAGGCCCTCGGCATCCCCGTGGGCAGCATCCGGGCCACAGTGCTCATCGAGACGATCCTGGCGGCCTTCGAGATGGACGAGATCCTCTACGAGCTGCGCGATCACGCGGCCGGCCTGAACGCCGGCAGGTGGGACTACATCTTCAGCGTGATCAAGAAGTTCCGCAAGCGCCACGACCTCGTGCTCCCCGACAGGGCCCAAGTGACCATGACTGTGCCCTTCATGCGCGCCTACACCGAGCTCCTCGTCAGAACGTGCCACCGCCGCGGGGCTCACGCCATCGGCGGCATGGCCGCCTTCATCCCCAGCCGACGCGACCCAGAGATCAACGAGCGCGCGCTGGCCAAGGTGCGGGAGGACAAGGAGCGCGAGTCGGGCGACGGCTTCGACGGCACGTGGGTGGCCCACCCTGACCTGGTGCCTGTGGCCCGGGAAGTCTTCGAGCGAGTGCTGGGGGACCGTCCCCACCAGAAGGACCGGCTGCGCGAGGACGTGCAGGTGGGCGCGCGCGAGCTCCTCGACATCCGCGTGCCCGGCGGCACCATCACCGAGGCCGGCCTGCGCAACAACATCAGCGTGGCGCTCCAGTACCTCAACTCGTGGCTGTTGGGCAACGGGGCAGCGGCCATCTTCAACTTGATGGAGGACACGGCCACGGCCGAGATCGCCCGCGCTCAGCTCTGGCAGTGGCGCCACCACAACGCCCAACTGGAGGACGGCCGGCCAATCACCGCCGACCTCTACCGCCAGCTTCGGGACGAGGAGCTGGCCAAGTTGGGTGGCCCCGACGCCGGCCGCTACCGCGAGGCCGTGGAGATTCTGGACAAACTCGTGCTCGACGAGGAGTTCACCGAGTTCCTCACGTACATCTCCTACGACTACATCGACTGAGGAGCTCGGCCGTCCCCAAGCCACCGGCACGGGGTTTGGGCAGCGCACCCGGCGCGCTGTCATCTTCCCCGCTGAACGCTCGGGAGGCCCCCTTGGCCTTCCCAACGAACCGAAAACGCCCTGCCACGGCCGGCAGGGCCTCTAAGGAGGATGCTGTCATGAGGAGACCCAATGACCAACGACTCGCCCGTGAGTTGGAAGCACAATGGCAGAGCGATCCGCGTTGGCAGGGCATCCGGCGCGACTACTCGGCCGAGGATGTGGTGCGTCTGCGCCCCTCGGTGAAAATCGAGTACACCCTCGCCCGCCGGGGCGCCGAGCGGCTCTGGAAGATGCTCCAGGAGGAACCCTACGTGGCCACGTTCGGCGCCCTGACCGGCGCCCAAGCCGTGCAGATGGTCAAGGCCGGACTGAAGGCCATCTACCTCAGCGGCTGGCAGACCGCGGCCGACGCCAACTTGGCCTACCAGACGTACCCCGACCAGAGCCTCTATCCCTCCAACAGCGTGCCGACCGTCATCCGCCGGCTCAACAACGCCCTCATGCGGGCGGACCAGATTCACCGCGTGGAGGGCCTCGACGACATCGACTGGTACGTGCCCATCGTGGCCGACGCCGAGGCCGGCTTCGGCGGCCCCCTGCACGCCTTCGAGCTCATGAAGGCCATGATTGAGGCCGGGGCGGCCGGCGTTCACTTCGAGGATCAGTTGGCCGCCGAGAAGAAGTGCGGCCACTTGGGCGGCAAGGTGCTCGTGCCCACCTCCCAGTTCATCCGCACGCTGACCGCAGCCCGCCTGGCCGCCGACGTGCTCGACGTGCCCACCATCCTCATTGCCCGCACCGACGCCCTCAACGCCACGCTGCTCACCAACGACGTGGATGAGCGGGACCGCCCCTTTCTCACCGGCGAGCGCACGCCTGAGGGGTACTTCGTGGTGCGCAACGGCCTGGAAGCGGCCATCGCCCGCTCCTTGGCCTACGCCCCCTACGCCGACCTCCTCTGGTTCGAGACCTCCCGTCCCGACTTGGACGAGGCTCGCCGCTTCGCCGAGGCCATTCACGACCAATTCCCGGGCAAGATGTTGGCCTACAACTGCTCGCCCTCCTTCAACTGGCGGCGCCACTTGGACCCCGACACGATTGCTACCTTCCAGCGCGAGCTGGCTGCGATGGGCTACAAGTTCCAGTTCATCACCCTGGCCGGGTGGCACTTGCTCAACTACTACACCTTCGACCTGGCCCGGAAGTACCGGGAGCAGGGCATGTCCGCCTACGTGGAGCTCCAACAGCGGGAGTTCGCGGCCGAATCGGAGGGTTACACGGCCACCCGCCACCAGCGCGAAGTGGGGGTGGGCTACTTCGACGACGTGTTGCTGACCATCACCGGCGGCATGGCCTCCACCTCGGCCTTTGAGGGTTCCACAGAGGCCGAACAGTTCCACGGCTGAGGCGAGCAACACGTCTACTGGTGCCGCCGTCTCCGCCGGCGCTTGGCCGCCCGCAGGCGGGCCAAGGTATCCTGATCCCCCTCCTGAGAAGGCGTCGGCGGGGGCGGCGGCGATGTGGAAGGTGGCGATTGCCCTTGGGAGCCGGGGGCCACAGGAGGCGCCGTTTCCCGCGCGCGGCGTCGCCGGCGGGCACGGGCGCGCGCGGCGAAGAGGGCCGCTTGTTCGGGCGGCCGCGAGCCGGCAGCCACTTGGGCCGGGGCGGTCCGGCGCGGCAGGAGGGCCAAAAGGCGTTCCTGCAGGTGCCGGAGTTCTCGTCGGCCCACGGCCAGGCGGCGCAGGGCCACGTCCAGGGGCAGTACCAGGGCGGCCAGGACCAGGAGCAACGGCCACACCGGCGTCGTGCGGTAGACTCGGGCCCGCGTGGGCGCGAAAATTTGCTCCGCAGGCGGCGCCAGGCGTCCGCCCGTGGCGCCGGCCACTTGGCGCAGCAAGGTCTCGTCGGCCGGGGTGAGGCGGTATTCGGGCGAGTAGGGCACCACGAGCCCAACTTGGACTTGGTCCACAGGCCGGCCCTCGGTGTCCCGCTGGAGCACAGTGATCACATACGAGCCCACCTGCTCGGGCGTGAAGGTCGCGGCGTACTCGCCGGGCCCCACTTGGGCCAGCTCCAGGCTTTTGGTGCGGCCGTCCGGCGCGAGCAGCCGCGCTTCGGTGCGCAGGAAGTTGCGGGGCTCCCCCGTGGGGTCTCTGGCCGTGGCCACCAGGCGCACCCCACTGCCCTCCCACACGGTTTCCACCTCCAGGGTATCGGACGAGCGCTGGGGGAACGTCCACGCCACCAGCCGGGCCACGAAATCGCCGAACGCCTCCCACTCCACGAACTCGCGCCCCCACCGCCCGCTGAAGTCGCCCGTCCAGGCCACGCTGCGCCCCAACCCGTATTGCCAGAGGGCCAGGAGAGGGTCGTCCCACGGGGTGGTGAGCACTTCGGTGGCCGCGCCTTTGAGGGTCGTGCCGTTGTAGCCGAGAAGGGGCGGCATGGTGCCCGGATCAATGCCCCGCAACACCGGGCTGAAGGCCACCGGCACAGGGCGAAACGGCTCCTCGACAATGTACCGGCCTGCCACGCGGATAGTCTCCTTTAGGAAAATCTGGGGAATGTCGTCGAGGGAATCGGCCGGGTAGAAGCGCCCTCCGCCGTCGGCGGCCATGCGGGACAAGTCCTCGAGGGCAGCGCCCCGGCCGGCCGCCACCACGCTGAGGGTGATGCCCTGTTCGCGCAGGCGCTCGGCCAGGGGCTGGTAATCGCCGGCCCGGCTCCAGCCGTCGGTCACGAGGATGATGTGGCGCACGCGAGCTCGGACTTCGGTCAGCCGGTTGGCGGCCACTTGGAGGCCGGCGAAGATGTTGGTGGGCCCTTCGGCGCTCAGGCCGGCGACGGCCTCCTCCAGGCGCGCTTGGCCCGGAAAGGGCTGGGGCTCCAAAACCCATCGGGCCGCTTGGTCAAAGGCGACCACCCCCAGAATGTCCATGTCCCCCAGCGCGAAGGAAGCCTGGAGGATGGCTTCCTTGGCGATGTCCACCTTGGCCAGCCCGGCCTGAAGGCGCTGGGCCGTGGCGTTGGGATCGTTGGGGTCTTCGCAGTGACACTGGGCCATGGAGCCGCTCTTGTCCACCACCATGACGAGGGCCACGTTGGGCTCCCGCTCCCGCGCGCGCACCTCCATGGAGACGGGCAGGGCCTCCTCCACGGGCGTGCGGTGCCAGAGGCCGGCGCCGAAGCTCTGGGGGCCGCCCACCATGATGAGGCCGTGGCCCATGTCGCGCACGAAGGTGCGCAGGGCTTCTTGGGCCTGTGGGGCGACCTCGGACGAGGGCACGTTGGCCAGCACCACGGTGTCGTAGTTGGCCAGGGCCGTGGGGTCGGAGGGCAGGGCCGCCGGGCTCACGACCACAGTCTCCACGCCCACATCGTCCAAGGCGCGGACGAGGGGAGTCACCTCCTGGGGCTCCACAGCGGCCACGAGCACACGGGGCGGCCCTTCCACGAAGACGAGCGTCTCGGCCGCGTTGTTCTCGGCGCGAGTGTCTTCCAGGGGCTCCAACGTGGCCCGGTAGCGGAACACGCCGCTCCGAGGGGGCTCGACGGACACGGCCACGCGGCTGCGCCCCGGAGAGACTTCGATCACCTCTTCGTACACAGGGCGTCCGCCCCCCACCTCCCAGACGCGCAGCCGTGCTCGCGTGCTCGTGTTGGACTCCACCTCCACGTCCAGGGTGAACGTCTGCCCTTCCCGCACGCGGCGGGGAGCCTGCACGCGCGCCACGGCCACCTCTGGGCCGGTCACGCCGGCCTCCAAGGGGATCACGTCCACGGGCACGCCTTGGGCCGCGGCGAGCTGCACGGCCCGTTCCACCCGTCCTTCGTTGGCCTGGCCGTCGCTCAGGAGCACCAGGCGCCCTTGGGCGCTGCCGGGGAGGAGAGCCAGCCCAAGCCGCACGGCCTCCTCGATGTCAGTGTGGGTGCTCACAGGCGTGCTTTCGATGCCGCCCACGTCCCGGAGGTCGCCGACCGTGCGTTCCACCAGGGCATCCCGGCCAAAGACGACGATGCCGGCCAGTCCTTGCGAGGGCTTGTTGGCCAAGGCCCTGCGGATGTAGTCCACGGCCTCGGCGCGCATCTGAGGGGAGATGCTGTCAGAGGCGTCCACCAGAAAGACCACGGCCACGCTGTTGGCCGGCCGGCGCACGTGAATGCCGGCCAAGGCCAGGATCAGCGCGAGGACGAGAAGCGTGCGCGCGGCCAAGGCCGCCCACGTGCGGGCACGGGCGCTCGGGCGCCCGGCCGAAAGGGCCAGGTACCACATGAGGGGCAACAGGGCCAAGAGCCCGAGCAGGTTTGGGTGGGTGAAGCTCACAGTCATGGCCACGTGCTTCCTCCGCCGTAGAGGGAGCTCACAACCAGGGAGGCCCCCTGCGATGAATTGTAGCAAGCCCAGCAGGATTGGGCGAACCCAGTGGCACACGCCACGAGGGGCTTCAGTTTGCCCCCTCTCCCGGGGCAGTTTATACTAGCGACACGACCGGTTCACTCCATCACTTCACCAGGGAGCAGCGCCCATGCGCGTGGTGGCCATGATCCTCGCCGGTGGCGCCGGAACGCGGCTGTTGGTCCTCTCGGACCGCCGGGCAAAGCCGGCCGTACCCTTCGCCGGCAAGTACCGCATCATCGACTTCACCCTGTCCAACTGCGTGAACTCCGGCATCTTCGACGTGGCCGTGTTGACCCAATATCGTCCCCACTCCCTCAACGAGCACATCGGCATCGGCAAGCCCTGGGATTTGGACCGCGTCCGGGGCGGCGTGCGCCTGTTGCCCCCCTATCAGGCGCGTGATCACCGGGAGTGGTACCGCGGCACGGCGGACGCCGTGTGGCAAAACCTCGATTACGTCAACGACCGGCGTGCCGACACGGTGATGGTCCTCTCGGGCGATCATATCTACAAGATGGACTACCGCCCTCTGCTGGCCTATCACCAGGAGAAGGAGGCCGACGCGACCATCGCCGTGATGAACGTGCCCCTGGAAGAGACCCACCGCTTCGGCATCATGACGGTGAACCGCCAGGGGCGCGTGGTGGAGTTCACGGAAAAGCCCCAGGAGCGCGACAAGGGCACGCTGGCCAACATGGGCATCTACGTCTTCCGGGCCGGCGTGCTCCAGGAGTGCCTGCCCAAGTACGCCCAACAGCACCAGAACCTCGACTTCGGCCAACACGTGATTCCGTCCATGATCGCCGAAGGGTACCGGCTCTACGCTTACCGGTTCGACGGCTACTGGGTGGACGTGGGCACCATTCAAGCGTACTGGGAGACGAGCATGGCGCTCTTGGACCCCGATTCCCCCCTTCAGCTCTACGACCGCGAGTGGGTCATCCACACCCGCAGCTACGAGCGCCCCCCGGCCAAACTGGGCCCCCAAGCCCGCGTGGCCCGCAGCATGATCTGCAACGGGTGCATCGTGCGAGGCCGCGTGGAGCGCTCCGTCCTCGGCCCTGGCGTCTACGTCTCCCCCGGCGCCGTGGTCCGCGAGTCGGTGGTGATGAACGACACGTGGGTGGGGCCCGGCGCCGTGTTGGACCGCGTCATCGTGGACAAACAGGTGGTCATCGGCGCCGGCGTGCAGCTCGGCTGGGGCGAGGAGATGGATGTGCCCAATGTGACGTACGGCGAACGCCTCTGCACCGGGATCACGGTCGTGGGCAAGGGGGCTCACATTCCCCCCAACATTCGCGTCGGGCGAAACGTGGTCATCCGCCCGAACGTGGACGAAGATGCCTTTGCCCCTTACGGCGCCGAAGTCCCATCTGGCGAGACCATCTGAAGGAGGCGATATGTCCGTCCCTGCTGCACTGGCCATGATTCTGGCCGGCGGGGCCAGCCCCGAGCTCAGCGTGCTCACAGAGGTGCGCAGCGAGGCCGCGCTGCCCTTCGGGGGCAAATACCGCATCATCGACTTCCCCCTCTCCAACTGCGTCAACTCGGAGATCTACAACGTGGCCGTCCTCACCCAATACCAGCCGCGCTCCCTCAACGAACACATTGGCATCGGCCGGCCTTGGGACTTGGACCGCGCCTACGGCGGCGTCCACCTGCTCCAGCCCTACTTGAGCCGGCCGGGGGAAACAGGCGCCTGGCAGGAGGGCACGGCCGACGCCGTGCGCTTTCACCTGGACTTCGTGCGCGAGCAGTCGGAAGAGCTGGTGCTCATCCTGGCAGGGGACCACATCTACAAGATGGACTATCGCCCGCTCCTCCGCTACCACTTGGAGCAACGGGCCGACGTGACCATTGCCGTGCGCTCGGTCAACCCGTATGAAGCCCACCGCTTCGGCATGGTCACGGCCGACCCCGACGGCCGGGTGACCCACTTCGAGGAGAAACCGCGCCGCACGCGCAGCACGCTGGCCAGCATGGGCATCTACGTCTTCCCGCGCGAGCTGCTCGTGCGCTGGCTCACCGGCCCGGGCCGAGAACAGCGGGACTTCGGCCGGGAGGTCATCCCCGCCATGTTAGCGGCCGGCAAGCGCATCTACGCGCACACGTTCCTGGGCTACTGGGTGGACGTGGGCACCGTGCAAGCCTATTGGGAGGCGAACATGGCGCTCCTGGCCGAAACCCCGGCCTTGGAGCTCCACGACCCGGAGTGGGTCATCCACACCAAGAGCGAGGAGCGGCCCCCCGTGCTGTTGGGCCCGGAGGCGCACGTGGAGACTAGCCTGCTCAGCGATGGGTGTCGCATCGAGGGCACGGTCATCCGCTCGGTCATCTCGCCGGGCGTTCACGTGGCCGCGGGCGCCACGGTGAAGGACTCCATCCTCTTCACCGACGCCGAAGTGCGCGCCGGCGCCGTGGTGGACCGGTGTATCGTGGACAAGAACGTAATTATCGGCGAAGGGGCACATGTGGGCTGCGGCGACGAGAACACGCCCAACCGCGACATGCCCCACGTGCTCAACACGGGGCTCACCCTGGTGGGCAAGGGCGCCGAGATCGCCCCGGAAACCGCGCTGGGACGCAACTGTGTCGTGCGCCCCCACGCCACTGTCCGCCCGCCGGCCGGACAAGCTATTCCCAGCGGCACCACGGTGCCGGATTGAGCCACATGCTCTCCAAGGACATGTGCCCAAAGACCGGCAGAGTGGCTAAGGACTCTGTTGAAAATGGGAGCAAAGTCCTATAGCATTTCCGCCAGTTCTGGTGTATCATGTGAATAAGCAAAGGGAACCAAAGGAAACGTCGCCCACATTGTCGCCTCCTTTGGTTCCCTTTCTTGTTGGGCGCTTATACCCCCGAATAATTTCCCTGTTCCACACATCTCCACATGTCATGAGGCAAACCCTGATGATCCGCAGACGGTCCCTGCTGGCGCCTGTAGTGTTCGTGCTCCTTGTCATGCTCGTGCCCTGGCCGGCCCTCCGCCGCGCTTCGGCGCAGTCCGAGGTCCACGTCTTCCTGCCCCTCGTCACCAACGTGCCCCCCTGTACGGGCGTGGGTGAACGCTACGGAACGCTCTCCATCAACGGCGCCCCCACCGACCGGCCGGCCGAACAACATCCGGACCTCAACCTGGCCATCCGCGGCTACGAGCCCACCGACGCCTACGCGGGGCTCGTCTCCTACGGCGGGGCCACGGACGCGGCCGCGCCCCAGCTCTACCGTCTCTTCGCAGACCAGCGCATCCCGGCCTTCAGCTCTGTCTACCAGGTGTATGACTGGGATTGGAACTGTGACTGCCGGGGGAGCCTGCTCACCACGTGGGATGTCACCTTGGCCGGCCTGGCCACCACGCCCGGGGAGATCATCTCCCTTCCGGGCCGTGGCGTGAGCATCGGCTCGGGGTATGAGGCGCTGGTGCTCTACGCCACGGAAAGCCGGCTAACCATCAAGTACACCCGGGAGGACAACGTCGTCTACGGGTACACGCTTCACTTGGAGGATCTGTGCGTGGACCCCAACCTGCTCGCCACGTATCGCGCCGCGGACGCGGCCGGCCGTGCCTCTCTGCCCGCCCTGCGCGCCGGCCAGCCTGTTGGCCGGGCCCGGGGAAGCGAGCTCAAAGTGGCCATCCGCGACAACGGCACCTTCATGGATCCGCGCTCGGACAAGGACTGGTGGCGCAAGTGATCCTCGCGGCCCTTCTGACACCATTTTGCACTTCCGGCCATCCTGTTTATCATACGCCGCGTGTGGTCTCAAAAGATGCAGGGGTGAAAGCGAGCAACAACGGGGGAGAGGCAGCAGTGTTCGTCGAAGCCGGATGGCCGGGGCCGGAGACCGATCACGCCGAAGAGGCCGAAGCCGAGGCCCGACTTCGAGAACAGATCACCTATGTGTTCCACGCCGTGCCCTACGGCTGGGGAGTGGGCAAGGCATTGGCCGAGGCCCTGGCGCCCTTTGAGGCCGAGGCGTTGGCCGCCGCTGAGCGCGGGGATTGGCCCCTGGCCGCCCTGGTGGACCGGGTGCTCCTGGAAGAGGTGCTGCCCGCCTACCAGCAGGTGCGCCTCTTCGACCCGGACCACGATTTCCTCCTCTTCCTCAACAGAATCGCCCGCCACCTGCGCCACATCATGCCCTACTTGCTCAACCCCGAGGAATACGCCGCCGCGGCCGAGGCGCTGGCCGACGTGTGGCACACGGCCCACATCCTCAACGAAAGGCTCCTCGCCCAAGGCGTCGAGTTCTAGCCCCGCCTCACCGGCCCCGGAGCCGGGCCCGCAGGGCCGTGTACGCCGGCCTGGGGGAGCCGTCGGGGTTGAGGAGCGCGTACCAGCGCATCTGCTCCCCGGCCGGATACCAGGGCGCCGTGCTGAAATCGAGGTTGAAGATGAAAGCGGCCTGCGCCCACGGCCACCCCTCGATGGTGTCCACGGCGTCGGCCCAGTAGCGCGCATGTACGTCGAAGGGAAGAGCGCCGTACTCGTGTTCTCCCAAGTTCCACCCCGGCGCGTCGAGCACCCATCCCAGTTCGGTGAACCAGATGGGCACGCGGTCCACGCCGGCCTCCACCATGAGCTCGCGGTGCTCCTCCGCGCGCCGTAGGCCCAAGCCCTGCTCCGGCGGCGTGTCCGGCGGCCGGCCAAAGCCATACGGGTGGAGCCCAAAGGCGTCGAATGAGCCGGCCACCCCTGCCGCGTAAAACGCCCGCGCGTAGTCCAAGTCGCCGACGGCCCCTTCAGAACCCTCGCCCGTGACCGCCAGCCCGCCCACCACCAGCGCAGCCTCCGGGTCCACCTCCCGCAGCGCGGAGCCCACAGCACGCACCAGCTCGGCGTAGCGGACAGGTTCGGGCCAACGGCCACCCCACTCGAAGGCCAGGTTGGGCTCGTTCCAGAACTCGTAGGCCTGTACCCTTCCCCGATACCGAGCACCCAGGGCGCGCACAAACCGCGCCACGTCGGCGGGGTCCTCGGGCGGCGTGTTGGGCGGCGAGCCCGGCGGACGGGCCCAGGCAGGGGTGTTGTGGACCCGCAGGAGAAGCTTGGCTTCCACCCGTTCCGCCTCGCGCACGGTGATCTCCACGTCCCGCCACTCGTAGCGCCCCGGCTCCGGCTCCACACGGGCCCAGTCCACGAACCCCTTGAGCCACGTGAGCCCCAAATCGTGCATCAGGTACGCCTGGTCGAAGCGGGCCACGTTGGCCCCCCACCAGACGCGCGTGCGAGGGCCGGAGGGGAGCGGATTGCCGGCCACCTCGGGCAACGGCGACGCAACGCGCGCCAGCCTGGTTGTCGGCGTGTCATCCCAGGCCACGGCGGCCGTGAGCTGCTTTGGCCTGCCCCCGTCCCGGCCCACCATGTAGATGTCGTGGCTCACCCCGTTCCACATGGCGAAGAGCACGGCCCGCCCGTCAGGCGTCCACGCCGGGTGGCCGAGCCATCCGCCGGCCTTGACAAGAGGGCGCACCTGTTGCGTCTCCGGCAGCCAGAGGGCCAGTGTGCGCTCCGAGGGCACCCCCTCCCACGTGACGAAGGCCACCGCGCCGTCCGGGGCCACGGCGGGCATTGTGCCCTTCACAAGACCTTCGGGGCCGATCAGGGGCACCACAGTGCCGGAAGCCAGGCCGAGCCGGTAGAGGGCTTCCAGCCCAGTGGCGTCCACGCCGCTGAAGAGAAGAGTTCCATCAGGCGCCCAGGCCGGATATTTGTGCAACACCAGCGGGCTCGACGCGGTGAGCCGTCGGGCCGGGCAGGGATGGTCGGGCCGGCGACACTCGTCCAAGCGCACCAGGTAGAGGTCTTGTCCGCCGTCCCGCTCGGAGACGAAGGCGACGGCCGTGCCGTCGGGGGACCAGGTCGGCCAGTAATCGTCGGCAGGATGATCTGTGAGCACGTGGCGGCCCGTGCCATCGGCGTTGATGATCACAATGTCCCCGTTGTTGGCCGTGTAGTCGGTGTAGGCCAGGCGGTAACCGTCGGGACTGAAAGTCGGGTCCCAGACGCCGGCCGGGCTCCGCACAAGGGGACGAGCCCGGCCGTCACCGCCCAGCCGATAGATGCCGCCGGCTCCCGCCCTGTCGCTGGCGAAGACCAGATCGAAGGGCCGGAGCTCGGACACCGCCGTCGGCGACGCGGGCACAGGGGGAGCCGTTAGACGGCATCCGCCAACCAGGAGGAACAGGAGGAGCCACATTCCGCCCACCAGCCCACCTCCCCACAGGGGGCCGGAACCCCGGTTCAACACAGCTCCTCCTGGGAGGCACACCAGCCGCCCACACCTGCACATGGTGCCCTGATCTTGCCCGGCAGGATACATTTGGGAGCCTCCTTCCACACTTCAGGTGTGCACCTTGTCCCCTTCTCCACCGGCCACACCTTCCCCGCTGCGGCCGGAGGGCTGATCTCCCCGGAACCAGAGGTGGCTCGGCCTTGAATTGGAGCAAGGTGTCGAACTCCTCCCCTCTCCACGCTTCTTCTCAGGCAACCTCCCGAGCGGAAGTGTAACTCGGTTGACATTGGGACAGCGGCCCCGTATACTTGGCCCATCACACGGCGTCGACACAGGTCCACGGAAGAGGCAAGTGAGGTGTCCTATGTTACCATCGGCTTCCACCTACGAGGAATTGATCCAAACCTTTCGGTGGGAGATTCCCGAGTACTACAACATCGGCATTGATGTCTGTGATAAGTGGGCCCAAGCCACGCCTGACCGCGTGGCCCTGATCCACTGGCGGGAAGACGGGGGCGTTGAACAATTCACGTTCGAGGAGATCCGCCAGCTCTCCAACCAAACGGCTCACCTCCTGGCAGAGCACGGCATCGGGCGGGGGGATCGGGTGGGTGTGCTACTGCCCCAGCGGCCGGAGACGGCCTACGCCCACGTGGCCATCTACAAGATGGGGGCCATCGCCGTGCCGCTCTTCACCCTCTTCGGGCCGGAAGCGC
Organism: Ardenticatenaceae bacterium; assembly: GCA_026989095.1. Lineage (GTDB taxonomy): Bacteria > Chloroflexota > Anaerolineae > Ardenticatenales > Ardenticatenaceae > WFWG01. Next base: position 73,972 of record JALSKA010000075.1, read on the forward strand.
TGCGCTACCGGCTCCAGAACAGCGGTGCTGCGGCCGTCATCACCGACGAGGAGGGCGCGGCCAAGTTGGCCCGCCTGCGGGAGGAGTTGCCCGACCTGCGTGTGGTCTTCAACGTGGACGGGAGCGGACACGGCAGCGTGGATTTCCACCAGGCAAGGAGGGGCCAACCGACGGCGTTCACGCCCGTCACCACCAAGGCCGAGGACCCGGCGCTCATCATCTACACCTCGGGCACCACAGGCCCGCCCAAGGGCGCCCTCCACGCCCACCGCACTTTACTCGGCCACCTGCCGGGCGTGGAGATGTCCCACGACTTCTTCCCGCAGCAGAACGATCTCATCTGGACGCCGGCGGATTGGGCTTGGATTGGCGGCCTCTACGACGTGCTCATGCCGGCGTGGCACCACGGGATCACCGTCGTCTCCCGGCGCTTCCGCAAGTTCGACCCAGAAGCGGCCTTCCAACTTCTGGCCATGTTCGACGTGCGCAATGCGTTTCTGCCCCCCACGGCGCTGAAGATGATGCGCACCGTCGCCACCCCCTGGAAACGCTGGTCCTACGAAGTGCGCACCATTGCCAGCGGGGGTGAACCCTTGGGCGCCGAGTTGCTGGCGTGGGGCCTGCAGGCATTTGGGCTCACCATCAACGAGTTCTACGGACAGACCGAGTGCAACATGGTCGTCTCCTCGTGTGCCGCCATCATGCCGGCCAAGCCAGGCCACATGGGCCGCCCAGTGCCGGGCCACGAGGTGGCCATCTTGGACGAGCGGGGCCGCCAGGTGCCGCCGGGCACGTTGGGCCAGATCGCCGTCAGGCGCCCGGACCCGGTCATGTTCCTGGAATATTGGCACAACCCCCAGGCCACACGGGACAAGTTCTTGGGCGAGTGGCTGCTCACCGGGGACGTGGGCGTCATGGACGAGGAGGGCTACATCCGCTTCGTGGGCCGCAACGATGACATTATCATCAGCGCGGGCTACCGAATCGGGCCCGGGGAAATCGAGGATTGTCTGATGGGCCACCCGGCTGTGAGCATGGCCGCCGTGGTGGGCGTGCCCGACCCCACCCGCCATCAGGTCGTGAAGGCCTTCATCGTGTTGGCGCCGGGGTACGACCCTGACGAGGCGCTGGCCGAGGAGATTCGCCAGTACGTGAAAAGCCGTCTGGCCGCTCATGAGTACCCACGGCAGATCGAGTTCGTGGACTCCCTGCCCATGACGGCCACCGGCAAAATCATGCGCCGCGTGCTGCGCGAGGAGTAACCATCCCCCCACCGCTCAGGGCCGTTCAGGCCGTTATAAGGCGCACCACCACGGTCGGGTAGAGGCCCAACAGCACTACGCCGACCGCGGCCACGGCCAGCGCGCCGGCCACCAGCCAGGAGCGGGAGAAGGCCGGCGTCTCCACGGGCTCCTGCATGTACATTTTGACGATGACACGGGCGTAGTAGAAGACCGAGAGCACGCTGTTGAGCACCGCCACAACGACCAGCCACGTCAACCCGGCTGAGATGCCGGCGGTGAAGAGGAGAAACTTGCCGAAGAAGCCGGCCGTGGGCGGGAAGCCGGCCAGGCTGAGCAGGAAGACGCTCATGAGCAACGCGGCGCCGGGGTGGAAGCGGGCCAGGCCCCGGTAGGATTCGATGTCGAGCGCCTCGCGCTCGCCGTCCTCCAGGAGCAGGATGACGCCAAAAGCACCCAAATTCGTGAGCGCGTAGATCAGCAGGTAGACGAGAACGGCCACGAACCCCACGCCGCCGGAGAGCACGCCGATGAGCAGGTAGCCGGCGTGAGCAATGCTGGAATAGGCCAACATGCGCTTCACGTTGCGCTGGAGGAGAGCCCCCACATTGCCCCACGTCATGGTCACGGCCGCCAGCACGCCCAGCAAAGGGCGCCACACGTCGTCGGCCGGCCCCAGCCCCCAGTAGAGCAGCCGAATGAGAGCCACCATGCCGCCGGCCTTGGTCGCTGCCACCATGAAGGCTGTCACCGGCGTGGGCGCCCCCTCGTACACGTCGGGAGTCCACTGGTGGAAGGGGGCCATGGAGATCTTGAACCCCAGCCCCACGAGCAGCAGGGCGATGCCGGCCATAAACATCACGTTCTCGCGGGGCGCGGCGGCCGCCTCGCTCGCGCGCAGGGCCTCGAAGGCCGTGGTGCCCGTGGCCCCGTAGAGCAGCGCCGTGCCGTAAAGGAGAAAGCCGGTCGCAAAGGCGCCCAGCAGGAAGTACTTGAGCGATGCCTCCTCGGAGTCGAGGCGGGGCCTCGCGAAGCCGGCCAGGATGTAGAGGGGGATGCTCAACACCTCGATGCCCAGGAAGAGCATGATCAGATCCTGGGCGCCGGCCAACAGGCTCATGCCGGCCGTGGAGAAGAGGAGCAGGGCGTAGAACTCGCCCCGCTGCAAGCGCCGGCGCGTGAGGTACCCCGGGGCCAGGAGAACCGCCAGGAACCCGACCAGGAAAAAGAGCATCTGGAAGAGGAGCCCCAAGGTGTCGAGCACCATCATGCCGCCGAAGCCCGTGATGGGCGTCTCCAGGCCGCGGACGGCCAGCCACTGGCGCACGACGATCACGCCGGCGCCGCCAAAGCCCACCAGCGAGAAGTAGGCCAGCCACTCCCGCTCTTCCTCCTTGAGCCACAGGTCCACCAACAGGACGATCAGGCCGGTGAAGACCAGGAAGAGGGCGGGTTGAATGACCGTCCAGTTCTGTGCCAGGAAGCGTTCCATGCGCTCACCTCATGACCATGACTGCGCTGTTGACGCGGTCCACCAGGGCCTGCACGCTGGGCTGAATGGGAGCCAGGAAGAGGTTGGGGGCCACGCCAATGACGACGATGAGGGCCACCAACGGCACCAGCGCCAGCACCTCCCGCCGGTTCAGGTCGGGGAGATGGGCATTTTCCGGGTCTTTGACGGGGCCGAAGAAGACGTTGCCGAAGAGCCAAAGCATGTAGACGGCTGCCAAGACTACGCCGAACGTGGCGAAGACGGCCCACCAGCGGTTGGCCTGAAAGGCGCCCAGCAGAATGAGAAATTCGCCCACGAAGCCGTTGAGTCCGGGCAGGCCCAAGCTGGCCAGGGCCACCACCAGGAAGAAGGCCGCGTAAACGGGCATCACCTTCCAGAGCCCGCCGTAAGCGCGCATGAGGCGCGTGTGGCGGCGGTCGTAGATCATGCCCACCAGCAGGAACAGGGCGCCCGTGCTGAGGCCGTGGTTCACCATCTGCAACACGCCGCCACTCATGCCTTCGGCGTTGAGGGCGAACAAACCCAGCATGACGAACCCCAAGTGGCTCACGGAGGAATAGGCGATCAGGCTCTTGATGTCCCGCTGGGCAAAGGCCACTGCCCCCCCGTACAGGATGCCCACAATGGCCAGCCCCGCGATTACGGGGGCGAGCTCCTGAGTGGCCAAGGGGAAGAGGGGCATGGCGAAGCGCAGGAAACCGTAGGTGCCCATCTTGAGCAGGATGCCGGCCAGGATGACGGAGCCGGCCGTGGGCGCCTCCACGTGGGCGTCGGGCAGCCACGTGTGGAAGGGGAAGAGGGGCACCTTGATGGCAAAGGCCAGGGCAAAGGCCAAGAAGGCCCAACGCTGCACTGTGGGCGGGATGAAGACTTGATACCACGCCTGCACGTCGAAGGTGAGCGTGCCGAGCTGGCCGCTCATCCCCAGGGCCAAGTACACAATCGTGGCCAACATGAGCGCCGAGCCGGCCATGGTGTAGAGGACGAACTTCAGCGTGGCGTAGAGCCGGCGCTCCCCTCCCCAGATGCCGATGAGGAAGTACATGGGGATGAGCACCGCCTCCCAGAAGACGTAGAACAAGAAGACATCCAGGGCAGTGAACACCCCCAGCATGGCCGTGCAGAGGACGAGCATCAGGATGTAATACTCCTTGACCCGGTGGGTGACGCTGCCCCACGAGAAGAGCACGGCCACGGCCGTCAACAAGCTGGTCAGGGGAATCAACCAGAGGCTGATGCCGTCCACGCCCAGCTTGTAGGTGATCACCGGCGCGCCGAAGAGGGTGATCCACGGGCGCGCTTCCACGAACTGAAAGGCCGCGCTGGTGGCGTCGAAGTTCACCACTACCACGAGGGAGAGGGCAAAGTCAATGGCCGCCGTCCAGAAGGCCACTTGGGCGATGGTCCTCGGGCGATCCGAGGGGATGAGGGCGATGAAAAGCACGCCCAACAGAGGGAAGAAGATGACGGCCGAGAGTATGGGAAATCCTAAGGTGTTCATGGCAGCGTTCGCACCTCGGTGTCAGCGTCCCCAGTAGACGAGGTATCCCAGCACGAGCAAGGCTCCCAGCACCATCGAGAGCGCGTAGACGCGCACGTACCCGGCCTGAAGCCGGCGGGCCAGGGCGTGGGCGCCGGCCGTCACCGTGGCCACACCGTTCACGGCGCCGTCAATGACCAGCTTGTCCACCACGTCGGCCAGGAAGCGCGCCAGGCCGAAGAAGGGGCGCACGAAGAGCAGGGCGTACAGCTCGTCCACGTAATATCGGTTCCACAGGAGCACGTAGAGGGGCCGAAAGCGGACGCTCAGCGCCGCCGGGTCCACGGCCTTTCTCACGTAGGCCCCGTAGGCCAGGCCAGCCCCTGCCAGCGCGACAACGCTGCTGATCAGGAGCAAGGTCATCGGGGAGAGCCCTGCCCCACCTTCGGCCTTGGTGCCCTCCCGGGCCACGGCGAAGGCCGGCTCCAGCCACGTGTGAATGATGCCGTGCTCCGGCGGCCAGCCCAGCACCAGGCCGGCCCCCAGGGCCAGCACGGCCAGCACGGCCAGGGGCACCAGCATCACGCGCGGCGACTCAGCAGCGTGGCGGGCCGCCTCGCTGCGGGGCTCGCCCGCGAAGACGAGGAAGAATTGGCGAAAGCTGTAGGTGGCCGTGAGAAATGCGGTGAGCAGCCCCACGCCGTAGAGCAGCACGTGTCCTTCCAGGAAGGCGCCCGCCAGGATCTCGTCCTTGGAGAAGAACCCCGACGTCAACGGCAGGCCGGCCAGGGCAGCCGCGCCCACGAGGAAGGTGATTCCGGTCCAGCGCGCGCGCTCCCACAGGCCGCCCATCTGGCGCATGTCCTGCGGGTCCACGTGCTCCCCGGCGTGGTGGGCGCCGTGTTCCACGGCATGCATGACGCTCCCCGCGCCCAGGAAGAGCAGGGCCTTGAAGAAGGCGTGGGTGACCAGGTGGAAGATGGCCGCCGTGTACGCGCCCACCCCCACGCCCAGGAACATGTAGCCCAGTTGGGAGATGGTGGAGTAGGCCAACACGCGCTTGATGTCCACTTGGACGATGGCAATGGTGGCCGCGAAGAGGGCCGTCAGGACGCCCACCCACGCCACAATGGCCGAGGTGCTCGTGGCCGCGGCGAAGAGCGCGCTGGCACGGGCGATGAGGTAGACGCCGGCCGTCACCATCGTGGCCGCGTGGATCAGGGCTGAAACGGGGGTCGGGCCGGCCATGGCGTCGGGCAACCAGACGTAGAGGGGCAATTGGGCGCTTTTGCCCGTACACCCCACGAAGAGCAACAGCGTGATGGCCGTCAGCGTCGCGGGCGCAACGCCGCCGACGGCCTCGAACACGTCGGCGTACACGACCGAGCCGAAGGCGCTCCAGATGAGGAAGATGCCCAAGGCGAAGGCAAAGTCCCCAACGCGGTTGACCACAAAAGCCTTGCGGCCGGCCGCGGCGTTTTGGGGCTCCGTGTACCAGAAGCTGATCAACAAGTAGGAGCAAAGCCCCACCAGCTCCCAGCCCGCGTAGAGCAAGACGAAGTTGCTCCCCAAGACGAGGAGGAGCATGGAGAAGACGAAGAGGTTGAGGTAGACGAAATAGCGCCGGAAGTCGTAGTCGGCCGGCTCGTGGGCCATGTAGCCCACGGAGTAGACGTGAATGAGGAACCCCACACCGGTCACCACCAGGACCATGACGGCCGCGAGTTGGTCGAAGAGCAGGCTCACGGGCACCTCGAAGCGGCCGGCCAAGGCCCAGGTGTAGAGCGTGGGCGTGACGTAGGCCCGCTCCTCGGCGGGCAGGGCCAACAGGCGCAACGTGGCCATCACGCCTATGAGAAAGGCCAACGCCACGGCACCAGAGGCCAGCCAGCCGGCGACCTGACGGGGCAGTCGGCGCCCCAGCAGGACGTTGACGACAGCGCCGGCGAGTGGAACGAGCAGGAGAGCCCAAAGCAAGGTTTCCATACGAAACACCTCGAAGGCGAAGTTGAGACGGCGTTTATCCCTTCAGCACGTGGGCGTCGTCCACGTCGGCCGAGCCCAGGGAGCGGAAGATGGCCACAATGAGGGCCAACCCCACCGCCACCTCAGCAGCGGCTACGGTCATGACGAAGAAGACGAAGACTTGGCCGTCGAGCGAGTCCAAGGCCCTGGACATGGCCACGAAGGAGAGGTTCACCGCGTTGAGCATCAGCTCAATGGACATGAAGACCATGATGGCGTTGCGGCGCAGGAGCACGCCGGTGACGCCAATGCTGAACAGAATCGCGCCCAAGACCAGATAGTAGGAAACCGGGACTATCATTCTGCCCCTCCCTCACGCGGCGCCCGTTCGGCCTGCAGCTCATGCTTCTCCCGCTTGGCCAGGACCACGGCGCCGATCATGCCGATGAGCAGCAACAGGGAAGTCACCTCGAAGGGGAGCAGGTATCGCTCGAAGAGCGTTTGGGCCAGGGCCGTGGGCTGCCCCAAGCGCTCCAGCACCTCCTGGCTCATGATCCCGGGAACGCCGGTCAGCTCCTCCACGTTGACGGCGGCGATGAGGCCCGCGGCCAACAGGAGGCCGAAGAGCAATGCCAACGGGCGCTGGCCGGGGATGTGCTCCCACAGGGGGGCCGGCTCGGGGCCCATGAGCATCACCACGAAGAGGAAGAGCACCATGATGGCGCCGGCGTAGACGAGAATTTGGACCGCCGCCAGGAAGGGGGAGCCCAGAAGGACGTAGAGCAACGCCACGGCGGCAAAGTTGCCCACCATGAAGAGCACGCCGTGGACGGCGTTGCGGGAGAAGATCATGGCCAGCGCCGTGGCCACGGACGTGACGGCCAACAGCCCGAAGATCACGAATTGTGCGCTCATGCTCTTCCCTCGCCTGCAGCCTGCCCCGCCGGGTGAGCTTCGGCCTCGTCCTCGTCAACGGGGTTGAGCAGCCACGGGCGCACGTCTTCGCTCACCACACTCACCGGCACGTAGCTGGTGATGTAGCCGCCCGGGGGCGTGCGCTCGACGCGCTGCGGGTTGCTCACCGGCGCCTCCATGTCCTGGGGCGGCGGGGCCGCGGTGCGCTGTGGGGTGCCCGGCACGCCCGGCGGCGGCGGGACCAAGAGCATTTCCTTGGTGTAGAT
>JALSKA010000076.1 GCA_026989095.1 Ardenticatenaceae bacterium
CGAGCCCCTCACCGTGGTCACCGGCGCCCCGAACGTGCGCCCCGACATGAAGGTGGCCTTCGCCCTGGCCGGCGCCACCATCATCAACGGCTACAGCGAGGCCCGCGAGAAGATGGTGCTCGAGCCCCGTGCCATTCGGGGCGTGCCCTCCCAGGGCATGGTCCTCAGCGAGCGGGAGCTGGGCCTGAGCGACGAACACGAGGGCATCCTGGAGCTGGAGCCAGAGGCTCCCGTGGGCACACCCTTGCGGGAGTGGCTCGGTGACACCGTGCTGGAGATCGACATCCTTCCCAACATCGCCCGCTGCATGAACATCCTTGGCGTGGCCCGTGAGGTTGCCGCCCTCTACCGCCGGCCCCTCCGGCACCCGCCGACGGCGTGGGAGCGCACAGGAGAGCCTGTGGCCGGAAAGGTGGAAATCGAAATTCGCGATCCCCGCCGATGCCACCGTTTCGTCGCTGCCCTCATCACCGACGTGCAGGTGGGCCCTTCCCCGGCCTGGATGCAGAGGCGCCTCCGACTGGCCGGCATGAGGCCCATCAACAACATCGTGGACATCACCAACTACGTGATGCTCGAGTTGGGAGAGCCGCTGCACGCCTTCGACTACGACAAACTGGTGGAGCGCGCGCGGCGCAGCGGCCACGAGGCGCCCCGCATCATCATGCGCCAGGCGCGGGAGGGGGAGCGCCTGGTCACCCTTGACGGCGTGGAGCGCCTCCTGACCCCTGACGACATTTTGGTTACCGACACGGCCGGCATCCTCAGCATTGCCGGCATCATGGGCGGCGCCGAGACGGAGGTGAGCGATGCCACGCGCCACGTCCTCTTGGAAGCGGCCTCCTGGGACTTCATCAGCATTCGCCGCACGTCGCGCCGGCTGGGCATCTTCTCCGAGGCCGCGGCCCGCTTCAGCCGGGGCGTTCACCCCGCCTTGGCCCTGGAGGGCAACCGCCGGGCCGCCCGCCTCATGCACGAGCTGGCCGGCGGCACCATTGCCGACGGCGTGGTGGACAACTACCCGACCCCCCCGCCGGCGGTCACCGTGGAATTCGACCTGGACTTCGGCGAACACCTGTTGGGCATGCCCCTCGACCCCGACGAGGTGGCCGACATTTTGGAGCGCCTGGAGTTCAAGGTCGAGCGACGTGGGCCGCGCCACTTCGTGGTGACCCAGCCCGACCACCGCCTGGACATTGCCGGGCCGGCCGACATCACCGAGGAAATCGTCCGCGTGGTGGGGCTCGACACGCTGCCCAGCACCCTCATGGCCGATGAGCTCCCCCCCATGAGACCGGATCGGCTGCGGGAGCTCGAGGCGCGCGTGGGCGATCTCATGGTCGGCCTGGGCTTGCAGGAGATCATCAGCTACGCCCTCACCACCCCGGAGGCCGAGGCGCGACTGCGCTTGGACGGCCGGCTGCTCCCCGACGACGCCTACGTGCGGCTGCTCAACCCCACCTCGGCCGAGCGCCGCGTCATGCGCCGCACCCTGCTGGTGAGCTTGGTGGAGGCGGTGCGCCGCAACGTTCACCACCGTGACCGGGTGATGCTCTTCGAGATAGGGCGAGTCTACCTGCCCGCGCCGGGCGAGTTGTTGCCCGAGGAGGAGCTTCGCCTTGGGGTGGCCCTCACCGGTCCGGTGCGCTCCCCCTCTTGGCTGGAGCCGGAGCCGGCAGAGGCGGACTTCTTCGCGGCCAAGGGGGTTCTCGACGCCCTCTGCCACCACCTTCACCTGGGCGATCGCGTGCGCCTGGTGCCCGCCGAACACCCCACGCTCCAGCCCGGCCGCTCGGCCGCCGTTGAGCTCGACGGCCGGCCCATCGGGATCATCGGCGAGATGCACCCTCTGGTGCGCGAGGCCAACGACCTCCCGGCCCGCCGCCTTGCCCTGTTGGAGATCGCCTTGCACCCGTTGCTCGAGGCCGTGCCCGACTCCTACCGCGTCGAGGCTGTGCCGCGCTACCCGGCCGTCATTCAAGATCTGGCCGTCGTCGTGTCCGAGGAGACGCCCGCCGCCGAGGTGGAGCGGGTGATCCGCCAGGCGGGCGGGGAGTGGCTGGGCCACATTCGCCTCTTCGACGTGTACCGGGGTGAACCGTTGCCGCCCGGCCACAAGAGCTTGGCCTATCGCCTCCACTACCAAGCGGCCGACCGCACCCTCACAGACGAAGACGTGGCCCGCATCCGCGAGCACATCGTGAGCGCGCTCCACCGCACCTTGGGCGCGACCATCAGAGGAGGGTGAGCCCCCGGTGGAACGTGGTCCAAGGCGTTCATCCAACCGCCCTCCCTGGTGCGTATGTTGGGTGACGGCATGATATGAGGGAGCTCCGGCCATCGGCGTCAGAGAAGTGAGGAGGGCGGGAAGAGGTGTGAGCCTGGAGAGGGTGGGCGAACGGGTCACCGTGTTGCTCTTGGGAGGGCTGGCCCTCACCTTCGCGTTGGAGTGGCGTCGCCCTCTGTTCACCTTCGGGCAGTGGGGGGCAATGACCAACGTGGAGCTGGCCATGGTGGCCGCCGTCCTCGCGTGGGGCGGGTGGGCGGTGCTGTGTCGGCGTCGTCCGCGCTGGCCGGCCGGGATAGGGCGCGCCGTCTTCCTCTGGATGATCGTCATGGCTCTGGCTGCCCTCCTGGCGCCGGAAGAGCGGCTCAACGCCGTGCGCTTCACTCTCAAGGTGGGACTGGGAGCCCTGGTGGGCTGGGCTGTCTACGACGTAGCCTCCGCCCCCACGCTCGGGCGGCGAGAGGTGTTGAGCCGGGCCCTGGCCCTTGGCGGCCTGGTAGTTGCCATGACCGGCCTGGCCGAGGCCGGGCGGATCGAGCCGGTTGCCTCGTGGCTGGGCGCTTTCAAGGTGGCTCCCACGTGGGTCGGCGAGTTTCGCCGCGTGAGCGGCACCTTGCCCTACGCCACCATCGCCGGCGTCGTGCTGGAAATGGTCGCCCTCCTCTGGTTGGCGTGGACGTTGCACACGTCCCCCCGCAGGCGTCCGCTGACAGCCTTGGGCTTGGCCGCCACGCTCGTCGCGCTGGTGTTCACCTTGAGCCGCGGCGCCATGGTGAGCCTCGCGTTGGCGCTGTTGACGTGGGGGCTCGTGGCCGTGGGGCGACTTCGCACGTGGGCGCCGGCCGTCGCCCTGGCCGGAGGGGCCCTCGTCACCGTGGCGGCCACCACGTTGTTGATCAGGCCGGAGCTGGTGTGGCGGCTGCGCACCGAAACCGACCGCACCTGGTACGTGGCCGAATACCGTGTGCCCGGGGAGCTGTGGGCCGAACCCGGCCAACAGATCGAGGCCACCGTCACCGTGCGCAACGCCGGCGTGCGCCCTTGGGCGCCGGAGGGGCTCGCCCTGGGCTACCACCTGCGCCGCGCCGACGGCACGGGCGTCACCTACGATGGCCTGCGCACGCCCTTGGAGGAGCCCGTGCCCCCCGGCGGCGAGGTGACGCTCCGCGCGGGGCTCTGGGCTCCCCCCGAGCCCGGGCGCTACGTGGTCGAATGGGACCTGGTGTACGAGGGGCTTCTGTGGTTCAGTTGGAAGGGGAGCCCCACGGCCACCACTCGCCTCGTTGTGGAGGGGGCGCCCAAGGCCGTCGAGGGGTGGAGCCCGACGCCATTTCCCACCCCCAACCACGTGGGCGTGCCCATTCCCGAACGGCCGGAGCTCTGGCGCGCGGCGTGGCTGATGGCGCGCGAGCGCCCTCTCCTGGGGTTCGGGCCCGACTCCTTTCGGCTGCGCTACGGGGCCTACTTGGGGTACGAGCGCTGGAATCAGGGCATCCACGCCAACAACCTCTACTTGGAACTCCTGGCGACAACAGGATGGCTGGGGTTGGCGGCCTTCGGGTTGGTGGTGTGGCGGCTGGTGGCCTTGATCTGGACCGTGTTGCGGAGGACGACCACACCGTGGGCGCACGGGGTGGCGCTGGCCGTAGGGGCCTGGCTGGTCCACGGCGTGGTGGACGCCTTTCTGGGGTTTACCCCCACGCTGGTGCTCTTCTGGTTCACGGTGGGCCGCCAGCTGGCCCACCGTG
>JALSKA010000077.1 GCA_026989095.1 Ardenticatenaceae bacterium
GGTGGCGGTAACCAGGAGGAGTGCTCCTCCAACAGCGCGGTGGAGGCTCGTGAGCCGCAGGAAGAGGGCCCGCCAGCGCTGTGCGGGGGCAAGCTCGCCCGCCAAGGCCACGCGGGCGTGAAGGCGGGCCAGGGCCGGCAGCCCCATGCGGCGATAGCCCTCGGCCAGGGCCAAGTGGGCCGCGGGCCGCTCGTCGGCCGGCAAGAGGAGGATCACCTCCCGGTAGAGGGCCACGGCCCGGCGGGGCTCGTTGAGCCGGAAGGCCACTTGGGCGAGCACCAGGTGCGCCTCCACGTGGGCCGGGTTGAAGCGGAGGGCCTGGTGGGCGTGTTCGTGGGCGGCCAGGAGCTTGCCCCGTCGGGCCAAGAGGTGGGCCCGCAGGGCGGCCACGTCGGCCATGATGGCGGCCTCGCCGCCGGCCATGCCCTGAGCCGTCTCCAGCACCACTTGGGCCTCGGCCTCCCGGCCGGCCCGGGCCAGCCACCGGGCCTCCAGCAACAGGACGTGGGCCTCCTCGTGGGAGGTGCGCGCGGCGCGGCGGGCCTGTCGCAACACCTCCAGCACGGAGGGGTCGCCGAGGAGGGCGGTGCGGCCGGCCAGCTCCCGCGCGCGGGCCAGGTGCTCCTCGAAGGAACGCTCCGTCATGCGGCCGCCTCCGCCCGGTCACCCGGCCCAACGCCCTCGAAGGGCAGCTCCACCCACTCCTGGGCTGCCTCCGCGGCCCGCTCCTCGTCCAGGACGAGGATCATGGCAGTCTCGTCGCAACAGTGGCGCTTGGGACAGAGCTGGCAGTCCAGCCACACCTTCTGGGGAAAGATCGCCTTGGGCACGACGCGAAACCCCAGCTTCTCGAAGAAGGGCACCTGGTAGGTGAGGGCAAAGACGCGGGCCAGCTCCAGCTCGCGGGCCTCCTCGAGCAACTTCTCCACAATGCGGCGCCCCACACCCTGTCCTTGCGCCTGCTCGGAGACGGCCAGCGAGCGGATCTCGCCCAGGTCGTGCCACATGAGGCGCAGGGCGCCACAGCCCACCACGCGCCCGCCCTCGTCCTCGGCCACCACGTACTCCCGAATGTGCTCGTACACGTCCAGGATGTTCTTGGGGAGCATGAGCCCTTGGGCGGCGAAGTGGTTGACCAGTTGGGCGATCTGTTCCGCGTCGCCCAGGCGGGCTTTGCGAACGGTAATCATGGTGCCGCTCCTTTCCCAGTTCCCATCACGCGCTCGACTTGCCGCCGGCCCGGCCCACGTGCTCGAAGACGGCCTCCAAGGCGGCCACGGCCGTGTCCACGTGTTCGGCCTGGACGATGAGGGGTGGCACGAGCCGCACGGTGTTGTGGCCAGTGGGAGCCACGACGAGGCCGTGCCGATAGCCGGCCTCCACCACGTCGGAAGGTTGTAGGCCATCGGCCAGCTCGAGGCCCCACATCAGCCCCAGGCCGCGCACCTCTTTCACCAGGGCGGGAAAACGGCGGGCCAGCTCGTGGAGTCGCTCTCCTAGATAGGCCCCCACGCGGCGCACGTGGTCGAGAAAGTCGGGCTGGCAGATGGTGCGAAAGACGGTGCGGGCCACGGCGGTGACGAGGGGGCTGGCGGCGAAGGTGCTCCCGTGGTCGCCGGGGGCCAGAACGTCGGCGATCTCCTCGGTCATCAGGATGGCGCCGATGGGCAATCCGCCCCCGAGGGGCTTGGCCAGCGTCATGATGTCGGGGGCCACGCCGTACTGCTCGTAGGCCCACAGAGTGCCCGTGCGCCCCAGGCCACACTGCACCTCGTCGAAGATGAGGGCCGCGCCGTGCTCGTCGCAGAGGGCACGCAGGCCCTCCAGGAACTCGCGGGTGGCCGGGAAGACGCCCCCCTCCCCCTGGACAGGCTCCACGATGACGGCGGCCGTGCGGGGGCCGATCACCCGGCGGGCGCTCTCCAGGTCGTTGAAGGTGGCCCACCGCACGCCGGGGACGAGGGGCTCGAAGGGCGTGCGGTACTTCTCGTTGGCCGTGACGGCCAGGGCGCCCATGGAACGGCCGTGGAAGGCGCGGGAGAAGGCGACGATTTCGTACTTCTCCTCGTGGCCGGAGCGGACTCGGGCCCACTTGCGGGCGAACTTGAGGGCGCCCTCGTTGGCCTCCGTGCCGCTGTTGCAGAAGAAGACGCGGTCGGCGAAGCTGGATTCACACAGGTCGCGGGCCAGGAGCACGTGGGGAACTGTGTGGTAGAGGTTGCTCACGTGAATGAGCCGGCGGGCTTGGGCTTCCAAGGTGGCCAGCATTTCGGGGTGGCCGTAACCCAGGGCGTTGACGGCAATGCCGGCCACGAAGTCGAGGTAGGCCTTGCCCTCGGCGTCGTACAGCCAGACCCCCTCGCCCCGCTCGAAGACAATGGGCGGGCGCCTGTAGGTGGGGGCGATGTGCCGCGCTTCCAGCTCGATCACCTCCCGGGGCGTGATGTCCATGGGGCGTTCCTCCTCTCTTCACTTTCACGCTCTACTCGGCCACGATGCGCGTGCCGGCCGGCTCGCCGTGGGCCCAGGCCCGCAGCCCGGCCAAGTCGGTGATGACGACGGCCCGCACGCCGGCCCCGATGGCCCGGCACGCGGAGCGCACTTTGGGGATCATGCCGTCCCTGATGGTGCCCTCCTCAATCAACCTCTCCACCTGTGGGGGAGTCAGGCGGGGGAGGCGTTCGCCGTCGGCCAGCACGCCGGGCACATTGGTGAGGAAGACGAGGGCCTCGGCGCCAAGCCCGGCGGCCACGGCTTGGGCCACGTGGTCGGCGTTCACGTTGTAGAGCTTGCCGTCAGCGCTGCGGGAGACGGGAGCCAAGCAGGGCACGAAGCCAGCCTCCAGGAGGGCCTGCAACCGCCCGGCGTTGACGGCCACCGGCTTTCCCACCCAGCCCAAGTCGCCGCCGGCGTGGACGAGCTTCTCCACAGTGACCAGCCCCGCGTCCACGCCGCTGAGCCCCAGGGCCGGCACGCCGGCGTTGACCAAGGCCAGCACGAGCTGCGTGCTGGCCTTGCCCACCAGTCCCATGACCACCACGTCGAGCGTCTCATCGTCGGTCACCCGCAGGCCCTCCACGAAGCGACTCCGCACGCCCAGGCGGGCAGCCAGCGCGCTGGTGCCCTTGCCGCCCCCGTGGACGAGCACCGGACGGCCGGGCAGGTGGGCGATCACCTTGGCCAACTCCTCCAAGAAGCGGGGGCTGTCGAGTTCGCTGCCGCTCACTTTAATCACCAACACAGTCTCCCCTCCTGTTGGACAACGACACCAGGCCGCTTGTCTCCTCCAGCCCAAAGCGCACGTTCATGTTCTGCACGGCTTGGCCTGCCGCCCCCTTGACCAAATTGTCGATGGTGCTGACGACGATGAGGTGGCCCTGGTCTTGGACAGGGTGAAGGCTTATGGCACACCGGTTGGTGTGGACCGTGTGGGCCAGCGTGGCCGTCTGCCCTGGGGGGAGGAGCCAGACGAAGGGTTCGCCGGCGTAAGCTTCGGCGTAGAGGGCGCGGAGCTCACCTTCCCGCCACCCGTCTGGCCAGGGCACGTAGATGGTGCTCAGAATGCCGCGCGACACGGGCAGCAGGTGGGGCGAGAAGACGAAACGGGCCGGCGCTCGGCCCGCGCCCAAGTCGCGGGACATCTGCTCGATTTCGGCCACGTGGCGGTGGACGTGGCCGATGTTGTAGGGCTTCAAATTCTCGTTGACCTCCACGAAGAGGGAGGAACGTTTGGGACTGCGCCCGGCGCCGCTCACGCCGCTCTTGCTGTCGGCAATGACGGCCACCCCGTCGAGGAGCCCGGCGCGGAGCAGAGGGGCCAAGGCCAAGAGGATGCTCGTGGGATAACAGCCCGGGTTGGCGATCAGGCGCGCGGAGCGGAGGGCTTCCCTGGTCCACTCGGTCAGGCCGTAGACGGCTTCTTCCAGCAAGTGGGGGGCCTGGTGCTCCTGGCCATACCAGCGACGGTATGCCTCGGGATCGCGCAGGCGGTGGTCGGCGGAGAGATCAATGACGA
>JALSKA010000078.1 GCA_026989095.1 Ardenticatenaceae bacterium
AACTCCACGTGGTTCACGTGGACGCCCACTTGGACTTCACCGACGTGCGGAATGGCACGCGCTACTCCAACTCCAGCCCCTTCCGCCGCGCGGCCGAAGCGCTTCCCAACCTGCGCCACGTGGTCACGCTCGGGCTGCGGGGCGTGCGCTTCGACCGCGAGGCCGTGGAAGCGGCCCGGAAACGTGGCCATCGCCTCGTCTTTCGCGATGAAATGGCCGCACTCGACTTGAAAACCGTCCTGCCCGTGAACCGGCCCGTCTACCTCTCCTTCGACGTGGACGCCCTCGACCCGGCCACCTTTCCCGCCACCAGCAGCCCCGAGCCCGACGGCCTCACGTTCGCCGAGGCTGCCACGATCATCCGACTCGTGGCGCGCAGCAACCGCCTGGTGGGCGTGGACCTCGTCGAGATGACCCCGCACCTGGACCACTCGGGTACCTGTGCCCTCACGGCCGCGCGGCTTCTTGTGGAAGTGCTGCTGGCCACCTTCGGGGAGCCAAGCCCATGAGCCAAGCGCCCACAGTCCTCGTCACCAACATCGGCGAGCTGGTGACCCCGGTGGGCCCGGGGCCCCGCCGGGGCCCAGCCCACGGCCACGTGCGCCGCCTGCCCGACGCCGCGCTGGCCGTGCGCGGGGGGCACATCATCTGGGTGGGGCCACGGGCCGAGTGGTCCGGCCAGGCCGACGGCGAAGTGGACGTGGGAGGGCGGGTGGTTCTGCCCGGCCTGGTGGACCCCCACACCCACGCCGTCTGGGCCGGCGACCGCCTGGATGACTTCGAGGCCCGCGCCCGCGGCACGGCCTACGAGGAGATCCTGGCCGCCGGCGGCGGCATCTACCACACCGTGCGCCGGACGAATGACGCCGACGATGCGGCCCTGATCGCCCTGGCTGCCGGGCGCCTGCGCCGATTGGCGCGGTCCGGCGCCACGACGGTGGAAGTCAAATCGGGATACGGCCTGGAGATCGAGGCCGAGCTGAGGCTGTTGCGAGTCATTGGCCGGTTACACCAGGAGGTGGAGTCTCACGTGGTGCCCACGCTGCTCGTCCACGTGCCGCCGAAGGAAGAGCGTGACACCTACGTGGAGGCCGTGATCGGCCGCCTCCTCCCCACCGTGGCGCGCGAGGGGCTGGCCCAAGCCGTGGACATCTTCGTGGAACGGGAAGCCTTCAGCGTGGCCGAGGCCGAACGGGTCCTGCGGGCTGCCCTGGCCCACGGGCTGGCCGTCAAGCTTCACGCCGACCAATTCCACGCCATAGGAGGTGTGGAGCTGGGCGTGCGCCTCGGCGCTCTTTCCGTCGATCACCTCGAAGCCTCGGGCGAGGCCCAGATTGCAGCGCTGGCTTCAAGCTCCACTGTGGCCACCATCCTGCCGGGCGTGAGCCTGCACTTGGGCCTTCCGCCGGCACCCGGCCGTGCGTTGGTGGACGCCGGCGCAGCCGTGGCCGTGGGCACGGACCTCAACCCGGGCTCGAGCCCCCTCTTCTCCGCCCAATTGGCCCTCGCGCTGGCCGTTCGCCTCAACGGGCTGACGCCGGCCGAGGCCCTCGTGGCCGCCACCGTCAACGCGGCCGCGGCCCTGGGGCTCCAGGACCGCGGACGACTGGAGCCGGGATGTCGCGCCCACCTGCTCGTGCTCAACAGCCGTGACTGGCGCGATCTGGCCTACACGTTGGGTGCCGACGACCTGATTGCCCACATCATTGTGGAGGAGGAAATGCTATGAGATCACCACGTGCTCACGTGACACCTTGGGAGGGAACAACCCTGCCCACCGAGGAGGAGCTGCGGGCCCGCTTTGCCCGCGAGGGCCTGAACCCCTACCGGTGGGGAAACGCGCCGGGCGACGTGTACGGCGTTCACGCCCACCCCTATCACAAAGTCATCTACGTGGTGCGTGGGAGCATCACCTTCCACCTGCCGGAAACCGGCGAGGACCTCACCCTCCGCGCCGGCGACCGTTTGGACTTGCCGGCCGGAATACGCCACGCTGCCACCGTGGGCCCCGACGGGGTGGTTTGCCTGGAGGGACATCGGCGGGAGTGAACAGAGGAGCCCATGTGAGCTCGGGCGGGCCAAGGGAGTCCTGCCCAGAAGACATCTCCAACCCACAGGACGGGAGGTTCACATGTCCGTTTCCCCCGTGTTGGTCGGCACGAAGCTCTCCGTCGAGGACGTGGTGCGGGTAGCCCGCGAGGGCGCGCCGGTGGCCTTGAGCGAGGAAGCGCGGGAGGCCGTGCGCGCCAGCCGGCGCTACGTGGAACGCCTGCTGGAGGAAAACCGCGTCGTCTACGGCGTGACCACGGGCTTCGGCAAATTCGCCCAAGTGCGCATCAGCCCGGAGGACACGCGGCAGCTCCAGCGCAACGTGTTGCTCTCCCACGCGATGGGGGTGGGCCCGCCGCTTCCCACCGAGGTCGTGCGGGCCATGATGGTGCTGCGCGCCCAGAGTCTGGCCTTGGGACACAGCGGTGTGCGCGAGCAGGTGGTGGAACTCTTGCTGGCCATGCTCAACCGGGGCGTCCACCCGATTGTGCCGGCCCAAGGCTCAGTGGGCGCCAGCGGCGATTTGGCTCCCCTCGCCCACATGAGCCTCCCCCTCATAGGCGAGGGAGAAGCCGAACATCGGGGGAAGGTGCTTTCGGGCGCGGAAGCGATGCGAGCGGCAGGGCTGGAACCACTCACCTTGGAGGCCAAGGAAGGTGTGGCGCTCATCAACGGCACTCAGGCCATGACCGCCATCGCCGCCCTGGTGGTCCACGACGCGCGGGAGCTCTGCACCGTGGCCGACATCGCCGGCGCCATGAGCCTGGAAGCCCTCAAGGGCAGCCTGCGCCCCTTTGACCCGCGCGTGGTGGCCGTGCGCCCTCACCCCGGCGCCGCCCTCGTGGCCGAGAATGTCCGCAAACTGGGGGCCAACAGCCCCATTCACGCCTCCCACGCCAACTGCGACAAAGTTCAGGACGCCTACTCCCTCCGCTGTATCCCGCAGGTTCACGGCGCCAGCCGCGACGCCCTGGCCCACGTGCGGGAAGTGGTCGAACGGGAGCTCAACAGCGTCACCGACAACCCCCTGGTCTTCGCGGACGATGACGAGGTGATCTCGGCCGGCAACTTCCACGGCCAACCCATTGCCCTGGCCATGGATTACGCCAAAGTGGCCATCGCCGAGCTGGCCAACATCAGCGAGCGGCGGGTGGAGCACATGCTCGACCCGGCCCTCTCCGGGCTGCCGGCCTTCTTGGCCCGCCAGGGCGGGCTCAACTCCGGCCTGATGATCTCCCAGTACACGGCGGCAAGCCTGGTGTCGGAGAACAAGGTGCTGGCTCACCCCGCCTCGGCCGACTCCATCCCCACCAGCGCCAACCAGGAGGACCACGTCTCCATGGGCATGACCGCGGCCCGTCAAGCGCGCCAGGTGCTCGAGAACGCGCGGTGGGTGCTGGCCATCGAGCTGGTCAATGCCGCCCAAGCCCTCGACTTCCACAAGCCCTTGGAACCGGGGCCCGGCGTCAAGGCGGCCCTCGAGGCATTGCGCGCTGTGGTGCCACCTCTGGAGCGCGACCGCATTGTGGCGCCCGACATCCGCGCTGCCAGGGAGCTCATCGTCACCGGGAGGCTGCGCGCGGCTGTCGAGGCCGTCGTGGGTCCCTTGCACTAGCCGCCTTCTTTCGCTCCGCCGGCGTTCCCTCACCCTCGGCCCCATCTGTCCCTCGCCCCTTGTCCTCCTGCCCGGAGCCGAGCCCTCCTCCACAAACGTGTGGGCGTGGAGGAAGTCGGACTTCTTCCTCCACGCCCGAGCGGAGAGGGAAAGGGAGATGATTCCACGTCAACGCCGGCATCCCCAAGGGATACTTTCACACACGGCCGGGGAGACCGGATCGTTCGTGGTTATGATGGGCAAGTAGATAATGTGTTGCACCACAGGTCCCCCGATAACGACCGTGGCCGTTGGCGTTGGCGTCGGCGTCGGCGTGGGCGTGGGCGTCGCCGTGGGCGGCGCGG
>JALSKA010000079.1 GCA_026989095.1 Ardenticatenaceae bacterium
AATCGAGAAGGTCCGGGTCCAGTTTGCCGGGCAACTCGATCAGATTCGTGCGGAAATCGACCAGGTGCGCGCCGAGTTCACCGGACAAATCGCGCAGGCACGCGAGGAGCACACCAACCTCACCGGACAAATCGAGCAGGTGCGTGCCGACCTCACCGAACAAATCGAGCAGGTGCGCGCCGACCTCACCGAACAAATCGAGCAGGTGCGCGCTGAGTTCACCCGGCAAATCGAGCAGCTCCGCGCCGAGTTCACCCGGCAAATCGAGCAGCTCCGCGCCGAGTTCACCCGGCAGATCGAGCAGCTCCGTGCGGAAAACGAACAGATGCGCGCTGAGTTCACCCGGCAAATCGAGCAGCTCCGTGCGGAAAACGAACAGATGCGCGCTGAGTTCACCCGGCAAATCGAGCAGCTCCGCGGCGAACTCCGCGTGAACACCGAGCAAGTGCGCGCCGACTTCACCGGAGAGATAGAACGCCTGCGGGCCGACATGATCATCCGCATAGAAGAGACCAAGACAGCCCAAATCCGTTGGGCCTTTCTCTTCTGGGTCACTCAGATGGCCGTGCTGTTGGGCATCCTCTACCAAGTGCTCTCGTCGTAGGCTCACGACCCTCGCCGTTCGCCCGTGAGTGGAAGTCCTCCGAGCCAAGGCAAGGAAGGACAACCACGCGCAGAGCCACAAGGAGGCCAAGAGGGTAAAGTCCGTCCGGTCCAAGCCCTGTTTCGGAGTGTGAACCACATGAGTGAGAAGGTGGCCTCACCCGCCGCCCTGCGCCTACGGCGCCGCGTGGCCAAGTTTGCTTTGCGCGCCCTGGTCCCATTGAGTGCCCGTGTACACGTCCAGGAAAGGCAGCGCTTGGTTCCTCCCCCGGCGCTGGTGGCCGCCAACCACCTCGCCCACTTCGATCCCCTGATCCTGCTCCACGCGCTGCCCGGCCTGCCCGAGTTCATGGCCTTGGCCGACTTGTGGCGCCTTCCTTGGCTGGCCCCCTTCCTGCGCCTCTACGCGCCGATCCCCGTGCGGCGGGATCGGGCAGACCGCTCGGCCATCCGCCGCGCGCTGGCGGCGCTGAGGGCCGGCGCGCAAGTGGTCATCTTCCCCGAGGCGCGCATCAGCCCCAGCGGCCGCCTGGAGCCGGCACGTGCCGGCGTGGGCTACTTGGCCCTCAAGGCCGGTGTTCCGGTGCAGCCGGTGGCCCTCTGGGGCACCGAACGCCTGCTCGCGGCCTGGCGACGTGGCCGGCGCGGAGATGTCCACGTGCGCGTGGGGCACCCTGTCACCGTCGCGCGCGCGACCGGCCGCCCCATCACCAGGGCAGAGCGCGCGGCCGTCACCGAGCACATTATGGCCCGTCTCGCCCGGCTGCTTCCCCCCGCGTACCGGGGCGCCTACGGGCACAGCCCCATCTGAGGAGGAATCCACGCGCCCATGACCAGACGACAATCGACCATCACAGTTATCCTGGCCCTCTCGATAGCGCTCAACTTGGCCTTGGCCGCCGGACTCATCAACCGGACGCCGTCGACCTCCCCTCCGCCGGCCACACAGACCTCCACCAAGCCCCTGCCGGCGGCCGGTGGCCCTCCGACCGCCCGCGTGATCCGCGCCGTGGACGGGGACACGGTGGAAATCGAGGGCGGGGAGCGCGTGCGCTACTTGGGCGTTGACACGCCGGAGACCACGGGCAACCCGAACGTGAGCCAGGCCGAACCCTTGGCCCAGGAGGCCACCCTCTTCAACCGCACGCTCGTGGAAGGGCAAGTGGTCTGGCTGCTGCCCGACACCACCGACCGGGACCGGTATGGCCGCCTTCTCAGATGGGTCTTCCTGCCCGACGGCACTTTCGTGCAGGCCGAGCTCGTCCGCCGGGGCTACGCCTTCGTCAACATTGTGCCCCCCGACGACCGCTTCGCCGACTTGCTGCGGGACTTGGAAACCCTCGCCAAGGCCCAAGGGCGCGGCGTGTGGGCAGGCCAAGCCGGCACCGGCGTTCTCCCCACAGCCACGCCCCGCGCTTTGCCTCCCCCGGCCACCCGCCCGCCACAGGGACGCGAGGCGTGCCGGCCCGACTTGGTAGAAGGGGCCATTGGCCCTGAAGCCACCTACGATGCCGTGGGCGAGACGGCCACCGTCGTCTTCTTCGTGGTCCGCACGTACAACAGCGGGCGGGCGGTCTTCCTCAACTCCAACGACCCGTACCAGGGATACTTCTACGTGGTCATCTTCCCAGAGCGGTGGAACGACTTTCCCGAGCCACCCGAAACCTACCTGTTGGGACGCTGTGTGGCCATCACCGGCAGGGTGCAACTCTACCGGGGCACGCCTCAGATCGTCTTGCGGGACGTCGCCCAGCTCCGCGTGTTGTGGTAACCCGGTGGCAAGCTGAACCGGCTTGCCAAATCGCCGGGAGCGGGCCAAAATCCCGCCGAGGTCCGGTACAACCCTGTGAACGATGGTGGGGGAGGTGCTCATGCGGCGGCCGGAATGGCGTATCCTTCTCGCGTCAGGGGCCCTTGTCGGCCTGATCCTCCTCGTCCTAACCGCCCTGCCAGTTCGGGCCGAACAGGAGCCGACAGCAGGTGAAGTCATCGTCCTCACGGCCAGCGGGCCGGTCACACCGGCGCTGAAGGCATATTTGGAACGGGGCCTCAGAGAGGCTGAAGCGTCTGGGGCCCAGTTGGTGGTCTTGCGGCTCGACACCCCGGGCGGCTCCGTGGGCATTATGGGCGAAATCGTCAAGGTGCTCGACAACGCCGGCGTCCCGGTGGCCGTCTACGTCTGGCCCAGCGGCGGGCGGGCGGCATCGGCCGGCACGTTTATCGTCCTGGCCGCCCACTTCGCCGCCATGGCCCCCAAGACCACCATCGGGGCCGCCTCGCCCGTGGCCGCAGAGGGCCAGGAGATTCCCGACACCCTCAGCCGCAAAGTAACCAACGACCTGGTGGCCTCCATCCGCGCCCACGCGGCCCGCCGGGGCCCCAAGGCCGAGGAATGGGCCGAGCTGGCCGTGCGCGAGGCCGTCAGCGCCAACGAGACCGAGGCCCTCGAGCTGGGCGTCATCGACGCCATCGCGACCGACGTGGCGGACCTGCTGCGCCAGCTCGACGGGCGACAGGCCGACGTGCGCGGCCGCACCGTGACGCTCGCCCTGGCCAACGCCCCCGTGCGCGAGCTGGCCATGAACCTCGCCGAGCAGTTCCTGCACCTGTTGGCCAACCCCAACATTGCCCTCCTGCTCCTCTCCTTGGGGGGCACGGCCATCATTATCGAGCTCTACAACCCAGGGGGCTACGTGGCCGGCATCTTCGGGGCCATTTCCCTCCTGTTGGGCTTTTACGCTTTGGGCGTCCTGGAGGCCAACTACGCCGGCCTGGGGTTGATCGGCCTGGCCTTCGCCCTCTTCCTCTTCGAGGCGCTCACGCCTTCCATAGGCGTCTTCGCCCTCGGGGGCGTGATTGCCTTCGTGTTGGGCGCCTCCATGCTGTTCGACACCAGTTTCCTGCGAGCGTCGTGGAGCGTGATCCTCACCGTGGCGCTGGCCTTGGGAGGCTTCTTCGCCTTCGCCATTGGCGCTGCCATCAAGGAACGCCGGCGCCAGCCCCTGACCGGCCGGGAAGGGCTTGTCGGCCAGATCGGCGAGGTGCGGGAACGGCTGGACCCCACCGGCATTGTGCTCGTCTCCGGCGAGCGGTGGGCGGCCACGTCACCCCACGCCCCCCTGGAGCCCGGCACCAAAGTCCGCGTCCTGGCCGTGGAACAGATGCGCCTCGTGGTAGAACCCGTGAACACGACGGCGGCCGTCCGCAGGGCCGCCGGGGAGCACGCCAGATGACCGAGCGCACACGTCCGCTTCTCGTGCTCGTGGACGGCCACGCCCTCGCCTACCGGGCCTTCTTCGCCCTGCCGGCCAACATGGCCACCAGCAAGGGCGAGCTGACCAACGCCGTCTACGGCTTCACCAGCATGTTGCTCCAAGTGCTCAACGACGTCCGGCCCGATTACATCGCCGTGACCTTCGACGTAGGACGCACTTTCCGACACGACACCTTCGCCGACTACAAGGGCCACCGTGCCAAACAGCCGGAGGAGCTCTCGGCCCAGATGGAGCGCATTCGCCAAGTCGTCGAGGCCTTCAACATCCCCGTCTTCGCCGTGGAGGGATTCGAGGCCGACGACGTGATCGGCACGCTGGCACGCCAGGCCGAACAGCAAGGCGTGGAGACGCTCATCGTCACAGGCGACACGGACGCCTTCCAGTTGATCAACGCCCACACCAAGGTGATGACCAGCGGGCGCCGCTTCTCGGACGTGATCATCTACGACGAGAAGCGCGTGCAGGAGCGCTACGGCTTGGCCCCCCATCAACTGGTGGACTACAAGGCCCTGGTGGGCGATCCCAGCGACAACATCCCCGGCGTGCGGGGCATCGGCCAGAAGACGGCCCGCGCCCTCCTGCAAAAGTACGGCTCCCTCGACGCCATCTACGCCCACTTGGAGGAGGTCACTCCACCTCGCGCGCGCCGCGCCTTGGAGGCCGGCCGGGAGATCGCCTTCCTCAGCCGCGATCTGGCCCGCATTCGCACCGACGTGCCGGTCACGCTTGACTTGAACGCCTGTCGCACCCGCGACTTCGACCGCGAGCGGGTGTTGGCCCTCTTCCGCGAGCTGGAGTTCAGGAGCCTCGTGGCCCGCGTGCCCAAGGCCGACAGCGACGGAGAGACCGGAGGAGAGGAGCGCCGGCCGGCCACGGGCGCCGAATCCAGGCGCCCGGTGGCCTACCACGTCGTCGCCACCGACGAGGCCCTGGACGCCCTGGCCGAGCGCTTGGCCAACGCCGAGTTCATCACCTTCGACGTGGAGACGGACAGCACGGACGCCGTTCGCGCCCGCCTGGTGGGCTTGGCCCTTTCGGTCCAAGAAGGGGAGGGGTTCTACATTCCCATCGCCCACACCGCGCCCGGCGAAACGAGCCCCAACCTGCCCCTGGCGCGCGTGCAGGCCCGCATCGCCCCCTTCCTGGCCGACGGCCGCGTGCCCGCCCGCGCCCACAACGCCAAGTTCGACCTCCTGGTGCTGCGCCGGCACGGCTTCCACGTGACCAACGTCGATTTCGACACCATGATTGCGGCCTGGCTCATCAACCCCGGCCACCGCAACTACGGCCTCAAGGGCCTGGCCTTCGAGAAGCTGGGCGTGGAGATGACCCCGATCACCGACCTCATCGGCTCACGCCCGTCCGAACAGATTTCCATGGGCCAAGTGCCCGTCGAGCAGGCCGCCGCCTACGCTTGCGCCGACGTGGACATGACCACCCGCCTCGTCCGCGTGCTCGGCCAAGAGCTGCGCGAGAGAGCTCAGTGGAAGCTCTTCGCAGAAGTGGAAATGCCCCTGGTGCCCATCCTGGCGGAGATGGAATTGGCCGGCGTGGCCCTGGACGTTCACGCGCTCCAGGACCTGGAGAGCGAGCTGAGGGGCCGGCTGCGCGACCTGGAGCGGGAGATCTTCCGCCTGGTGGGATTCGAGTTCAACGTCAACAGCGGGCCCCAGTTGAGCCGGGTGCTCTTCGAACACCTCGGGCTGAGCTCGCGGGGCGTCCGCCGCACTAAGACGGGCCACTACTCCACGGCCGCCGGCGTGTTGGAAACCCTGCGCGGCCTCCATCCGGTGGTGGACCTGGTGTTGGAGCACCGCCACCTGAACAAGTTGCTCTCCACCTACGTGGAACAACTGCCCCGCATGGTCAACCCCTCCACCGGCCGCATTCACACCGACTACAGCCAGACCGGCACGGAGACGGGCCGCCTCAGCTCGTCGAACCCCAACCTTCAGAACATCCCCGTCCGCACGGAGATCGGCCGGCGCATTCGGCGGGCCTTCGTGGCCGCTCCCGGCTGTGTGCTCCTCTCGGCCGACTACTCCCAGATCGAGCTGCGCGTGTTGGCCCACCTGAGCGGGGACCCGAAGCTCATCGAAGTCTTCGAGCAGGGCGGGGACGTGCACCGCGCCACGGCCGCCACCATCTTCGGCGTCCCGCCGGACGAGGTGACGCCGGCCATGCGCGACATGGCCAAGCGCGTGAACTTCGGGCTCCTCTACGGCATGAGCGCCTGGCGCCTGGCCCGCGACACGGGTATCTCCCGCGAGGAGGCGCAGGCCTTTCTGGAGCGCTACTTCGCCAACTTCCCCACCGTAGCTGACTTCATGGAACACGTCGTGCAGCAGGCAAGAGAGCGGGGGTACACGGAGACGATTTTAGGGCGCCGGCGGTATTTCCCCGAGCTGCGGTCCGACAGCGGGGCCCACGCCAACCTGCGCCGTGCTGCCGAGCGGGCCGCCCGCAACCACCCCATTCAGGGCAGTGCCGCCGACATCATCAAGTTGGCCATGATCAACGTCCACCGCGCCCTCAACGCCGAAGGGTGCCAAGCTCGCATGATTCTCCAAGTCCACGACGAACTCGTCTTCGAGGTGCCCCAGGCCGAACTCGACGCCGTGGCCCGGCTGGTATCGACCCACATGAGCCGCGCCTATGCCCTCAACGTGCCCCTGAGCGTGGACATCAAAGTCGGCCCCAACTGGGACGAGATGGTGCCCCCGGAGCAGCTTCCGGCACGCTCCTAGCGGAAGCCGGTTCGGGTTGTCACCGTCCCAATTGCGCGTATACTGGTACCAGGAGGGGAGGACATTCATGCGCCACGGACCTTCAAACCGCATTCAGGCTGCTCTGGGCGAGATGCGCGCCGTCTACGTCTCCTTCCTGCCCAGGCGCTTCGAGGAGATCCGCGAAGCGTGGGAAGCTGCCCGCGCGGGCGGGTGGGAACACGGGGCGCTCGTCCACCTCCACAGCTTGGTCTACAGCATGGCCGGCTCGTGTGCTGTCTTCGGGTTCAACGAGATGGCCCGGATGGCCTACGAGCTCCAACACACCCTGGCCTCCGTCGTTGACCGCCACCAATTGCCGTCCCCCCAGTGGGAAAATCACGTGGAACAGCTCCTCGGCCGGCTCGAAGATGCCTGTGTGGAAATCAGGCGGGTGATTGTCACCGCCTCAGCCTTGCCCCCGGTCATCGCCGCCGAGCCCGCCCTCTCCCCTGAACAAGAAAGCCGCCCGGTCTACATCGTCACCCAGGACGAGGAATTCAAACAGGACATTCCCCAACTCGGCTACTTCGGCTACGAAGTCATCCTCTGGTCAGAGGACGACCTCATGGAGCGAGACCTCCACGCCAGCTCGCCCGCAGCTCTCGTGGTGGACTTGGACATCGCCGACCGCCATGATACCCTCTTCCACCGGGTGCGGAGCATCCGCCAACAGGCCCACTCCTCACCTGTGCCGGTCATCTTCGTCTCCACGCAGGACGATTTGATGACCCGCTTGGACGCCGTGCGCGCCGGCGGCGACGCCTTTCTGGCCAAGCCGGTGGACATCGGCCTGCTCATCGAGAGGCTGGAGAGCTTGGTCGAGCCCGGCGACCTGGACCCATACCGCATCCTCATCGTCGAGGACGAGCCGGCCGTGGCCGAGTTCTACGCCTACGTGCTCAAGGAAGCCGGCATGGTCACCCGAATCGTGACCAAGCCGCTGGAAATTATGCCCGTCCTGGTGGAGTTCAACCCCGACCTAATCCTCATGGACATTTACATGCCCGAGTGCTCGGGAGTGGAGCTGGCCAAGGTCATCCGCCAGATGGAATCCTTCGTCACAGTGCCCATCGTCTTCCTCTCGGGCGAAAGCGACGTGGAACGCCAGCTCGACGCCATGAGCTTGGGCGGCGACGACTTCCTGATGAAGCCCATACTCCCCCAACACCTGGTGAAATCGGTGCGCATTCGCGTGGAACGATCTCGCATCCTGCGCCAACTGACGCTCATGGACGGGCTCACGGGGCTGCTGAACCACACGGCCATCGAGGAGCGGCTTCACAAGGAGATCGAACGGGCGCGGCGCCAAGGCACCAGCCTGGCCTTCGCCATGATTGACTTGGACCACTTCAAACAAGTCAACGACACCCACGGCCACCTCGTCGGCGACCGCATCCTGCGGACGCTCTCGCGCGTCCTGCAACAGAACCTCCGCAAGACAGACGTCATCGGCCGATACGGGGGCGAGGAGTTCGCCGTCATCCTGCTGGACACCGACGGCCCCCAAGGCGCGCGCGCCCTGGACAACGTGCGCCAGAAATTCGCCCGCATCAAACACCGCACCGGTCACTTGGGCTTCCAAGTCACCTTCAGTTGTGGCGTGGCCGCCTTTCCCGAGTACAGCGGCCCGGCCGAGCTCCACGAGGCCGCCGACCGAGCCCTCTACGAGGCGAAGCGCCGCGGCCGAAACCAGACCATCCTGTCGGCCCAAGGCCATTTCACACCTGTCACCCCGTGACGCCTCTCCCAGAGGAGACCTCACCCTTCGGCCGAGACCTCCACCTCGCGCCCCAAGAAGTGGTCGAGCGGGCCGTGCCCCCTCCCGATGCGCAGCGCCGCAGCAGCGCGGAGGGCCGCCGTCAGGTAGGCCTTGGCCCGGCGCACGGCATCGAGGGGTGTGTGCCCCTTGGCCAGCTCGGCCGCGATGGCCGAGGCAAAGGTGCAGCCCGTGCCGTGCGTGTTGCGAGTCTCCACGCGGTCCGCGGGCAACTCGGCCCACGTGTGGCCGTCGAAGAAGACATCCACGGCCACGCCCCGCGCCTCGGCCTCGGGCAAGTGGCCGCCCTTGACCACCACGTGGCGGGCGCCCATCCCGCGAATGCGGCGCGCAGCTTCCCGCGCGTCGGCCACGGTGCGTATCTCCATGTCGGCGAGCATCTGGGCCTCGTAGTGGTTGGGGGTGATCACGTAGGCCAGGGGCACCAGCTCGCGGACCAGGGCGTCGCGGGCCTCGGGCCGCAACAGGGGGTCTCCGCTCTTGGCCACCATCACCGGGTCCACAACCAGCTTCTCCACACCGTAGTGGCGGGCCCGTTCTGCCACCACGCCGATGATCTCCGCGTTGGACAACATGCCCGTCTTCCAGGCGTCGGCGCCAATGTCCTCCATGACCGAGTCGATCTGCCGGGCCACGAAGTCGGCCGGCAGCTCGAAGACGCCCTGCACGCCCACAGTGTTCTGGGCCGTGATGGCCGTCAGCGCGCTCGTGCCGTAGACGCCGCGCGCCGCGAAAGTCTTGAGGTCGGCCTGAATGCCGGCCCCGCCGCCTGAGTCAGAGCCAGCAATGGTCAACACGCGCTTCATGCTCCATCCCCCTCCAATGACTCATCCCGGCACCATACATTGCCGTGGGGACGCCCTGTGACGCCCCACACGTGTCGGCCTGTATGGTACCGCGAAGGCGAGGGCACGACAAGTGAAGCCCAAGCCAGAGCACCCCATGCCCGTTTCTGGAAACGCCCCTTGTCGTGTATAATATCCGGGCGAGCCCGGACACAAAGCACCTGTGACGGGGAATCGCCGACGAGAGGCAATCGAACACGACTAAGATGTCCTTAGGAGGTCAACGATGTTTCCCCAAGCCCTTCAAGAAGCGTTGAACGACCAAATTCGGCGCGAGTTCTACGCCGCCTACTTGTACCTCTCCATGGCCGCCTACTTCGAGGCCATGAACCTGCCCGGCTTCGCCCACTGGATGCGCCACCAGAGCGAAGAGGAAGTCGAACACGCCATGCGCCTGTTTGACTTCGTCAACGACCGGGGAGGCCGCGTCATCCTCCAGGCCATCGAGCAGCCCCCGGCCGAGTTCGAGTCGCCGCTGGCCGCCTTCGAGGCCGCCTTGGCCCACGAACAGCGCGTCACCCGCCACATCAACGACATCTACGAGCTGGCCGTCCGCGAGAACGACTACCCCACCCAGGTGGAGCTCCACTGGTTCATCACGGAGCAGGTGGAGGAGGAACGCACGGCCGCCCAGATCGTGGAACAGTTGCGCATGGTGGGCGATCAGCCGGTGGGCCTGCTCATGATGGACAAGATGTTGGGTGAACGCGAGGACGAGGACGAGTAGAACCTCGAGCGCCACGCGGCGCCACGGCCGGTCGCCGTGCCGGCCGTGGCGCCCTTTCTCTCCGGGAGGACCAAGGACACCATGTTCGACGAGCTCAGCCAGAAACTGCAACACACCTTCGGGCGCTTGGCCGGGCGGGGAAGGCTGACCGAGAAGGACGTGGACGCGGCCATGCGCGAGGTCAAGCTCGCGCTCCTGGAGGCCGACGTCAACTTCAAAGTGGTGCGGGATTTCGTCCGGCGCGTCAAGGAAAAGGCCATCGGCGAGGAGATCCTGAAAAGCCTGACGCCGGCCCAAGTGGTCGTGAAAATCGTCCACGACGAGCTGGTCGAGCTGTTGGGAGAACCGTCGCGGCTCAACGTGGACGGCCCGCCGCCGGCCGTGATCATGTTGGTCGGGCTCCAGGGCTCCGGCAAGACCACCACGGCCGGCAAGCTGGCCAACTGGCTGCGAAAACAGGGGCGTCGCCCCCTGCTCGTGGCCGCCGACACCTACCGGCCGGCCGCGGTTCGCCAGCTTCAGGTGCTGGGCGAACAGCTCAACATCCCCGTCCACGCCGAGGGCGTCGAACCCCCGCCGCCCGACATCGCCGAACGGGCCGTCCGCCAGGCCAAGCGGCTGGGCCACGACGTGGTGATCATCGACACGGCCGGCCGGCTCCAGGTGAACGAGGCACTCATGCAGGAGCTGGAGGAGATCAAGCGGCGCGTGGAGCCCCGCGAGATCCTCCTGGTGGCCGACGCCATGACCGGCCAGGAGGCCGTCAACGTGGCCCGCGCCTTCCACGAGCGGGTGGGGCTCACCGGCATTGTCTTCACCAAAGTGGACGGCGACGCCCGGGGCGGCGCGGCCCTCTCCATCCGCAAGGTGACGGGCGTGCCCATCAAGTTCCTCGGCGTGGGCGAGAAGTTGGACGCCCTGGAACCCTTCCACCCTGACCGCCTGGCCTCGCGCATCCTCGGCATGGGCGACGTGCTCACCCTTGTCGAGAAAGCCCAGCAAACGATGGACTTGGAGAAGGCCCAGCGGCTGGAACAGCGGCTCATGGAGGGCAAGTTCGACCTGGAGGATTTCCTCGAACAACTCCAACAGCTCAAGAAAATGGGGCCGCTCACCCAGCTCCTGGACCTCATTCCCGGCTTCTCGGGCCTTAAACACCAAATTCCCCTCGACGTGACTGAAAAAGAGCTCAAGAAAATCGAGGCCATCATCAACTCCATGACCCGCGAGGAACGCCGCAACCCACAGATCATCAACGCCAGCCGCAAGCGGCGCATCGCCCGGGGCAGCGGCACCACCGTCCAGGATGTCAACCTGCTCCTCAAACAGTTCCGCATGATGCAGCGCATGATCAAGGAGATGACCGGCAAGGGGCGTGGGCGGAAGCCCCGCCTGCCCTTCCAGCTCCCGCCCGGCTTCGGGCTGTGACGCCACCGCGACCGCCTCGCCCCGCGGCCCGGCGCCCGCCCAGTTGCACGTCCGAGAACAGGAGGCACACCATGAGCACATGGGTCCCTGTGGCCGACGTGGCCCGCCACGAGGGCCACGAGATCACCATCAAGGGATGGCTCTACCACCGCACTGACAAGGGCAAGCTCAAGTTCCTCATGATCCGCGACGGCACGGGCCTCATTCAGGGCGTGATGTTCAAGAAGGCCGTGCCCCAGGCCGCCTGGGAGGCCGCCGACCGGCTCACCCAGGAGTCGGCCATTGTAGTGCGCGGACGTGTGCGGGCCGACGCACGGGCGCCGGGCGGCTACGAAATCGAAGTCACCGACTTGGAGGTGGTGCACCGCGCCGAGCCCGATTACCCCATCCAGCCCAAGGAGCATGGCGTCGGCTTCCTCCTCCACCACCGCCACCTCTGGATTCGGAGCCCCCGCCAGGCCACGATCCTCCGCGTCCGCGCCACGGTCAAGCGGGCCATCTGCGACTGGCTGGACACCCACGGCTTCGTCAACGTGGACACGCCCATCCTCACGCCCGCCGCCGTGGAGGGGACCACAACGCTCTTCGAGGTGGACTACTTCGGCGAGCCGGCCTACCTCACCCAGAGCGGCCAGCTCTACAACGAGGCCAACATCTTCGCCCTGGGCAAGGTCTACTGCTTCGGCCCCACCTTCCGCGCCGAGAAGTCCAAGACACGCCGCCACCTGACGGAGTTCTGGATGGTGGAGCCGGAGATGGCCTACGCCACCCTCGAAGACGTGATGGAGGTGACCGAACAGCTCGTGGCCCACGTGGTACACGAGGTGCTAACACGCCACCGCCATGAGCTTCAGGCGCGGCTCAACCGGGACGTGAGCCGGCTGGAGAAGGTGACGCCCCCCTTCCCGCGCCTCTCCTACGACGAGGCCGTGGAGCTCCTCCGCCGCAAGGGGTTCGAGGAGTTCCCCTGGGGCGAGGACTTCGGCGCCCCCCACGAGACAGCCATCAGCGAGGAGTTCGAGAAGCCCGTCTTCGTCTACCACTACCCAACCCAGTGCAAGGCTTTCTACATGGAGGAGGTGCCGGGCCGCCCCGACGTGTGCCGCAGCGTGGACCTGCTGGCCCCCGAGGGATACGGCGAGATCGTGGGCGGCGGCCAGCGGGCCGCATCGCTGGAGCTGTTGGCACGTCGGCTCCAGGAGCACGGCCTGCCCCGTGACGCTTACGAGTGGTATTTGGACCTGCGCCGCTACGGCTCCGTGCCCCACGCCGGCTTCGGCCTGGGCCTCGAGCGGACCATCGCCTGGATCTGCGGGCTGGACCACGTGCGCGAGACCATCGCCTTCCCGCGCATGTTGGAGCGCATGTACCCGTAACCTGTCCGATGAGCGCGCCAAAGTCGAAAAAACGGATGCCGGCGAGCATGTACCTGGGTGGCGCCCTGCTGGGCATCGCCGCCCTGGGGTTCCTCTTCTGGTGCATGGCCTTCCTGCGCGCCGACGCCCTGGTGCGCCAGGGCATCGGGGACGTGCGCAACTACGTGATCATCCTCACGGCCTACCCGGTCTTCTTCGTCACCTTGCCCCTCTACTTCGGCCTGCGGCTCCTCCGCCGCGGCCGTCGGGCGTCATCGGCACCACAGGAACAAGGAGAGCAGCCCCGATGAGCGCCGACAAACGTGTGGCCCTTTTCGTGACGTGTCTGGTGGATCAGGTCATGCCGGAAATTGGCGTGGCCGCCGTGCGCCTGCTGCGCGCGGCCGGGTACGAGGTGTGTTTTCCCGAGGATCAAACGTGCTGCGGCCAGCCCTTCTACAACGCCGGATACCGCCCGGAAGCAACCCGGCTGGCCAAGCGCACGGTGGAAATCTTTGAAATGTACCCAGCCGTGGTGATGCCCAGCGGCTCGTGCGCCAGCATGGTGCGCGTGGAATACCCGCATGTGCTGGCCCCCTGGCCCGGCTGGCAGAAACGCGCCCAAGCCCTGGCGGCCAAGACCTTCGAGCTGGGCGAATTCCTGTTCCACAGGGCGGGCTGGCGGCCGCCGACCACGGCAGGCCGGCGCATCACCTACCACGACTCGTGTCACATGTGCCGCCTGCTGGGCCTGCGCCGTGAGCCCCGCGCCCTCTTGGAGGCCGCCGGACACACGCTGGTGGAAATGGAAGAGCCGGACCGCTGCTGTGGCTTCGGCGGGCTCTTCTCCCTCAAGATGCCCGAGGTCTCCAACGCCATGACCGAGGAGAAGCTGGAGCAGGCTGCCCGCACGGGCGCCGAGCTGCTGGTCACCTCGGACCCCGGCTGTCTTATGCAGATGCGGGGCCTGCGTCGGCCCCATCACCCCCGTGTCGAACACTTGGCCGTGGCCCTGGAAGAAAGCCTGACGCCACGCGGAGGCACGCCATGAGCCTCACACGAGACCGGTTCCGGGAACAGGCCCTCAAGGCCGCCGCGGACCCCAGGCTCCAAGCAGCCCTGGAGGGAGCCACCGGCCGCTTTCGCCACGCCAGGCTGGACGCCCTGGCCGAGCTGCCCGACGCCGATGCTCTGCGAGATCACTTCAAGGCCATCCGGGAGGCCACCCTGGCCCGCTTGGACGAGCACCTGACCGTGTTTGAACAGCGGGCCACAGAGGCCGGCGCACACGTCCACTGGGCCCGCGATGCGACCGAAGCGGCTTACACCGTGCTGCGAATCGCCCACCGCCACGGCGCGAGCTTGGCCGTCAAGAGCAAGTCCATGACGGCCGAGGAAATTCACCTCAACGATGTCCTCGAGGCCGCCGGGGTGGCTCCCGTGGAAACAGACTTGGGCGAGTGGATCATCCAGCTCGCCAACGAGCCCCCATCCCACATCATCGGGCCGGCCATCCACAAGACCCGCCAACAAGTGGCCGAGCTCTTCAGCCGGGAGGCCGGCCGCCCCCTCCCGCCGGACGACATCCCCCTGTTGACGAGCACTGCGCGCCGGCTGCTGCGCGAGAAGTTCCTGGCCGCCGGCGTGGGCATCTCGGGCGTCAACGTGGCCGTGGCCGAGACGGGGAGCGTGGTACTGGTCACCAACGAGGGCAACGGCCGGCTGGTAACCAGCGCGCCACCCGTCCACGTGGCCATCATGGGCATCGAGAAGATCGTGCCCACGTGGGACGACGCGGCCGTCTGGCTGGCCCTGCTGGCCCGCAGCGCCACCGGCCAGCCCATGTCCGTCTACACCTCGGTCATCACCGGCCCGGCCCGGCCCGACGACCCCGACGGCCCCCGCGAAGTCCACATCGTTATCCTCGACAACGGGCGCAGCAGGGCCTTGGGCACGCCCTTCGAGGAACTGTTGCAGTGCATCCGCTGTGGAGCCTGTCTCAACGTCTGTCCGGTCTACCGGGAGGCCGGCGGCCACGCCTACGGCAACCCCTACAGCGGCCCCATCGGCGCTGTGGTCGCCCCGCTCCTCTTCGGCCTGTGTGAGTTCCCCGCCCTGCCGGAGGCGAGTTCCCTCTGTGGGGCCTGCTTGGACGCCTGCCCGGCCCGCATCGACATCCCGCGCCTGTTGCTGGAGTGGAGGGCCACGGCCGTGGAAGAGCGCCTGACGCCCTGGTACGAACGCCTCGCCCTGCGCCTGGCCGCCCGCGTGCTCGCCCACCGTCGGCTCGCCGAGGCGATCTCGCGCGCGGCTCGCCTGCTCCAGCGCCCCTTCGCTCACAACGGCTCCTTCCACCTCCCCACCTCCCTGGACGTGGCCCGCCCGCGCCGCCTGCCGGCGTTGGCAGAACGATCCTTCCGGGAGCTGTGGAGGGACGAGCTGGCCGGGTGAGCGCGGCCACTCCCCCCGGCTCCCCCCCTGAACGTCCCCGACACTTGACCGTATCCATTTGCCCGGCCGGCCGTATGTCCCCTTGAACGGCAAGGGAATGCCCCTGTTGGTGCTCGACCCGGCGACGGAACGTGTGGGGGGTGACATGAGCTCGAAACCCAAAATTTTGCTCTATTCCCACGACACCTACGGGCTGGGCCACCTGCGCCGCAGCCTGGCCATTGCACACCGGCTGGCCCACGACATCCCCAACCTCTACCAGCTCCTGGTCACCGGCTCGATGGTGGCCGGCGCCTTTGCTCTGCCACCACGATTGGACATGGTCAAGCTGCCGGCCCTCACCAAGCGGTCGAGCGGCAAATACAAGGCCCGCGCCCTGCCCCTCTCCCTCAAGCAGGTCATTGCCTGGCGCGAGCACCTCATTCTCCAAGCCGTCCAGCACTTCAAGCCGGACATCGTGCTCGTGGACAAGGTGGCCGATGGGGTCTGTGGGGAGCTGCTGCCGGCGCTGCGCTATCTCAAGGCGTGGCGGCCGGAGACTACAATCGTGTTGGGGATGAGGGACATCGAGGACAGCCCGGCAGCCACAAGGCTGGAGTGGCAGGCCCGCGACACCTACCGCCTCCTCGATTCCGTCTACGACCTCATTCTCTACTACGGCCAACGAGATGTCTTCGATCCCGTGCGGGCCTACGAGATGTCCGAACACGCGGCTGCCAAGCTCATTCCGTGCGGGTACATCCGCTTCGAGCAGGCCATGCGCCCCCCCGAGGCCGTGCGCCGCGAGCTGGGCACAGACGATCTCCCCCTGGTGTTGGTCACCGTCGGGGGCGGCGGGGACGGCTTCCACATCCTCAAGATCTGCCTGGAGATGGTGAGCGCATTGCCCGTCGAGCGGCGACCGTTCCACACGCTCGTCGTCACCGGCCCTCTCATGTCCCACCGGCAGCGCCGACAGGTCCGATCCCTCTGTCCCGCCGGAAAAGTCACCGTGCTGGAATTCACCCCCGACCTCCTGAGCTACATGAACGCCGCAGACGTGGTCGTCAGCATGGCCGGGTACAACACTGTGGCCGAACTCCTCTCGCTGCGCAAGCGCGCCATCCTGATCCCGCGAATGCACACCCGCGCCGAACAGCGCATCCGGGCCGAACACTTGGTGCGCCGAGGGCTCGTCCACGTGATCAGGCCCGACGAGCTCACGCCCGAGAGGCTGTGGCAGGAGATCCTGGAAGCCATGCAGATGCCACCGCCGGACCACACGTTGAACGTGGATGGCCTCACCCAAGTGAGCCGCGTCATCGGCCAGCTCCTCGCACGCCCGCGCCGGCGAGGAGGCGCGCCCCTCCCCTCAGCCGAGCCCGCGGTCACGGCCGAATCTGTTCTCGTCGGAGGATGACCATGCTCCGCATCGCCTACTTAGTCAAGATGTACCCCCGCTTCTCCGAAACCTTCATCGTCAATGAAATCTTGGAGCTGGAACGCTTGGGCGTGGACGTGCGCGTCTACTCGCTGCGCAAGCCCGACGACGGCCGGTTCCACGCCAGCGTGGCGCGCGTGAAGGCCAACGTGGTCTACGTGCCCCAGTACCCGCAGATGGAGCCGGAGCGCGTGATCAGAGCCCACAGGCTCGTCTACCGCACCTTCCCGGACGCCTACCGACAGGCGCGCGCCTTCGCCCTCTCCCGAGGCCACCGGTACGCCATCAAACGCTTCCTCCAGGCCGGCGTGATCGCCGCCCACCTCATCCGCCACCCCGTGGACGCCCTGCACGCCCACTTCGCCAGCAGCCCGACGACGGTGGCATTTTATGTCAATAAAATGATCGGCCTGCCCTACAGCTTCACAGCCCACGCCAAGGACATCTTCCACCACAACGTCCGGCCCGAATCGCTGCGCCGCAAGATTCGGCACGCCCGTTTCGTGGTCACCGTCAGCGACTTCAACCGCGCCTACCTGGAAGAGCTCATGGGAGACGAGCCGGCCGACATTCGCCGCCTGCACAACGGGATCGACCTGCGCTTCTTCCGCCCCCCGGAGCCCGAACGCCGGCACCAAAACCTGATTTTGAGCGTGGGCCGCCTGGTGGAGAAGAAGGGCCTGGAGGTGTTGGTGGCCGCGTGTGGGTTCCTGAAGCACTGGGGGGTGGACTTCACCTGCCACATCATCGGCAAGGGGCCCCTGCGGGAGCGCCTGAAGACCCAAATCTGCGCCTTGGGACTGGAGCAGCGGGTCAAGCTGCTCGGGCCGCGCCCCCAACACGCCGTGAGGCGCGCCTACCGCGAGGCCACGGTCTTCGCGCTGCCGGCCGTGCGGGCCGAGGACGGCAACCAGGACGGGCTGCCCACGGTGCTGCTCGAGGCAATGGCCTGCGGGCTCCCCCCGGTCTCGACGCGCCTGGTGGGCATCCCCGAGATCATCGATCACGCGGTCAACGGCCTGCTGGTATCCCCCGGCGATCCGGCTGCCCTGGCCGGCGCCCTGGCCTCCCTGTTGCAGCAGCCCGACCTTCGGGCCCGCATGGGCCGCGAAGCCCGGGCCAAGGCAGAGCGGTGCTTCGACGTGCGCAAGAACGTGGCTGTCCTGCGGGAGTGGCTGGCCGAGCCGGTCGTCCGCCCGAACGCGCTCACACCTCCGGCCTCCGGGAACGACCGGGAGGCCATGCCCCCGCTTCCCCGACTGCCCACGCCCACGCTCGAGGAAACGCTGGAGGCCATATGAAGATCCTCTACATTTGCGCCGACCGGGGCATCCCCGTGCGGGGCCACAAGGGAGCATCGGTCCACGTGCGAGCGCTCATCCAAGCGCTGGCCGAGGCCGGCCACAGGGTGACGCTGGTCACGCCCCGACCGGGCCCGGCCGACGGCCCTGCCCCCAAGGCCCACCTCGTCCACGTGCCCGAACCGCCCCCGCCCGACAGCACTGACGGCGAAGCCGGCCGGGACCGCCGATCCCGCCTGTACGCCGCTCACCTGACAGCAGTTCTGGAGCACGAGCTGGCCCGCCAGGAGTACGACTTCATCTACGAGCGGTATTCCCTCTGGAGCGATGTGGGCGCCCGCCTCAGCCAGGCCACCGGCCTGCCCTTGGCCCTGGAGGTGAACGCCCCGCTCATCGACGAGGCCGCCCGGTACCGCCGCCTCGTCAACCCCCAGGAGGCCGCCCGCGTCGAGGCAGCCCAATTCCGGGCGGCCAGTGCCATCTTCGTGGTCTCGGAAGTGCTGCGGGAGTACGTGGTGGAGCGCGGCGCGGCCGAGGATCGGGTCCACGTGCTGCCCAACGGCGTGGACCCCTCGCGCTTTCATCCTGCCGTGCGCGGCGGGCGAATTCGTCGCCGGTACGGCCTCGAGGGAAAACTGGTCGTGGGCTTCGTGGGCACGCCCCGCCCCTGGCACGACGTGGAAACGCTCCTGCGCGCTTTGATTCGCCTGCGGGCCGAGGACGGGCGATACCACCTGCTGCTCGTGGGCAAAGTGTCGGCCGAACTCGAGGCCCGCTTGGAAGCAATGGGCCTCGCCCCACACGTGACCCTCACAGGGCCGGTGCCCCATGAGGACGTGCCCGAGCACATCGCGGCCATGCACGTGGCCGTCTCCCCCCACGGGGCCGTGGAGCGCTTCTACTTCTCCCCCCTCAAGCTCTTCGAGTACATGGCGTGCGGCGTGCCGGTCGTGGCCGCCGACGTCGGCCAGCCCGCCCGCGTGGTGCAGGCGGGCGTCACCGGGCTCCTCTACCCGCCTGGCGACGACCGGGCCCTGGCCGAGCGGGTCCGCGAGCTGGTCGAAGACCCCACACGCGCGCGCCGAATGGGCTGGGAGGCCGCCACGCTCGTGCTCCGGGAGTTCACGTGGGCACACAATGCCCGCCGGATCGTGGCCCACATGGCGCCCCACCTGCCCGCGTTCCGGCGTCCGACGGCAACGGTGTCCACTCCCCCTCGCGAGGGCGCACACCACCGGGGCGTCTCACTCCCCATCATGGACCCCAAGCTGCGCCAACGGCTCTACCGCGCCACGCGCCCGGACCTGGCGCGCCCTCTGCTCGCCCGTCACGTGCCCCTCTTTCAGGAAGACGGGCCCGAGCGCCTCGACGCCATCGCGCGCATTCGGGTGCTCAAGTACAAGCCCAGGCGGCGCTGTGTGTTGCTCTACGAGCTGCAGAGCACGGCCCGGGCCGACGGCCAGCCCGTGCGCCGGCGCGTGGTCGGCAAGGTCTTTCGCGACGGGCGGGGTGAGCGACTGCTGCGCCTGCAACAGTGGCTCTGGGAGCACGGATTCGGCCCCGATGCCGAAGATGGCATTGTCGTGCCCGAACCCCTGGCCTACGTGCCCAAGATGCGCATGATGGTTCAGGCATGGGCGCCGGGCACGACACTGAACCAGATGGTCACCATCACAGACGTGCGCGCGCCGGTGTTGCGCGCGGCCGAGACGTTGGCCAAATTCCACGCCGTCAAGTGGCCCTCTTCCCTCTTCATCGGCCCCCGAGCATTGCTCAGGCCCCCCCACAGCGCCGCCGACGAGCTGGAGAACGTGCGCCGGCTGCTTCCGGACCTGTGCGCGCGCCGGCCGGCCTTGGCCCACGAGCTCCACCTCATGCACGATGCCCTGTGCTCGTGGGGCCGCTCGTTGCCGGCGCCCGAGGCGTTGAGGCCGGTCCACCGGGACTTCTACTACAGCCAGCTCCTCTTCCACGGCAACCGAGTGGTCCTCATCGACTTGGACTTGGCCGCGCCGGGGGACCCGGCCGTTGACGTGGCCAACTTCGTGGCCCACATGCACCTCATGGGCCTGGAGCACTTCGGACGCGCCGGCGCGTTGATCGCGGATGTGGGGGCCTTTCTGGAGACATACGCCCGCCTGTGCCCGCCGGACGAACACTTCTGGCAGCGATTCGACTTCTACCACGCGGCCACCCTCTTCCGGCTGCTCCACGTCGTCCTCACCCGGCCCGCGCTCCGCCACACCTTCGAGGGGCTCTACCGCCTGGCCCAGGAGCACGTGGCCGGCCACCGTGTGCTCGGGAGGGCCGTATGAGCGCTTCCCGCCCCCGTGTGGCCCGAACAAAACGGCGCCGGAAGCGCCAGATTCCCCTCATCGGCATCGACGTCTACTACCTGCGCTACCTGCGACCCTTCGGGGGCCTGCTCTTCCTCTCCATGCTCCTCATCCTGCTGGTGGCCGCCCTCGACGCCCTGGCTCCTTGGCCGCTCAAGTTCATTGTGGACAACGTCATCGGCGGCCGGCCCTTCACCGGCCCGGTCGGCGGGTGGATTCGGGACCAATTCGGCCAGGACCAGCGCGTGCTCACGGCCGTGTTGGGCGTGGCGCTGCTGGGCGTCACCGTGTTGCAGGGCGCGGTGGCCTTCGCCTACGAGTACGTGATCGGCGTCATCGAGGAGAAGACCACCTTCCTGCTCCGCTCGGAGGTCTTCCGCCGGGTGCAACAGCTTCCTCTCCAGTTCTTCGATGAGGCCCGCTCCGGCGACATCCTCAAGCGCGTCACCGACGACACCGGGCGGATCATGGCCGCCCTGGTGGGAAGCATGGGCGAGTTCCTGGTCAACGCGGTCAAGTTCGCCGGCTTCACCGTGGTCATGCTCTTCATCAACTGGCGCTTTTCGGTCATCGTGCTGGCCTACGTGCCCCTCCTCTTCTTCCTTTACCTCACGTTCCGGCGCAACATCCGCGAGAGCGCCCGCGCCGCCCGGAAGCAGGAGGGCAAGATGATGAGCCTCACCTTGGAGACGCTGAGCGCCATCCGGGAGGTGAAAGCCTTCGGTCGGGAGGCGTATCAGCAGGCCAAGTTCGAGGAGTACGGCCAGCAGCGCATCCGCTCCGGCCTGAAGAGCATCCGCTGGGAGGCGTCCTTCAGCCCGGTGATCGACTTCGTGCAGTCGGCCGGGACGGCGGCGGTGATCTGGTACGGCGTGGCCCAAATTCTGGTGGGCCAGTTCAGCGTCGGCGAGCTGCTGATCTTCATGTCCTACTTGAAGGAGATGTACCGCCCCCTGCGCCGCTTCAGCAAGATCGCCGTCCAGTTGCAGAAGGCCGGCGCCGCCGCCGACCGGCTGGCCAAGATCCTGGACGCGGACATCGTGGAGGACGCGCCCGACGCCCGTCCCCTCGCGCGCGCCCGCGGCCACATTCGCCTGGAGCGGGTGACCTTCGCCTACCCCAGCGCCCCGGACCGCCCGGTCCTGCAGGACATCTCCCTCGACGTTCCCGCCGGCCACGTTGTGGCCCTGGTGGGTGGCACCGGCGCCGGCAAGACGACCCTGACCAGCCTGCTCATGCGCTTCTACGATGTGACCTCCGGGCGCATTCTCCTCGACGGGCTCGACATCCGCCACATCAAGTTGGCCGACCTGCGCCGCCAGTTCGCCATCGTGCCCCAGGAGCCCGTGCTGCTGGCCACGACCATTTGGGAGAACATCGCCTTCGGCAAGCCGGACGCCACGGAGGAGGAGATCGTGGCCGTGGCCAAGGCCGCCAACGCCCACGAGTTCATCTGCCGGCTGCCCAAGGGCTACGACACCGTGGTGGGCGAACGGGGGGGCACCCTCTCGGGCGGACAGCGCCAGCGGGTGGCCATTGCCCGGGCGCTCCTGCGGGACGCGCCCATCCTCATCCTGGACGAGCCCACCTCGGCCTTGGACGCCCACGCCGAGGAGCTGGTCATGGGCGCTCTGGAGCGCCTGATGCGGGGCCGCACGACCTTCATCATCGCCCACCGCCTCTCCACCATCCGCAAGGCCGACCTCATCGTGGTGTTAGAACGCGGCCGGATCGTGGAAACGGGAACTCACGAGAGCCTGATGCGGCGACAGGGCCATTACGCCCATCTCGTCCGCCTGCAATACGGCCGCCAAGCCCAAGTCGCCGTCCCGCCGGCCGCCGGGGGGTGAGGAGGTCGCCCCGTGGAGCTCACGGACGTCCGGTCGGCGGCGGGCATCTTGGCCATGCTCCTGTTGCCCCTGGTGCTCACGGTGCTCTCGTTCTACGAGCTGGCCACCGTTGAGCCCTCGGCGATGGTTATCGGCACCCCCCTCGTGGTGACGCCCACGGCCACGGCTACGGTCACGCCGGCCGCCACGCCCACGCCCGATGTCAACCGGATGGTGCGGGAGGGCGTGGCCGCCTTGGAAGCAGGCCGCTACGCCGAGGCCGAAGCGCTCTTCCGCCGTGCCACAGCCCTCTATCCCGAAGAGGCCACGCTCTTCAACAGCCTGGGCTTGGCCCTCTACCACCAAAACAAGGTGGACGAGGCCATCGCCGCCTACCGGCAAGCCCTCACGCTCGACCCCACCCTGGCCGAAGCCGCCTACAACTTGGGCGTGGCCCATCTGGCGGCCGGCCACGCCGATCTGGCCGAGGACGCCTGGCGCCTGGCCGTTGCCGGCGACGCCACCTTCGCCGACGCCTACGTGAAGCTGGCCGAACTCGCCCTGGATCGAGGGGACGTGGAAGGCGCCATCACAATCCTGGAGGAGGCCCTGGACAGTGGGGCCACATCCGCCCTCCTCTACCACCGGCTCGGCGGGGCCTATGCGCTGGCCGGGCGGGCGGAGGAGGGTGTGGCCGCCCTGGAGCAGGCCGTCACTCTGGCGCCCGAGAGCTCATCTGCCCGGTACGATCTGGGCCTCCTCTACCTGCACGTGGGCGAGGTGGAGCGGGCCAAGGCCCAGTTTGAGGCCATTGTGGCCCAGGCCCCCGCCTCCGAGTGGGCCCAGAAGGCGCGGGAACGCCTGGACGCCTTGCCGTAGAACCAAAACGGGGTTTTGCCCGTTACCTTCGGCCCATTTCTGCGTCTGTACACCAGAAGCCAACACCTGAAGGTTCCAACAGTGCCGGGAGGTTCAGATGGTGAACTTGCAAGGTCTCGTCGGGCGGGCCCGCGTCGTCGCGGTTGTCCTGCCGGCCGTCGCGGTCACGGTCGTCAGCCTCTACACCCTGCTCTCGGTCGTCACCAACGCCGTGGCCTCCAGCCGGCCGGGTGATTTCCTCTACCCCCTGCGCCGGCCGGCCTTGGAAGTGAAGCGGGCCCTGACCTTGGACCCCACTGAGCGTGCCATGCTGGAAGAGCTCCTGGTGGAGACCGGAACAACGCCCGAACAGGGCGTGGTGGAGCAGCTCCCCGCCGAGACGAGCACGCCCACCCCGAGCCGGCCGACCGTGGCCCCATCTCCACCCCCGCCAGCGCCGACCACCCCGCCCCCGCCTGAGGACGTGGCAATCGCGGCCCCGGGATCACAGCCCGGCGTCGCCGGTGACACCAATCGCACCGGCAACGCGGGCAGCGACGGCAACGCCCCCGGTAACTCTGACAACTCCGGCAACGCGGGCAGCAGCGACGTAGACGATGACGAGGAGGAGAGCCCGCCGGCCCGGCCGACCAGCACGCCAACCCCGCCGCCGGCCACGAGCACGCCGGCTCCCCCGCCGCCCACGGAGACCCCCGCGCCCGAGGAGGAAGACGGCGGGGACGACGGCGAGCCCCCC
>JALSKA010000080.1 GCA_026989095.1 Ardenticatenaceae bacterium
GCCGGCCTCAATCAGGGGCACGAAGGCCGCGTGGCCCAAGCCGGCCGGCGTGAGCGCCCCGCTCACGGTGAGGCAGACCGTCGTGTCGGGCGCGAGCATACGTTCGACGAAGAGACGACAGGCTTCTCGCAGGCGGGCGGCGTTGTAGGCGAGGAAGAAGTCGTCCACCAGCGCGGTCACGGGAATGTCGGGCGGGATGGGGCCGGGGTCAAGCCGTCTGCCGTGCATCGGAGCCCTCCGCTAAATGAGCACGGCGGCGGCGATCACCGTTGTCCAGACGCCGCCCGGCGCGCCTTGGGCCGTTTGGGTGATGCTGGTGCTGTCCACGATG
Organism: Ardenticatenaceae bacterium; assembly: GCA_026989095.1. Taxonomy (GTDB): domain Bacteria; phylum Chloroflexota; class Anaerolineae; order Ardenticatenales; family Ardenticatenaceae; genus WFWG01. Next base: position 332 of record JALSKA010000080.1, read on the forward strand.
TGCCCGCCCATGCGGTATTGCTCCTTGCGCTCGTTGTAGTCCTTGTCCGGGTCGAAGGCGATGCCCAGCGTGGTGGCCAACATGGCGGCGGCCAAGTCCTCGGCGTAGTCGGCGGCCTCCTGCTCCGTCTGCCCGTAGGCGTGGTGTTCGGCCAGGTAGCCGTACATGCGCGGGTCGGCCGGGATGGCGATGCCGATGGAGGCGGCGATGCGCCGCCCCGGCTCGTTGGTGCTCATTTCGGAAAGGACCACGAAGGTGATCTCGCCGGCCTCCAAAGCGGCGAGCCCCTCCTCCCGGCTGACGATGCGGCAGCCCGGGGGGAAGATGGAGGAAACCCGCACCAAGTTGAGGTGCGCAATGCCGGCTTCGCGCAGGGCCAGCTCGAAGCTGGTGAGCCGCTCCTTGTGGATTCCCACACCGCGCGTCAGAAAGAGCTTCCTTGGCACAAAACGCATGGCCCTTCTCCTTGTCGAAAATTTCACCCGCGCCTGTCACGCCGAGCAGTGTGAGCACACCGGCTCACGCCGGACGCCCGTGCCGGGTTTCCGCAGGGACATCGTGCGCGGTGGCAGGTGGACATCAGCCCACCATGAAGAACCCACCCGGCAGCGCGGGCGGGTGGGCTGGACGATATTCTACAACAAGTCGCGGAGAAGGGCGAATTGGGGGCAACTTGGCGGGCGGCTACCTGTCCTCGCCCTGGATTCGGTATGGCTCGTGCTCCTCAACGAGGCGGCGCAGCACGTTCACCAACACCTCACACTGAGTTCGGTAGAAGCGCTCTTCCACGTCGCTGGGGGTGTCGAATTCGTAGATGGGCACGCGCTTCTGGGCGAGGATGGGGCCCTCGTGGTGCGAAGTGCGCAGGATGTGGGCGGTGACGCCCGTCTCGCGGATGATGCCGGCCGCGTAAGCCTCGTAAGCGCGCTGCACGGGGTTGAGCCCGTAGGGGTCAAAGACGGGAAATTGGCCCGGCAGGCCGGCGTGGAGGTTGATGACACGGTCGGGGAAGCGTTGGAGGAACGTCTCGCCCAAGGGCAAGCGCCACTCGGCCAGGATGATGTAATCGGGGGCGAACTGGGCCACTCGGTCGGCCAAATCGGCCTCGAAGTCCCGCTCGCTCCGCCCCTCGAAGCGGTACTCGGAGGGGTCGTGGAGGAAGGCGGGCACGCCCTCCCGTTCGGCCCGCAGCAGGCCATAGGCGTAGGGTTCGTGGGAGAAGACGGCGACCACCTGGGCGTGCAAGCGTTCGGTGCGGCAGGCGTCGAGAATGGCCTGGAGCACTCCTCCTGAGCCGGAGATGAGCACCACGAACCGCAATTTGGCACTTTTCATGGTTCCCTGCACCCTTCGAGCGTTTCTGTCCTGTGTCATCGGTCCCGGCGCGCTGTGAAGCACCTCATCGAAAGCTTCATCGTCCCCGAGGCCCTCCTGTACTCACCACAACTATTATAGCACACCCTTGGGGAGCCATCCCTGGCCCAGAAGGGCCATGTGGCCCGTGCCAACGTCCTCTGCCCCCTGTCCCGGCCTCACGTGGCCGAGCGGGCGTTGTTCAGCACGGCCACGCCGGCCACCACGTCGCCGTCCTTCAGGTCCATGACGCGCACGCCCCGCGCGTTGCGGCTCAAGCGGGAGATCTGGGCCACCCGGGTGCGGATGAGCACGCCGTTGGCCGAGATGAGCGTGATGTCGCCGTCGGCGTGGACCACGCGGGCGGCCACAACGGGGCCGGTGCGATCCACGGCCTTGGCGATGGCCCGCACGCCTTTCCCGTAGCGCCCCTGCACGGGGAACTCGCCCACGGCCACGCGCTTGCCGAAGCCCCGGGCGGTCACGATCAACACGTCGCCGTCGGGGCGCACCACGTCCATGCCGGCCACGCGGTCTCCTCGCTCCAGCTTGATGGCCCAGACGCCGGCGGCCGTGCGCCCCATGGGGCGGATCTCGGTCTCGGGAAAGCGGATGGCCTGGCCCCGCTCGGTCACGATGATGAGCTCGTCGTTGCCGTGGGTGAGCTTGACCCAACCCAGCTCGTCGCCCTCCTCGAGCGTCACGGCGATGAGCCCGCTGGCGCGCACGCTCCTGAACTCCGAGAGGTCAACGCGCTTGATGCGCCCCTTTCGCGTCAACATGACCAAGTAGTCGGCCGCCTCCCAGTTGCGAATGGGCACGGCCGCGGTCACCGTTTCGTCGGGAGCCAGGTTGATGACGTTGACCAGGGGCGTGCCCCGGGCCGTGCGGCCGGCGTCGGGAATGTCGTAGGCGCGCACCTGGTAGACCTTGCCCCTGTTGGTGAAGAAGAGCACGTCGTCGTGGGTGTGGGCGGCGAAGACGTGCATCACTTCGTCCTGGTCGCCGGTAGTCATGCCCATGACGCCCCGGCCACCCCGCCGCTGCGTCCGAAAGGCTCGCGCCGGCGTGCGCTTGATGTACCCCCGGGAGGTGATGCTGACCAGCACGGGGATGTTGGGGATGAGGTCCTCCTCGTCAAAGGAGCCGTCCGCGTCGGGCAGGATCTCGGTGCGGCGCCCGTCGCCGTAGTCGGCCTTGAGCGCTTCCAGCTCCTCGCGGATGAGCTGTCGCACCTTGGCCGGGTGGGCCAACAGGTCGGTCAGGTAGGCGATCTGGGCCTGAACGTCGCGGTACTCGTCCAGGAGCTTCTGGCGCTCGAGGGCGGCCAAGCGGCGCAGTTGGAGGTCGAGGATGGCACGGGCTTGGGTCTCCGTCAGCTCGAAGCGGTCCATGAGGGCGCCCATGGCCTCCTCGGCCGAGGGGGAGCGCCGAATGGTCTCGATGACGGCGTCGAGGTGGTCCAGGGCCTTGAGGAGCCCCTCCAACACGTGCTCGCGGGCGCGGGCCTTCCCCAGCTCGAAGCGGGAGCGGCGGGTGATCACCTCGATGCGGTGTTGCAGGTAGTGCCAGAGCGCCTGTTTGAGGGGCAGCACGCGGGGCACGCCGTCCACCAGGGCCAACATGTTCACCCCGTAGGTGACCTGCAACTGGGTGTACTTGAAGAGCTGGTTGCGCACCTTGTTGGCAAAGGCGCCTCGCTTCAGCTCGATCACGATGCGCATGCCGTGGCGGTCGCTCTCGTCCCGCAGGTCGGCGATCTGGTCCAGCCGGCCGTTGCGCACCAGCTCAGCGATCTTCTCGATGAGTGAGGCCTTGTTGACCTGGTAGGGCAACTCGGTGACCACAATGCGCCGCCGGTTGCCCGAAAGCTCTTCGATCTCGGCGCGGGCGCGCACGGTGATGGTGCCCCGCCCGGTGGCGTAGGCCTGCTTGATTCCCTCCTGGCCCAGAATGCGGGCCGCGGTGGGAAAGTCGGGCCCTTTGATGAAGGTCATCAATTCCTCGACGGTCACCTCGTCCAGCCGGTCCCAGTGGTCGATCATGTAGATGAGGGCGTCACAGACTTCGTTCAAGTTGTGGGGCGGGATGTTGGTGGCCATGCCCACGGCAATGCCGCTGGCCCCGTTGAGCAACAAGTTGGGAGCACGGGCCGGCAGGACGACGGGCTCCTGGAGGGAGCCGTCGAAGTTGTCCACGAAGTCCACCGTCTCCTTCTCGATGTCGGCCAGCATCTCCATGGCCATGGGCGCCAGCCGGGCCTCGGTGTAGCGCATGGCCGCCGGCGCGTCCCCGTCCA
>JALSKA010000081.1 GCA_026989095.1 Ardenticatenaceae bacterium
AGAGGGACCGCGAGGAATTGCGCTTCTGGCGCCAGTTCAGCGACCGGCTCCTCACCTCCAGCGACCTGCGCCAGCTCATGGAGAACATCCTCACAGCCCTCTGTGACCTCCTGCGGGCCGAGCACGGCTGCGTGCTGGTCATCCAGAACGGCCGGCTCGTCGTGGAAACCTTCTGCGGGGCCCGCGACGTGGCCGAGGCTTTCGCCCGCGCCTGTGACCCGGCCGAGCTGGCCCGGCTGCACGTGGAGGAGAGCGACGACCTGGCCAGTTGGCCCGTGGTTGAGGGGATGCGCGTCCACCCCCTGCGCAGCCCGGAGGGGGGCACACTCCTGGGCGCCCTGGCCGTGCGCCAGAACGGCGAGTTCCCGGCCCTGAGCGACCGGGAGCGCCAGCTCATCCGCCAGCTCATCGCCCAGGCGGAGATCGCCATCGAGGACCGCAGGCTCCAACAACACCTCATGCTCCTGTTGCGCCGGCTCACCCCCCAGGTGGAGAGCATCCAGCGGTGGCGCAGCGCGGTGCCCTACGCCGGCGGCATCTTCGCGGCCGACGGGCTCCAGGCCGTCGAGGAGAGCCCCATTTTCGCGCCTAACTTCCCCCAAATGGTCAAGGACGCCCTGAGCCACTACTGGGGCGGCCCCCGCCTGACCCGCAGCCCCCTCCTGCGGCTCGAGGTGGTGCGCCGCCGGCTGGCCGAGCACGACAACAACCCGGCCAAGGCGCTGCGGGCCGTGCTCGTCGAGGCCCTTGAGGTGATCAAGCCCGACGGCGAGCGGCAGCTCCTCGCCCAGGACTGGCTCTTCTACAACATCCTGGAGCTGAAGTACATCAAGGGCTATCGGGCCAAGGACGTGGCCCGCCAACTGGCCATCAGCGAGAGCGACCTCTACCGCAAACAGCGGGCCGCCATCGAGGAGCTGGCCAGGGCCATCGCCGCCATGGAGCGGGCCATCACTGAACAGGAGTCGAAACATGGCCGACGACAGGACACCGCCGGTGCTGAACACGAGTGAGAGCCCCTTTCGCGGCTTCTACCGCCTCTCCCCCGAGGAGCGGGTGCGCCGGCTGGCCCACTTCGCCCGCCTCTCGGACGAGGAGGTGCTCCTCCTGCGGTCCTGCCTGGAGATTGACGTGGCCGACCGCATGGTCGAGAACGTGGTGGGGCTCTACGCCCTGCCCCTGGGCGTGGCCGTCAACTTCATCGTCAACGGCCGGGAGCTCGTCGTGCCCATGGCCGTCGAGGAGCCCTCGGTCGTGGCGGCCTGCTCCTACGCCGCCAAGCTGGCGCGGCCGGCCGGCGGCTTCCACGCCGAGGCCGACCCGCCCGTCATGATCGGCCAGATCCAAGTGCTGGACGTGCCCGACGTGGAAGCGGCCACCCGCGCCCTTTTGGGCGCGCGGGACGCCCTGCTCCGCCGCGTCGACGAGCTCCACCCCACCATCGTGCGCTTGGGCGGCGGCGCCCGGGGCATCGAGGTGCGCCACCTGCCGGAGACGCCGGCCGGCCCCATGCTGGTGGTTCACCTGCTGGTGGACACGCGGGACGCCATGGGCGCCAACGCCGTCAACACCGCCTGCGAGGCCCTGGCCCCGGAGATCGCCCGCCTGACCGGCGGGCGCGTCAACCTGCGCATCCTGAGCAACCTGGCCGACCGCCGGCTGGCCCGGGCGCGGGCCGTCTGGACGCGGGACGCCCTGGCGAGCACCGGCTTCGACCCCGACGAGCTCGCCCGGCGCATTGTGGAGGCGTGGGCCTTCGCCGCGGCCGACCCCTACCGGGCCGCCACCCACAACAAGGGCATCATGAACGGCGTGGACGCCGTGGCCGTGGCCACCGGCAACGACTGGCGGGCCGTCGAGGCCGGCGCCCACGCCTACGCCGCGCGCGGGGGGCAGTACACCTCCCTCACCCGCTTCCGGCGCACGGCAGAAGGCCACTTGGAGGGCACCATCGAGTTGCCCCTGGCCGTGGGCACCGTGGGCGGGGCGACCAAAGTCCACCCCGTGGCCCGCCTGGCCCTCAAGGTCCTCGGCGTGCGGACGGCCGGCGAGCTGGCGGCCGTCATGGCTGCCGTGGGGTTGGCCCAGAACTTCGCCGCCCTGCGCGCCCTGGCCGCCGAGGGCATCCAACGGGGCCACATGCGCCTCCACGCCCGCCAGGTGGCCCTGGCCGCCGGCGCCACGGGCGAGCTGGCCGACCGCCTGGCCGACCGCCTCGCGGCCGAAGGAGACGTGCGCCTGGAGCGCGCGCGCCGCCTCCTGCGCGAGTGGCAAAAGGGCATCACGTCGCCATGAACCCGTCCCCTCGGCACCTTGGCCGGGTTTTCCCCACAGGACCGAAGGGGCCGCCCGTGCCCCTTCTAAAATTCCACAACGTTCCCGCGAGGAGGTGATTATGTCTACGTTGAACGCGCCGCCGTACCCCACGTTGGTCGAGGCCCTGTGGCCTCACGCGGGCGCCAAGCGCCGCCTGCTCCTTCTCCTGTCGGCCAGCCTGCTGGTGGCCCTGGCCGCCCGGGTGACCATCCCCCTGCCCTTCAGCCCCGTGCCCATCACCGGCCAGACCTTCGCCGTGCTCCTCGTCGGAGCGCTCCTGGGCCGGCGCATGGGCGCCCTGGCCATGCTCGCCTACTTGGCCGAGGGCGCGGCCGGCCTGCCCGTCTTCGCCGGCGGCGTGGGCGGGCCGGCGGTGCTGGTGGGCCCCACGGCGGGCTACCTCTACGGCTTTGTGGCCGCTGCCCTCGTGGTGGGATGGCTCTGCGAGCGGGGGTGGGACCGCCGCCCCGTGACCGCAGCCCTGGCCATGCTGGCCGGCAACGCCGTGATCTACCTCTTCGGCCTTCCCTGGCTGGCCCTCTTCATTGGCCCTGAGCGCGTGCTGGCGGCCGGCCTCCTGCCCTTCATCCCCGGCGATCTCCTCAAGCTCCTCCTGGCCACCCTGGCCCTGCCGGCCGGCTGGCGCCTGCTGGCCCGATAGCCTCCGGCAGCAGCAGAAGGCCCCCTCCCCCGCAGGCCCCGCGTCTGCGGGGGAGGTTGACCCAGGGTGGGGCCCCGTGTACAATGAGTGGTGAGTGGAAGTTGTGGCAGGTACTGGTTTCAAAGCCTTCACTTATGTCAACGAGAGAGGTGGCCTGTGGCCGCGTCAACCTTGCGTGAAGCCCTGACGACGTTCATTCTCCGCCCGCTGGAAAGCGAACAGGACATGAAGCTCTATTACGTCGAGCACCATGTGGACGTTCTCGAGCGTCTGGCCATGCAGTTGCAGACGCGCCGGCGCCTGAAGGTGCTCTTCACAGGGCACCGGATCACGGGGAAGACGACGTCGCTCAACCGCCTATCGCACCAACTTGGTGAACAATTCTTCATCATTCACCTCAGTGTTCCAGAGGTGCTGAGCATCACTGACGTTGATTACAACGACCTCATGCTCGCTCTCAGCTTGCGCCTGTTACGCGAGGCTACGGCGGCACGCCATGTGTCCAGGGGAATATTGTCGCTTGTCCGCGAGGAGCTCTTGGAGGACATCTTGCGTTGGTTCTCCGAACGCCTCCGTGGTGTGCTCATTGTGCCTTCGGTGGCGGCTGAGCCAAGTGTGCGGGTTCGGCTGAATGTCTTCGTGGCCGAACTGGAAGCCAAGCTGAGCACTGAGGCCGTCACACGCCGTGCTTTGAGAGAACAGATGTCCATTCACCTCTCCGAACTCATCGAACGCATGAATTACGTTGTTGGTGAAGTTGAACGCAGAAGTGGGCGGCAAGTGTTGTTCATCGTCGAGGACATTGACAAGCTGGACATGCAGCCGGCACAGGCCCTGTTTCTCAACCACGCGCGCACCTTGACCGCCATTAGCGCCTCCATCATCTACACATTTCCCATTGCCCTCCGGTATTCGCTTCACTTCCCTCAAATTTCAGCCAATTTTGATCGCCACTTCATGC
>JALSKA010000082.1 GCA_026989095.1 Ardenticatenaceae bacterium
TGGTTCACGGTGGGCCAGCTGGCGGCCCACGCCCGGTCGCTGCCGGCACAGGACGGGGGTGGATCGGGAGGGGCTTCGGAAGTGAGAGCTGGCCATGCGGCTCGGGTTTGACGTCACGCCACTGTGCGGGCCGCGCAGCGGCGTGGGGACGTATGTGGCCAACTTGCTGGCCTATCTCTGGGAGGAAGGGCAGGCAGCACACGGTGTGGAGGATGTGGTTCCCCTGGCCCACAGGCCGATAGCCACCACGCTCTCCGGCGGGCTCTACGGGCGAGGCCTGAACAAGACCCTGTGGATGCACCTCGTGTTGCCGTGGCACTTGGCCCGGGCCGGCATCACCGTGAGCCACTTCACCAACAACATCGCGCCCCTCTGGACCCCTTCCCCCTACGTGGTCACCGTCCACGACATGACCTTGTGGCTCTTTCCCCACTACCATTACCCTCGCCGGCTAGTGGCCATGCGCCCCTTCATCGGGCCGGCCGTCCGCGGTGCCGGCGCCGTGATCGCCGTCTCCGAGACCACCAAGCGGGATGTGGTGCGCCTCCTCGACGTGCCGGCCGACAAGGTCCACGTGGTCTACGAGGCAGCGTCCCCCTGTTTCCGCCCCCTGGATCGTGACAGGCTGGAACCGGTGCGGCGGCGGTATCGGCTTCCCCCCCGCTTCGTGCTCTACGTGGGCACGCTGGAGCCGCGCAAAAATCTCGTCCGCCTGGTCGAAGCCTTTGCGCGCGCGCGCAAGGAGGCCGGCCTGCCCCACCACCTGGTGCTCGTCGGCCAGCGAGGTTGGAAAGATGTTCCCCTCTTCGCGGCCATCGAGCGCCTGAACGTGCGCGATGTGGTCCACGTGGTGGGCTATGTGCCCACGCCCGACGTGGTAGCCCTGTACAACCTGGCCGAGCTCTTCGTCTTCCCCTCAGTCTACGAGGGCTTTGGCCTGCCCATCGTCGAGGCCATGGCCTGCGGCACGCCCGTGCTCACTTCCAACGTGGGCGCCATGGCGGAGGTGGCCGGCGATGCGGCCGAGTTGGCCAACCCCCACGACGTGGACGCGCTGGCCGTCGCCCTGCGCTCGCTGCTGACCGACGAGGAGCGTCGCCGTCACTTGGGCCGGCGCGGGCTCATGCGGGCGGCGGACTTCAGTTGGCGCAAGGCAGCCGAGGAGACGGTGGCCGTCTACCGGCGGGCCGCGGCCGGGGGGGCATAGCCCCGAAGGAACCCTGTTGATCGCCCTCATCCTGTGGGCTCGGCCTGGCTGGGGCGCAGGCCGTGGACCAAGAGCTCCGCTGCCGGTTCCCCCCGCGCCGGGAGGGGGCGCACGGAGAAGGCCACGTCGAGGCGTTCGGGCAGGCCCGCGTGCCAGTGCCGGCCTTGCCGGAAGGCTACGGCCGGCCAGCGCCGGCCCCTGGCGTCTCGCAGCACGAGCCGCAGGTGTTGTCCCTCTTGGCCCAAGAAGCGCGCGTGCTCCCAGCGCACGCCTGTGGCCAGGAACACGGGGGCGGGGTTATCCTCTCCGAAGGGGCGCAGGCGCTCGCAGTGAGACAGCACGTCGGGGGTGAGGGCTTCCAGGGCAAGGGGAGCATCCACTTCCAACACGGGCGTGGGGGGGCGGCCGGCAAAGGCCCGGGAGGCCAAGTCCAACAGCCTGCTGTGCAGGTCGGGGAGGCGTTCTGGGCGCACGGTGAAACCGGCCGCGGCCGCGTGTCCCCCGTAGCGTTCGAGCAAGTCGGCGCAGGCGTCCAAGGCCCTGGTGATGTGGAACTCGGGAATGCTGCGGGCTGAGCCCCGCCAAAGGGGGCCATCGGCGTGAACGATGACGGCGGGACGGTGACAGAGCTCTGTCAGGCGGGAGGCCACCAGCCCCATGACGCCCGGGTGAAAGTCCGGGGCGGCCGCCATCAGCAGGGGGGATGTGGGGTCGCCGATGATCTCCAGCGCCCGGCGTTCGAGGGCGGCCGTCAGGGCTTGGCGCTGCCGGTTGAGCGCTTCCAATTCCTCGGCCAAGTGACGGGCACGGTGGTGGTTGCCCGCTTTGAGCAGCCGGTAGGCGAGGTAGGGGTGGTCGAGCCGGCCGGCCGCGTTGATGCGCGGCCCGATGGCGAAGGCCAAGCTCTCGGACGAGAGATGTGCCGGCTCGACGCGGGCCACGCGCATGAGCTGGGCGAGCCCCGGGCGGGGAGATGTGCGCAGGCGGCTCAGGCCGTGCCACACGAGGGCACGGTTCTCGCCCAGCAGGGGCACCACGTCGGCCACGGTGCCCACGGCCACGAGGTCCAGCAGGTCGTCCGGCGAGAGGGTCACCTGCCGGCGGGCCACGGGCTCTTCCTCTTCGCGCAGGAGCAGGGCTTGGGCCAGCCTGAAGGCCACGCCGACCCCGGCGAGCCTGGAGTCCCCGCCGCTGTCGGGGCGGCCTGGGTTGACCACCGCATACGCCGGCGGAAGCTCAGGGGGCACGGTGTGGTGGTCGGTGACAATGATCTCCATGCCCAGCCGGTTGACCAACTCCACTTCTGCGTGGGCCCTGATGCCGCAGTCCACGCTCACGACGAGCCGCACGCCGTTGCGGGCCATGCGCGCGAGGGCGTCGGCGTTGAGGCCGTAGCCCTCGTCCACGCGGTGGGGAATGTAAACGTGGGCACGGGCCCCCAAGGCCTGGAGGGTTTGGCCCAGCACGAGGGTGGCCGTGATGCCGTCGGCGTCGAAGTCGCCGTGGACGACGATGAGCTCGCCGCCGGCGATGGCGTGTCGAATGCGCTCCACGGCCCGTCCCATGTCGGCCAGGGCGAAGGGATCGGCCTCCATCCCCCGGCGTTCGAGGAAAGCCAGGGCCTCGGCCGGCGAGGAGATGCCGCGGTTGTAGAGGAGTTGGGCGATGAGGGGCGGCAGGCCGGCCAAGCGGGAGAGTACGTGGCCGGGGGCCGGCGGCCGCACGCGCCAGATGCGTTGGGGCATAGTCTCTCAGCTCCACGGGCGTTCTTGTGCCGCCACACACCTCCGGCGACGGCGGCCTCCTAGCATACCCCAGGTGGCCCATTTGACAAGTCGCCCCGGGCGAGAGGGGACGGTGCCAGGGCCTCACCCGCCCCGCAGGCCGTAGATGCGCGTGTCGGGGTTGAAGGCGGCCCGCGAGAACCAGAACTGGGTGATGGCCACGAGGGGCTCGAGCTGTCGCCCCGAGAGGGGCCCGCCCACTGCCCGGCCGAGCACACTCCACTCACTGCCCGTCTGCTCGTCCACCAGGCGCTCCCCTTGCAGGACAAAGGTGAGCTCCTGGCCGTCCAGTGTGCGCCGGAAGGCAGCGGCCGCGCCGACATCCCGCCCCTCGGCGATGAAGGGGGCGTCGAGGGGGGAGGCTGTGCCCGGGTGCCAGAAGACCACCACAGGCTCCCCGCCGACGGTGTCGTTGACCACGTGGACTCGCTCCAGCACCTCGTAGGGATAGACCACGGATTCGCCGTTCAAGTCCACGCTCAGGACGCGGGCCATGGGGAGCAGCTTCTCTGGCGGCTCCGGCCCCACGTAGAGGAAGGGGCGCTGGTTAATGTCGTCGTAGCCGGCGTAGGGGTTCTCGCCGTAGGGGCGGGAGTAGCCGGTCTCACGGGAGAGAACTCGGCCTTCGGGGTAGGTGGTTTTGAACTCCTCCCAGGAGATGATGGAGGCCGGCAGGAAGTCGAGCGTGGTGCCGGTGAGCTCGCCGGCGATGGCCTCGCCGGTGATCTGCTGCCACCAGCTCTCCGTCTGGCGGTCGTACATGATGAGGTTGCTGTACCTCAGCAGGCCTGTGGTGCCGAAGTCGAGCACCTGGCCGTTGACCGTGCGCAGGAAGGCGATGGCCGTGTTGCAGAGCGGGCAGAAGGTGATCATCACGGGCACACCGTCCACCTCGTTGTTGACGATCTCGTGCCAGATGAGGATCTGGACGGGGTAGGCCCGCGC
>JALSKA010000083.1 GCA_026989095.1 Ardenticatenaceae bacterium
CGCATGGCCCCCTCGAACTGGTCCTGCCGCTCCACCATGCGGCGCATGGTCTCCTCGAACTGGTCCTGCCGCTCCACCATGCGAACCATGGCCTGCTCGAGCCGGTCCTGCCGCTCTATCACCTGCACTATGCGTTCCTCGAGCCGGTCCTGCCGCTCGACGAGGGCCTGCATCATGGCCTCGGTCTTCCGCTGTGCTTCCACCAGGGCTGCGATCTGGGCCTCCACCTGCTCCATGCGCTCCTCGAATCGGTCCTGCCGCTCGGCCAGCGCTCGCACGATGGCGTCGGTCTGCTGCTGGGATTCGACGAGCACGTGTATCCGCCGGGTGAGATCGTTGAACAACTTCCATTCAGGGAAGAGCACCTCCCGGAGAGCGTCCTGCCACTCTGGGTGCTCCTTCAAAAGGGCGATGATGTGTTCCAACATGTTCACATCGCTCTTGTTGGCCATCCTGCTTCTCTCCTTGAGGCTGCAGACGCCGGTCAAGCGCTGGCCGGCGAACTATCGCCGCAACAGGAGCAGCCGCCGTCCGGCGCCGGGCTGGCGGACCGGGAAGGTGGGCTCCTCGGGCGCCGGCGGGATCGTGCCCAAGACCATGAGATCGGCGCCAACGTGGCGTTTTACGTCATCCGTCGTCTTGATTGTATCGTCCAAGAACTCCAACACCAGGACGATGAGCCCCCCGACCACCGCGCCCAAGAGCGCTCCGGCCACGGTGTTGATCCTCGTTCGCGGCGTGAAGAGGGTGCCGGGCTGGGCGTAGTCGAGAATGCTCACGGCCACGCGGTCCTCCTGGCGCTGTTGGGTGTTGAAGACCTCGATCTCCGCCACAAACTCCTCGGCCACGCTGTTGGCAATCTCCGCGGCCACCACAGGATCGGTATCCTTCACGTCGATCTGGAGGAGTAGATCCGACTCGATGGGGCTCACCGTGATCTTCTCGGCCAAGGCATACGGGGAAAGGTCAAGTTGATGCTCTTCAGCGACCCGCTGGGCCATGCTGATGGACTTGATTTGGCGGGCGTAGTTGCGCATGACCTGTTTGATGGTCTGCTGGAGCCCCCAATCAAGCCGTGCCGGCCGCACGTTGATGTAGACTGTCGAGCGGTAGACCGGCACTTGAGCCTTGCTCCAAAAATAGGCACTGGCCGCGCCGATCACCGTGACGAGGACGATGATCCACCCTCGGCGGACGAGAATGCGCCAGTAGTCGTGCAGTTCCATGACCTCTCCTCCTCGCGCCGCGTCGGCCTGCACTCCACGTGGTGGAGATCAGCCCAGGGCCCCATCGGCGCCCGGCGTTTTGCCTGTTATGTCACCTCCTGCCGCCCTCGGCGTCGGCTATGCATTCTAGCATGAGTGAAAGGGGTCGCCAAACGTCGCCCCCACCCTCTGCGCCCATACCGCGCGCGTGGCCGGCCAGTTCGCAGTTGTCGCCACAACGTGGTATAGTAAACGGGCGTGCTGTCCACAGGTATCCCATGAGCTCCGTGCCTGGATCTGACCATGAACGACGCCAAACTGGTGCTCTTCGACATTGATGGCACTCTGCTCCTCTCCCGGGGCGCCGGCCGGCGGGCCATGGCCCGCACCTTGGAGCACATGTTGGGGCGCAGTGAGGGGTTGAACGGCCTGCGCATGGACGGCATGACCGATCCCCTCATCTTCCGGGATGCCATGCGCGCCATGGGCTACAGCGAGGCCGAGATTGCCGCCCCGCTGCCGGACATCATCCGCCATTATCCCGGCGAGCTCGCCCGAGAGCTGGCGCCTTCCGCCCCTGGCCCCAGGCCAGAGCCCTTGCCGGGTGTCCGGCAGGTGTTGGAGCTCCTCGCCGAACGGCCCGATGTGGTAATCGCCCTGCTCACGGGAAATGTGGAGCCGGGGGCCTGGCTCAAACTTCACGCCTGCAGGCTCGACCACTTCTTCACCTTCGGGGCGTTCGGCAACGAGGGGCCGGAGCGCCACAAGCTGCCGGCCGTGGCCGTGGAAAAGGCGCGGGAGGAGACCGGCCATCACTTTGCCGGCCAGAGCATCGTCATTGTGGGCGACACGCCCCACGACATCGCCTGTGGCCAACACCTTGGCGTCGTAGCCGTGGGCACGGCCACGGGCCGCTACACTCCCGAAGAGCTCCGTGCAGCCGGCGCCGATGTGGTGCTCACAGGGTGGCATCCCCCCCAGGAGGCCGTCGAACTCCTCCTAGGCGCCCCTCCTTCGGAATGAAAAGCCTGCCGGTGGGCTGTGAAAGGCGGGACATTCATGGGACGCATTTACGTCGCGCTCGACCTGGAAACCACAGGACTCAACCGGGAACACGACCAGATCATCGAAATCGGCGCCGTCAAATTCCGCGTGGCCGACCGCCCCGGCGAGTGCCACCAGGTGCTCGGCCACTACTCCACCCTGGTGAACCCGCGCCGGCGTGTTTCCTACAGCGCCCAGCGCTTCACCGGCATTCTCCAAGACGACCTCATCCGCGCTCCCGCCCTGGAGAGCGTCCTGCCCGAGCTGGAAGCCTTCGTGGGGAACTACCCCGTTGTGGGGCACAGCATTGACGTGGACCTCAGCTTTCTCCGGCGCCACGGCGCGCTCGTGGGCACGCTGGGCCTCGACACGTTCGAGCTGGCCAGTATTTTGCTCCCGTGGGCCCACCGTTACAGCTTGGGCGACCTGGCCGACTACTTGGGCATCGAGTTCCCCACGCGCCACCGGGCTCTCGACGACGCCGAGATGGCCTATCGGCTCTTCATCGCCCTGTGGGAAATTGCCTGCCAACTCCCCCAGGACGTGTTGACGGCCATTGTCGGCGTGGCCCAGAGGAGCCAATGGCCCCTTCGGTCCTTCTTCGCCAACGCCCTGCGCGCCCAAGGGGTAGGCAATACCGGCGCGCCCCGGCGGGCTTCCTCGGACCTGCCGCCCATCCCCAGGCCAACGGCGAGCGCCGGCCATACAACACCTCGCCTTGACGTGGACGCCCTCGAAGCCCTGCTGGATGCGGACAGCCCCTTGGCGCGCGCCTTCGCCCAGTTCGAGCAGCGCCCTCAGCAGAAGGCCATGCTGCGGGCCGTCGCCCAAGCCCTCAACGAGGGCACCCACCTCCTGGTGGAAGCCGGCACGGGCACGGGCAAGTCCCTGGCCTACTTGATCCCGGCCCTGCACTGTGCCCTGCAAATCAACGAGCCCGTGGTCATCTCCACCAACACCATCAACCTGCAAGACCAACTCTACCACCACGACATCCCCCGCTTGGTGGAAGCCTTGGGGGTTCCCGCGCGCGTGGCCCTGCTCAAAGGGCGGGCCAACTACGTCTGCCCGGCCCGCGTGCGCGCGTTCCTCAAGCGGGAGCGCTTCTCGGTGCCCGAGGCCCGGCTCCTGGCCCGCGTGCTCGTCTGGCTTCCCCAGACACGCACCGGTGACCGCAGCGAGCTGCTCATCCAGCCGGACGAGTTTCCCGCTTGGGCCCACCTCTGTGCCGAGCAGGAGGCGTGCAAGGCCGCCGCGTGTAGCGTGAGTTCGGGTTGCTTCTTCCACCGCGCGCGGGCCCTGGCCCAGAGCGCTCATCTGGTTATCATCAACCACGCCCTGCTCCTGGCCGACTTGGCCATGGACCACGCCATTCTGCCCCCCCACCGTCACCTCATCGTGGACGAGGCCCATCACCTGGAGAACCAAGCCACCGGCAACTTGGGCGCCCGGGTCTCGCGCCGTGAGGTGTGGGACCACCTGCACCACCTCATTGCTTCGGGGAAGGGCGAACACCCGGGGTTGCTCACCATGCTGAGACAACGGCTCCAGAAATCGCCGCCCGCCATCCCAGAGGAATCCCTGCCCCGGCTCGTGGACGATCTCCACGCCCGGCTGACACGCCTCCAAACAACGGCCGACAGCCTCTTCGAGGCGGTGAGTGTGGCCGTGGACCCCTTCGTGAAGGGCGGCGGGGAATACGATGCCCAAGTGCGCCTCATCCCGGAGGTGCGGGAGACGGCCGGCTGGCACCGGGCCGCCACCATCACCCAAGCCCTCGTCGAGGAGCTCCGGGGTGCGGCCGACGGCCTTGTCCGGGTGCTGCGCGCCCTCGAGCGGGCTGAGGACCCTGAAGCGTGGGAGAGCTACCGGAACAGCCTCCTCGTGGCCCAACACACCCTGCAGGAGTTGGCCGAGGAAGTGCACCGCGTCGTCGTCGAACCTGAGCCCAACGATGTGTGTTGGATCCGCCTGAGCACAGCGCGTCACCACGTGGAGCTGCGCCGGGCACCGCTCCACGTGGGCGACCTGCTGCGGGAGGGCCTCTTCAACCACCACCGCGCCGTCATTCTCACCTCGGCCACGCTCCAGAGCCACGGCGGCTTCCACTACATCCGGGACCGGCTGGGCCTGGACGAGAGGGTGCGTGAGCTCACCCTCGGCTCACCCTTCAACTACCGCGAGATGGCCCTCGTCTACGTGCCCACCGACCTGCCCGAGCCCAACCGTCCCCACTACGCGCGCGCCCTGGAGCAGGTCATGGTGGATTTGGCCAAGGCCACCCAAGGGCGCATGTTGATCCTCTGCACCAGCAAGAGCCAGCTCCGCCGGCTCCACCAGGCCATCAGCGACCCGCTGGCGGAGGAGGAGATCGTGGTGTTGGCCCAATACGTGGACGGCTCGCGGCGCCAGCTCGTGGAGCGCTTCAAGACGACACAGCGGTGCGTGCTGTTGGGCACCCAGAGCTTCTGGGAGGGCGTGGACGTGCCCGGCGAGGCGCTGAGCTGCTTGGCGATCACCCGCCTCCCCTTCCCCGTGCCCGACGACCCCGTCTTCGCCGCCCGCGCCGAAACCTACGACGACCCCTTCTACCAGTTCACCGTGCCCCAGGCCGTCTTGCGTTTCCGCCAAGGCTTTGGACGCCTCATCCGCACTCAATCCGACCGGGGCATCGTGGCCATCTTCGACAGCCGGCTGACCACACGGCGCTACGGCCGCCACTTCCTGGACGCCCTGCCCCCGTGTGAGGTGCGCTTTGGCCCAGCCCGCGACTTGCCCCCCCTGGCCCGACGGTGGCTCCAAGGCCAAAGGTCATCACCGTGAGCCCCATTTCACCTTTTCCCACAACTCATGTATTATCAAAGCACGTTGGGTGAGACGTAAGAGTTCCCCACACAACCGACGCCCGGCATGCCTCTCCCCTGCCGGGCACGCGGAGCGGAATTCCATTCACGGAGGAGGAACGCGGAGATGATTACGGCTGGTGACTTGCGTCCGGGCACCGTCTTCGAGTTGGACGGCAACCTCTACCGGGTGATCACCCAATCGCAGACTCACTTGGGGCGTGGCAGCGCCACCGTGCGCGTCAAGGTGCGCAACCTGCGCACCGGTGCCACTGTCGAGCGCACCTTCTCGCCCGACGAGCGCCTTCAGGACGTGCGGCTGGAGGCCAGGCCAATGCAGTACCTCTACAACGACGGCGACTTCTACTACTTCATGGACTTGGAGACCTACGAACAGCCGGCCGTGCCGGCCTCCGTGCTCGGCGACCGGGTCAAGTTCCTGAAGGAGGGCATGACCCTGGAGATCGCCTTCTACGAGAGCGAGCCCGTGGAAATCGAGCTGCCCGTCACGGTGGAGCTGGAAGTGACCTACACCGAGCCGGGCTTTGCCGGCGACACGGCCCAAGGGGCCACGAAGCCGGCCGAAACTGAAACGGGGCTGGTCGTCCAAGTGCCCCTCTTCGTCAACTCGGGGGACATCATCCGGGTGGACACGCGCACCGGCCAGTACCTCACCCGCGTGTCCAGCAAGTCCTGACGCCAACGTCGCACAGGAGGAGCACAGCGCCCATGACCGACCGCCGCCTGATCGACCCCACAGTGACCCGCGTCATCATCGCCTGCCCGGGATGCGGCCAGAAGCTGCTCGTCCACGGCCTGATGTTGGAGAGCGGCGAGGAGGAATCCTGCAACACCTGTAACACCGTCTTCCGGCTGCGCATTGAGGGCGACTCGGTGGAACCCGTCGTCGTCCACGGCCCGACCGGCGCGCCCAAGGGGCCGGCCGAGCAAGAGGAGCGCGGTTGAGCTTCCTGCCGGCGCGAAGCTCACGTGGCCGGCGCCCAGACGAGCCACGGCCGACGCGGTATGCGCTCGTCCAAGCGCCACAGCCCCACTTCCCGGGCGATCCTCAGCGCCTCCACGTACTCCTCGGAGGTGAGCCGGCGGTTGATCTCGGGGTACTTCCGCTCGTTGACGCGGCCGGCGGGGTAATATTGGTCCATGATGTTGACGTAGGTGTCCGGCGAGATCTCCTCGGCCAAGAACGTGAGGATATGGCGCGTCTCGTCCAAGAAGCCCGGCATGACCAAGTGGCGCACCAACACGCCCCGCTTGGCCAGGCCGAACTCGTCGAATTTCAGCTCGCCCACCTGACGGTGCATCTCCCGAATGGCCCGGCGGGCCACCTCTGGGTAGTCCTTGGCCCGCAAGTAGCGCAGGGAGAGGCGGGCGTCCCAGAACTTGAAGTCGGGCATGTAGATGTCCACCACGCCGTCCAAGAGGCGCAAGCTCTCCAGGGAGTCGTAGGCGGAGGTGTTGTAGACGATGGGCAGCCGCAGGCCCCGTTCCACGGCAATGACCAACGCCTCCAACACTTGGGGCACCACGTGCTCCGGCGTGACGAAGTTGATGTTGTGACACCCCGCCTCCTGGAGGGCCAACATCATGGCCGCCAGCTCCTCCGGGCGGACAACCCGCCCGTCGCCCTCCTGGCTGATGTCGAAGTTCTGGCAGAAGACACACCGCAAGTTGCACCAGGAGAAGAAGATGGTACCGCTTCCCCGCCAGCCGCGCAGACAATCCTCCTCGCCGAAGTGGGGAAAGGCGCTGGCCACCACGGCGTACCGTCCGCTGCGGCAGGCGGCCTTGCGGTCCTCCAGGCGGTTGACCCCACAGTCACGCGGGCAGACATGACAATCGGCCAGCTTCTGGACGGCCAGCTCGGCGCGCCGATGAAGCTCGCCGCTGCGGAAGAGGGCCATGTAGGCCGGCTCGAACTCCTTGCTCGGAATGAAAAAACGGCTGTCCACCGCCGTCCACCCCTTCACGCTCACGCTTCTCACCCTCCTTTCCACTTCACCGGCTCGCGTCCTGGCCAGAAAGGGACACGCCCTTGTGCAACTGAGCTTATGTCATTATACTTGGTCGCACTGTGACACTCAAGCCGGGCCAACCGGCCCCGAGGCACATGAGGGGAGGGGTGTCGTGTTTCACAGCGGCGGTTGGATGAGCTTTCTCCAGGCGAGCGACTCGCGCCCTTCAGCGCACGTGGACCGGGCACTGCTCCTGCGGGTGTGGGGATACGCCGCGCCCTACTGGGGCTCGATCCTGGTCGTGTTGGCCACCATTGTGGCCATCTCCCTCTTGGAGCTGATTCCCCCCTTGCTCTTCCGCGACCTCATCGACAACGTGCTGCCGAACCGGGACCTGCGGCGCCTCAACGTGCTCGCCGTGGGCCTGATCGGCATCCCCCTGCTCAGCGGCGTGTTGAGCGTGGTGCAGCGCTACTTCAGCGCGCGGGTCGGCGAGGGCATCATCTTCGACCTGCGGCAGCAAATGTACGAACACCTCCAGCGCATGTCCCTGCGCTTCTTCACCCACACCAAGTCGGGCGACATTGTCTCCCGCTTCAACAACGACGTGGTGGGCGCCCAGACGGCCATCACGGGCACGTTGCCCAACATCGTCACCAACACCATCACGCTGGCCACCACTTTGGGCGTGATGCTCTCCATCGAGTGGCGCTTGGCCCTGCTCTCCGTGGCCGTGTTGCCCCTCTTCCTGTTGCCGGCCCGGCGGGTGGCCAAGGTGTTGCGGGCCATCCGGCGCGAGAGCATGGAACACAACGCGCGCATGAGCAGCCTGATCGGCGAGACGCTGAGCATCAACGGGGCCCTGTTGGTGAAGACGTTTGGGCGCCAGGAGCAGGAGGCCAGGCGCTTCCGCGAGGTCAACGCGCGCGTGCGGGACCTGGGCGTGCGCCGGGCGCTGGTGGGGCGCTGGTTCTTCATGGGCTTGGGAATGGCCGGCACCATTGGCACGGCGCTCATCTACTGGGTGGGCGGCCACCTGGTGCTGGCAGGCGATATCAGCGTGGGCACCATTGTGGCCTTCGCCGCCTATTTGACGCGCCTCTACGGCCCCATCTCCGCCCTGACCAACGTCCACGTGGAGTTTGCCACGTCTATGGTCAGCTTCGAGCGCGTCTTCGAATACCTGGACCTGCCGGTGGAAATCCAAGACGCGCCCAACGCCGTTGTGCTGCGACACGTGAAGGGACACATCCGGTTCGAGAACGTCTCCTTCACCTACCTGGGCCACCCGGACGCACCGGAACGCCCTCCATCCTCTGGGAACGGGGACGCCCCTGTGCCCACGCGACGCTGGGCCCTGCGCCACGTCTCCTTCGAGATCGAGCCAGGGCAACTCGTGGCCCTCGTGGGGCCCAGCGGGGCCGGCAAGACCACCATCACCTACTTGCTCCCCCGCCTGTACGACCCCACTGAAGGGCGCATCACCGTGGACGGCCACGACATCCGGCACGTGACCCTCGCCTCCCTGGCCCGCCACATCGGCATCGTGACCCAGGAGACCTACCTGTTCCACGACACCATCCGCGCCAACCTGCTCTACGCCAAGCCTGACGCCACCCAAGCTGAGCTGGAGGCCGCATGTCGCGCGGCCAACATCCACGACTTCATCGTCAACTTGCCCGACGGGTACGACACGCTCGTGGGCGAGCGAGGATATCGGCTCAGCGGGGGCGAAAAGCAGCGCCTGGCCATCGCGCGCGTCATCCTCAAAGACCCGCGCATTCTCATCTTGGACGAGGCCACCTCCCACCTCGATTCCCACACCGAAGCCCTCATTCAAGCGGCCCTGGAGCCCCTCTTCGAGGGGCGCACCAGCCTGGTCATCGCCCACCGCCTCTCCACCATCCTGAAGGCCGACAAGATCCTCGTGCTGGACGAGGGGCGCCTGGTGGAAGAGGGCACGCACGCCGAGCTGTTGGCCCGGGGCGGGCTCTACGCCCACCTCTACCACACCCAGTTCGGCGCCCAAGCGGAAGCGGTTCCCTAGGGCGGCTTTCAGCGAGGGAGCGTGTTACCCAGCAGAACCGGAGCGCAACAGGCGCAGGCCGTTGGCCACCACCACCAGCGTGCTCCCCTCGTGGCCGACAACCCCGAGGGGCAAGGGCAGATCGAGGAGGAAGACGGAGACGATGAGCACCACGATGACCGCCAGGCTAAAGGCGATGTTCTGCCACACGATGCGCCGGGCGCGCCGGGCCAGCCGGACAAGGTGGGGAAGCCGGGCCAAGTCGTCGGCCATGAGCACAATGTCGGCCGTTTCCAGGGCCACGTCCGTGCCGGCCGCGCCCATGGCAATGCCCACGTGGCTCACCGCCATGGCTGGCGCGTCGTTGACCCCGTCGCCCACGACAGCCACCGGCGACTCGGCGGCCAACTTCTCCACGATCTCCACCTTCTGCTGGGGCAGCAACTCGGCGTAGACCTCCAGGATGCCCAGTTGGCGGGCCACGGCCTCGGCAACCTGGCGGGTATCCCCGGTGACCATGACGATCCGGCGAACGCCCAAGCGGCGCAACTCGGCCAGGGCCGGGGCAGCCTCCGGCCGGATCACGTCGGCCAGGGCAATGAGGCCCAAAGGCCGGTTGTCCTGGCTGACGAAGACCACGGTCTTTCCATCCTGCTCCAACTGTCTGGCCACGGCCATCAGGGGCACGGGCCAAATTTGGCGGGCCGACTCGAAGAAGCGCCTGTTGCCGATGCGAACTTCCATGCCGTTGACGTGGGCGCACACCCCCTGGCCGGGCACGGCCTGTGTCTCGGCCGCGTCGTAGAGGGCAATGCCGGCCTCCTCGGCCGCCTGCACGATGGCCGCCGCCAAGGGGTGTTCGGAGTAGCGCTCGGCGCTGGCGGCCACGGCCAAGAGCTCCTCGCGCGTGCAGCGGGCCGGCACGTCGAAGCCCTTGGGGCGTAGCTTGGCGGCCAGTTCGGGCGCGAACCACGCCTCGCCTAACACCTCGGCCGCCGGCACCACGTCGGTCACCCGAGGCTTGCCCACCGTGAGCGTGCCCGTCTTGTCAAAGGCCATGGCCTCCAAGGTGGCTGCCTGCTCCAGGAAGGCGCCGCCCTTGAAGAGAATGCCCCGGCGCGCGGCATTGGCAATGGCTGAGAGGATGGCCGCCGGCGTGCTGATCACCAGCGCGCAGGGCGAGGCCACCACCAACAGCGTCATGGCCCGGTAGAAGGCGGTGTCGAAGGGGTGGCCGAATCCCCAGACCGAGATGGCCAGAAAGGCCAACACGGCCACGATGACGCCTGCCGCGTACTTGGGCTCGAACGCCTCCAGGAAACGCTGCGTGGGCGCCTTGCGCACCTGGGCCTCCTCCACCATCTGGATGATCTTGGCCAAGGTGGTGTCGGTGGGCGACCGGGTGGCCTCCACCTCGATGACGCCGGTCGTGTTGAGCGTGCCGGCGAAGACGGTGTCGCCCGGCACCTTTTCCACGGGCATACTCTCGCCCGTGATGGTGGACTGATCCACGGCCGTGGCGCCGGCAACCACCCGGCCGTCCACGGGAATGCGCTCCCCAGGCTTGACGATCACCACATCGCCCACCACGAGCGCCTCGACGGACACGCGCTCCTCACGCCCGTCACGCCGGACGAGGGCCTCGGCCGGCCGCAAATCCATGAGAGCACGGATGGCCTGTCGGCTGCGCCCCAGGGCATATCCCTGCAAAGTGTTGCTGAGCGAGAAGAGGAAGAGGAGTATGGCCCCCTCAGCCCACTCCCCGACGGCCGCCGCGCCCAATGCGGCCACGACCATGAGAAAGTCGATGTTCAGCTCCAAGTGGCGCAGGGCCCGCAGGCCCTCCCAAGCGCCGAAGAAGCCCCCGCTGGCGTAGGCGAGCACGTAGAGCGCCTGCTCGACCTGGGGCGAAACGAGCCCCGCACGCCCTCCTGCCCACGCCGTCACCAGGGAAAGGGCACAGACAGCCGTGAGCAGGGCCTCGTATCGGTTCACGTCCAGGGGCACACTTGCCTCGGCCTCGGGTCGAGCCCTCTTCTGTTCCGAGTGCGCGGTTGCTATCGTCACGGCACCCCTCCACTATCTTCCTTCACAGTTGCCGACAGATACGTTTGCGAACAGGCTTGGCCATGGGCGGCGGAAAGGGAAGGGGACATTATAGTCGGTTCCTCACCAGCAGTCAATTCACCTTGGCCCAGCGGGCCACGGGCAACTTGACAGCCAGCCCCTGGTTCCCGTATACTGTAGCCAACACAACACTACCCAATCCTCTGTAAGCCGTTATAATTTTCCTGAGATCGTCTACGTGAGGCCCGGGTAAGAGCACTACAATGCAACAAAGTTCGGCTGCGGGGGGCCAATGCACATGAAACAGGGGTGTTCTCCCGCAGCAGTGGGGACACTCTTCCGCGTGGGCAGGCCGCCGGCACCGCCCACCCCGGCAGGACGGCCGAGCCACAGGTGCGGGGCACGACGTTCACCCCCATACCCACGCCGAGCAGAGAGGGCGGCCCAAGCAGCACGCCCGGCCTTGCACCTCCCATAGGTCATCGCTGACCGAGAGGCAAGGAGGCATCGTGTGAGCACACAACCCGTCGAACGGCTGTACGCCCGTCACATCACCCTCCACTTCGGCGGCGTAGCCGCCCTCTCCGACGTGAGCCTGAACGTGCGCCAGGGGGAAATCCTGGCCATCATCGGCCCGAACGGGGCCGGCAAGACCAGCCTGCTGAACTGCATCAGCGGGCTCTACCGTCCCCAGTCAGGCGAATTGGTCTTCCTCAAGGACGGTCGCGCCCACAACCTCCTCCAGCTGCGCCCCCACCAGATCGCCCGCTTGGGCATTGCCCGCGCCTTTCAGAACATCGAGCTCTTCCGCCACATGACTGTGCTGGAAAACATCATGTTGGGCCGCCACGTCCACATGCGGGGCAACGTGCTCACCTGTGGCCTCTACTGGTGGCGCCAGCAGGAGGAGGAAATCCGCCACCGACGGCGAGTCGAGGAGATCATCGACTTCCTGGAGATCGAGAACATCCGCCACAAGCCCGTGGGCACGTTGGCCTACGGCCTCCAGAAGCGCGTGGAGCTGGCCCGTGCCCTGGCACTGGACCCCGAAATCCTGCTGCTGGACGAGCCCATGGCCGGCATGAACGTCGAGGAGAAAGAGGACATGGCCCGCTTCATCCTGGACATCAACCAGGAGTGGGACGTGACCGTGGTGCTCATCGAGCACGACATGGGCGTGGTCATGGACCTGTCCGACCGGGTGGTCGTGCTCGACTTCGGGCGAGTCATCGCCGAGGGCCGGCCCGACGAGATCCGTCACAATCCCCTCGTCGTCCAAGCCTACTTGGGCGACGAAGCGCTCATGGAACACCTGGCCTAACCGCACACAGCGACAGGCCGCACAGGGAGGCAAAGAAGGCGTATGAGCGATACCCTGCCCAAACTCCTCGTGGCCAATGCGCACCGTTTTGGCGACAGAGTGGCCCTCCGGGAAAAGGAATACGGCATCTGGCAAACCCT
Source organism: Ardenticatenaceae bacterium (assembly GCA_026989095.1). Lineage (GTDB taxonomy): Bacteria > Chloroflexota > Anaerolineae > Ardenticatenales > Ardenticatenaceae > WFWG01. The sequence goes on from JALSKA010000083.1 coordinate 12,620, forward strand.
CTCCTGGGCCGAGTACTTGGACCGCGTGCGCGCCTTCTCGTTGGGCCTGCTCCACCTCGGCCTGCAGCCGGGCGACAAGGTGGCCATCATCGGCGACAACAGGCCAGAGTGGGTCATCGCCGAGCTGGCCGCTCAGTCGGCCGGCGCCATCTCGATGGGCGTCTACCAGGACGCCATCGCCGCCGAAATCCAGTACCTGGTGGACTTCAGCGACGCCCGTTTCGTGGTCGCCGAGGACCAGGAGCAAGTGGACAAGCTCCTCGAGGTGTGGGAACAGCTCCCCAAGGCGGAGTACATCATCTACTACGACCCGCGCGGCATGCGCCACTACAACTACCCCTTCCTCCTTGACTTCCAGGAAGTGGAAGCCTTGGGCCGGGCTCACCACCGCGAACACCCCAATCTCTTCCAGGACAACGTGGAGCGCACGCGGCCGGATGATGTCGCCATCTTCTCCACCACATCGGGCACCACGGGCAAGCCCAAACTGGCCATGCTCACCCACCACAACCTCATCAGCATGGCCCGCAACCTCATCCAAGTGGACCCCCTGGAGCCCGACGACGAGTACCTCTCATTCCTGCCCCTGCCCTGGATCGGCGAGCAGATGATGAGCGTGGCCACCGCTCTCGTGGTGGGCTTCACCGTCAACTTCCCCGAGGAGCCGGAGACCGTGCGCGAGAACCTGCGGGAGATCGGCCCTCACGTGATGTTCTCGCCACCGCGCATCTGGGAGAGCCTCGTCTCCGAAGTGCAGGTCAAAGTCGAGGACACCACTCGCCTCAAACGGGCCGTGTACGAGTGGGCCATGAACGTGGGCTACCGCGTGGCCGACGCACGTTTCGCCGGTCAGGAGCCATCGCCCGGCCTGCGCAGGCTCTACCGCCTGGCCGACTGGCTCATCTTCATGCCCATCAAGGACAAGTTCGGCCTGCGCCGGCTGCGCCGCGCCTACACTGGCGGGGCCGCGCTGGGACCGGATGTCTTCCGCTTCTTCCACGCCCTAGGGGTCAACCTCAAGCAGATCTACGGGCAGACGGAAATCTCGGGCATCTCCGTGCTCCACCGGGACGGGGACATCAAGTTCCAGACCGTGGGGCTGCCCCTGCCGGGCACCGAAGTCCGCATTGCCGAGAACGGCGAGATCCTCTCCCGAAGCCCGGCCGTCTTCGTGGGCTACTACAAGAACCCCGAGGCCACGGCCGAGACGCTGGTGGACGGCTGGCTCCACTCGGGTGACGCCGGCTACTTCGACGAGGACGGCCACCTCATCGTCATCGACCGGGCTGCCGACGTGATGACCTTGGCCGATGGCACCAAGTTCAGCCCCCAGTTCATCGAGAACAAACTCAAGTTCAGCCCTTATATTAAGGAAGCTGTGGTCTTCGGCGGCGGCGACTACCCCTTCGTCACCGCCCTCATCAACATCGATTTCGCCAACGTGGGCACGTGGGCCGAGCGCCGCCAGATCGCCTACACCACGTACACGGACCTAGCCCAGAAGGCGGATGTCTACGAGCTCATCCGCGCCCACGTGGAGCGCACCAACAGCGACCTCCCGCCCGCCGCCCGCATCCGGCGCTTCCTCCTGCTCCACAAGGAGCTGGACGCCGACGACGCCGAGCTGACCCGCACGCGCAAGGTGCGCCGGCGCTTTGTGGCCCAGCGGTACCAGGAGCTGGTCGCAGCGCTCTACAGCGGCGCCCCTTCGGTCGAGGTGGAGACAACCATCACGTACCAGGACGGCCGCACGGCCACCATCCGCACGGCGCTGCGCATCGAGGCCCTGGAGGAAACCGCCGAGCCCCCTGCCCTGGAACGGGTCGGCTGAACTGCCAGCTGAACTGCCAACGGAGGATCAGGAGGGAAGTCCGTGGACCGCTTTCTGCAACTGACCATCACCGGCCTGAGCAACGGCATGATCTACGCGCTGGTGGCACTGGGCTTCGTGATCATCTACAAGTCGAGCGATGTGATCAACTTCGCCCAGGGCGATCTGCTCCTCTTCGGTGCTTATCTGGCCTTCGCCTTCGTGGCCCAGTTCGGGCTCCACTGGACGCTGGGCGTGGTGCTCACCCTAGTCGCCGCCGTGGTGGCTGGCGTGATCATCGAGAGCATCGTCCTGCGCCCCCTGATCGGCGAGCCGGTGATCTCGATGATCATGGTCACCATTGGCCTCTCCAGCGTCCTGCGGGCCATCGTGAACGCCATTTGGGGGCCACGCCCCCAGAGCTTCCCGGCCTTCATTCCCACACAGGACGTGTACATCGGCCCGGCCGTCGTGGGCGCCGACCGCCTGATCGCCATCGGCATTGCCCTGGCCTTCCTCGTGGCCTTCACCCTCTTCTTTCGCTTCACCCGCGAAGGCATTGCCATGCGGGCCATCGCCGACGATCAACAGGCAGCGCTGAGCATGGGCATCAGCATCAAGCGCATCTTTGCCCTGGCGTGGGGGATTGCGGCCGCCGCCGCCGCCGTGGGCGGGATCATTCTGGCCAACATCGTGGGCGTCAGCGGCGACATCAGCGTGCTCGGCCTGCGGGTCTTCCCGGTGGTCATCCTCGGTGGCCTGGACTCCATTCCCGGCGCCATCATTGGAGGTGCCATCATCGGCCTCCTGGAAGCGTACACCGGCGGTTACATTGGGCAAGGGCTCAATTTGATCGTGCCCTTCGTGGTGTTGGTGTTGGTGCTCATGGTGCGGCCCTACGGCCTCTTCGGCAAGGAAATCATCGAGCGCGTGTAACTCACTCCCCAAAGGCAGGCAGAGATGGAAAGCGGCATTTTCTTCACTGACTACCGGGCCGACATGGCCCTGCGGCGCAAGCCCACCCAGCAGGTGCGCCTGGGGCTCTTCGTGGCCTTCCTGCTCATCTTTCCCTTCGTGGCCTCGCCCTACTGGCTGACGTTGGCCAACCAGATCGGCATCGCCACCATCGGCGCCATCGGGCTCAACATTCTGGTGGGCTACACGGGCCAAATATCCTTGGGACAGGGCGCCTTCATGGCCGTGGGCGCCTACACGTCCGGCATTCTGGCCGCGCGCTTGGGCGTCCCCTTCTGGCTCAGCATTCCTATCGCCTGTCTGGTAACCGCGGCCGTGGGCGTCGTCTTCGGCCTGCCCTCCCTGCGCCTCAAGGGCCTCTACCTGGCCATGGCCACACTGGCCGCCCAGGAGATTGTGGAGTGGGTCATCACCCACTGGACCAGCCTCACGGGGGGCACCGAGGCCCTGGTCGTGCCGGCCCCCACCCTCCTCGGCGCCCGCGTGAACACTGATTTCCGCTTCTACTGGATCATCCTCGTGGCCGCCGGCTTCACCGCCCTCTTCACCGCCAACCTCTTCCGCTCCCGGGTGGGGCGGGCCTTCGTGGCCATCCGGGACCAGGACATCGCCGCCGAAGTGATCGGCGTCAACGTCTTCTTCTACAAGCTGCTGGCCTTCGCCACCTCCTCCTTCTTCGTGGGCCTAGCCGGCGCGCTGACTGCCCACTACCGCACGATCATCTCGTGGGAGCGCTTCACCATCGAGGTGAGCATCCTCTACCTAGCCATGATCATCATCGGCGGCCTGGGCACCATCAACGGCTCCTTCTTCGGGGCCGCCTTCATGACCTTGCTGCCGGCCTTCATCAACAACGTAGGACGAGCACTGAGGGACGTCGCCCCGCTGGTGGCCACCCTCCTGCCGGCCGTCCAGCAGGGGGTTTTCGGCGCCGTGCTCATCTTCTTCCTCATCGTGGAGCCCGAGGGGCTGGCCAAACTGTGGCGCAACATCAAAGACTACTTCTACGTGTGGCCCTTTTCATACTGAGCCGCCCCCGGCACTGTGTGGGCGTGCCTCGCCGCCCAGGACGCGAGGCCGGGAACACACCCCGCGTGAACACCAAAAGAGGAGGAGAACCTATGGTGCGCAGGTGGACTTTGATGTCGGTGCTCGTGGGCCTGCTGCTGGTGGCCGGCGTGGCATGTCGGCCCGGCGGCCAAGCCGAAGGGCCCATCAAGATCGGCGCCATCTTCGACCTCTCAGGCCCCACGTCGGACGTGGGATTGCCCTACAGCGAAGGCATCCGGGGCTTCGTCGAGTGGTTGAACGCCAACGGCGGCCTCAACGGGCGCCAAGTCGAGCTCGTCTGGCAGGATTACGCCTACGAGGTGCCCCGCGCCGAACAGCTCTACACCCAGTTCGTGCAAGAAGGCGTCGTGGCCTTCATGGGATGGGGCACCGGCGACACCGAGGCCCTGCGGAGCCGCATCGCCGACGACAAGATCCCCTTCATGTCCGCCTCCTACTCCCACGTGCTGGGGAACCCCGAGGAGGCTCCCTACAACTTCCTCGTGGGCACCAGCTACTCGGACCAGTTCTTCATCGTGTTGAAGTGGATCCTGGAAGACTGGCAGGCCAAGGGTGGCACCGGGGCGCCCAAAGTCGCCTTCATGCACCACCCCAGCCCCTTCGGCCTCTCCCCCTGGGAGCAGGGCGGCAAGGACTTCGCCGCCCAAAACGGCATCGAGGCCCAAGCCTTCGAGATGCCCCGGGGCGCCACGGACTTCACCCCCGAGCTCTCCCGCATCCAGGAGTTCGGCGCCAAATACGTCGTCTTCCAGACCGTCTCCAGCCCCGCTTCCCTGGCCCTCAAGAACGCCAAGAGCTTGGGCATGACCGACGTCACCTTCATCTGCCTCAACTGGTGCGCCGATGAAATCCTGGTGGAGCTGGCCGGCGACGCGGCCGAGGGCACCGTGGGCGCCATGCCCTTCACGCCGCCCACGGTGGAGGCCGAGGGGTTGAAGGCCCCGGCCGAGTTTCTGGCGAGCAAGGGCGAGTCGTTGGAGGCCAAGGGCCTGCACTACAGCCAGGGCTGGTGGACCATGGCCGTGATGGTGGAAGGCGTTCGCCGCACCTTGGAGGCCGGCAAGGCTCTCAACGGCGAGAACATCAAGGCCACGCTGGAGGAAATGCGCAACTACGACACCGGCGGCGTCACCGCGCCCATCACCTTCACGCCGGAGGACCACCGCGGCTCCAAGGCCATGCGCCTCTTCGTCGTCCGCAACGGCATGTGGGAGCCGCTCACCGACTTCCGCTCTGTTGAGCAATAAGACCTGACACGCACGGACAAACACACCTTCAGGAGTGAACGGTGAACGCACAGGCGCCCCTGTTGGCCGTCAACAACATCGAAGTCATCTACAACGAGGTCATCCTTGTCCTGAAGGGGCTTTCCTTGGAGGTCCAGGCCGGTCAGATCGTGGCCCTCTTGGGCGCCAACGGCGCCGGCAAGACCACCACCCTCAAGGCCATCTCCGGCCTGCTCAAGCCCGAGGACGGCAAAGTGACCGACGGCTCCATCGAGTTCATGGGGGAGCCCATCCACCGCTTGGACGCCGAGGAGATCGTCCGCCGGGGCATCTTCCAGGTCATGGAAGGCCGGCGTGTCTTCGAGCACCTCTCGGTGGAGGAGAACTTGTTGGCGGGCGCCTACACCCGACGCGACCGTCACGCCATCCCACAGGACATCGAGCGCGTCTACACCTACTTCCCCCGCCTCAAGGAGCTCCGCCGCCGGCGCGCCGGCTACCTGTCGGGCGGCGAACAGCAGATGCTGGCCATCGGGCGGGCCCTCATGGCCCGCCCGCGGCTCATGCTCCTGGACGAGCCCTCCCTGGGCCTAGCCCCTCTCCTGGTTAAGGAAATCTTCGACATCATCCGGCGCATCAACGCCCAAGAGGGCACCACTGTGCTGTTGGTGGAGCAGAACGCGCGGCTGGCCTTGCGCGTTGCCGACTACGGGTATATTATGGAAAATGGCCGCATTGTCCTCGAGGGCACGCCGGAGGTGCTCCAGGACAACCCTGACGTGAAGGAGTTCTACCTGGGCTTGACCGAAGTGGGCAAACGCAAGTCGTACCGCGAGGTCAAGCACTACAAGCGGCGCAAGCGCTGGCTCTCGTAACGCGAGTGGGCCGCGCGCCGGCTCAAAAAGGGGGCGAGAGGAACCATGTCCACCATCGTGGCGGCAACCGTGCAGGCCTCGTGGAAACGCCTGGCCTCCGCCGAGGAAGTGCGCCAGGAGTTGAACCGTTACCTGCGCCTGGCCCACAACAAGGGGGCGGACTTGGTCGTCCTGCCGGAGCTGATGGGCGTCATGTTGGCCGTGCCCTTGGCCGGCGGGCTTCGGGGGCGCCTGGTGAAGACCAGTGCCGGCCGCTCCGGGTTCTGGGGGCGCCTGCTGAGCGCGCTCAGCGGGGGCGCGGCCGAAGTGTTGGGCGGGCTCACGGCCGTCCTGCCGCGGCTGGTGGGGGAACACAGCGAGACGTTGCGCGACGTGTACGTGGACCTCTTCGGCCAGGCTGCCCGCGAGCACGCCGTCTACCTGGTGGGCGGGTCCCTCTACCTGCGGGACGCAGACGGCCACGTGCGCGCCCTCTGTGGCGTCTTCGACCGCACCGGCCAGCTCATGGGCTGGCAGGCCAAACTGCACCTCTCATCCCCCGAAGCAGAGCTGGCCACTCCCGGCCACACTCTCAACCTCTTCGAGACCGAATTTGGCCGGCTGGGCGTCCTCCTCGGGGCCGACGTGCTCTACCCCGAGCTGGCCCGTGCCCTGGCCTACCGGGGCGCCGTGGCCGTGGCCTGTCCCGCGGCAGTGACGGCCCAGGCCGACTGGCGTCGCCTGCGCCTCACCTTGGCGGCCCGGGCGCAGGAGAACCAGTTCTTCCTGGCCCAGAGCTTCCTGTTGGGCGACAACGAAGTGATTCCCGATGCAGGCCACGCCTTCCAAGGCCGCTCGGCTGTGGTGGCGCCCGTGGAGCTTACGCCGCGCACCGACGGCGTGCTGGTGGAGGTGGGCTCTCCCACGGCCGAGGCCGTCGTCTCGGCCGAGTGGGATTTCGACGCCCTGCGCGAGCTCTGGGAGACGGCCTCCATGCGCCCCCGCGCCGAGCTGCGCGGCCCCCTCTTCCTCGACCTGCTGCGCTTCGACTACGAGAGCGGGGCCACCATTGACGAACGCCTCCACACCATCGAGGAGACCTCCCCCCACCCGGCCCTGCCAGAACCCGCCGTGCTCGCCCCCGAAGAGGGGCGACCGGCCGAACTCGCCCCGGCGCCCTCGCCTGAAGCTTTCATTGCCGACGTGGAACGGGAGGCGGACGAGCTTACCGGCACATCGTCCCAAACGGGCGGGGAACCGGACGAAGAGGAACCCCGTCCCGAGCCCGGGACCGACTCTCCACGCTGAGGGCGTGCTGGCGAGAGGCGACGAGGCAATACCGGACGCTGCGGTTTTTTACAAACGGCTGGAGCCCTGAGAACGATGGCCGAACCCATCCGGGATAAACAGGCGCGGCTGTTGAGGCTCACCCATCTCCTCTACCGCCACCCCAGCGGCCTGACGGTGCGCGACATGGCGCGCATCTGCGGCGTTTCGCCGCGCACCATCCAGCGGGACCTGAAGGCCCTCGAGGAGTCCGGCGTGCCCATCTGGCAGGACGAAGACGACGAGCGCCCCCGCTACGGCATCGTGGACGGCTACTACATTCCCCCGCTCCAGCTCACCTTGGGCGAGGCCACTGCCCTCTACTTGGCCGCCCGCCTGCTCTGCCGCCACGTGGACGAGCGCAACCCCCATGTCGTCCAAGCGATGGCCCAATTGGCCACCGTGCTCCCCGAGAACTTGGCCCGGGCCCTGCAGGACACCTTGGAGATGCTCTCCCGCCAGCCGGAAGACCCCGACTTTCGCCACGCCTTCGAAGTGATCGCCCTCGGGTGGGCAACGGGCCGCAAGGTGCGCATCTGGTACCTGCCGGCCCGCCGGCAGGAAACGCGCGACCACGTCATCTGGCCTTATTTCATGGAGCCCGGCATCCGGGCCCTCTACGTCGTGGCCTACACGGAGACCTACAGCCGCGTCATCACCTTCAAGCTGGAACGCATCCGGCGAGCCGAGCTGTTGGACGAAACCTTCGAACACCCGGAGGACTTCCTGCCGGCCCGCACTCTGCGCCAGAGCTGGGGCATCATCTGGGACGAGTCGGTGGAGGAGGTGGTGCTCCGTTTCTCCCCCGAGGTGGCCCGCCGGGTGGACGAGAGCGTGTGGCACCCCTCACAGGAAGTGGAGCCATTGCCCGACGGCGGGCGGCTCATGCGACTGCGGGTCAGCGGCACCCTGGAGATCGAGCCGTGGATCAAGAGCTGGGGCGCGGCCGTGGAGGTGCTCGCCCCCGAGCACCTGCGCCAAAAAATGGCGGCCGAGGCCCGTGCCATGGCCGCCATGTACGCGAAGGCATCAATGGAATGAACCCCGCTCCGGGCGTGCCCTACTCCCGCTGTCCTAAGGCCGCCATCAGCTTGAGGCGTGCCTTGAGGCCGTTCAACTCACCGGCCAACACCACACCCGCTGCCTCCAAGTCCCGGCAGGCGCCGGCGTAGCCGTACTCGTCCCCGGTGTGGCCGGCAGGGCAGCGGCTGGCCACGACCACCACCGTGCCCTGCTGCACGGCCTCGCGGATGGGCTCCATCCACCCCGGCGGCACCCGCCCACCCCCAAACCCCTCAATGACTATGCCCCGAGGGCGTTGCTGCACGAGCGCGCGGAGCAGAGTGTCCGGAGCACCCAGCGTAGCCTTGAGGAGGTACACGTCAGGCTCGATCTCCCGCACGGGGATCACGTCCCGCTCCACGTTCCAGTACCAGTGAACCCGATCGCCGATGATCCGCCCCATGGGCCCACGTCCGGGCGAGGCAAAGGCATCCGCGCCGTGGGACTTCACCTTGACGGCGTAGCGGGCGGCGTGAACCTCGCCGTTCATCACGATCATCGCCCCCCGCCCCCACGCCCCGGGGTCCAAGGCCACCCGGAGGGCGTCGGCCACGTTGCGGAAGCCATCGTATCCCGCCTCGTCGGCGCGGAACATGGCCCCCGTGAGCACCACGGGCCGCTCGCCCGGCACGGTCACGTCGAGCAGGTACGCCGTCTCCTCCATTGTGTCGGTGCCGTGGGTAATGACCGCCCCGCGCACGTACAGGCGCCCCAAGCGGTCCACCACGGCCTTGCGGAGCTGCCACACGTGGTTGAGGGTGAAGTGGCTGCTGGGCACGTTGCTGAAGGCTTCCACGTCCACGCGGGCTTGCTGGCGGAGATCGGCCGGCAGGTGGGCCAACAGCTCATCGGGGCCGAGGGCCGGCACGCCGCCACGCCCCTCGTCCCGCATGGCGATGGTGCCGCCCGTGGTGATAACGGCAATCTTGATCTTGGCCATGCGCGCGCTCCCTCGCTGTTCCCCGGCGTCCGTTTCGCTCAGGCGTGAGCTGCCGCCCGCACGGCTTCGTCCACAGCCAAGGAGAGCACAGTGGAAACGCCGGGCTCCGATTGGCTGATCCCGTAGATGCGGTCGGCCGCTTCGATAGTTCCACGGTTGTGGGTGATCACGATGAACTGGGTGTGCTGGGACAATTCCCTCAACACCTCGCAGAACCGGCCCACGTTGGTCTCGTCGAGCATGGCGTCCACCTCGTCCAAGAGGCAGAAGGGAGCCGGGCTCACGCTCAAAATGGCGAAAATCAGGGCCGCGGCGGTGAGGGCCCGCTCGCCGCCGCTGAGCTGGGCCACGTTCTGGAGGCGCTTGCCCGGCGGCCGGGCCACGATCTCCAACCCGGCGTGGAGGGGATCGGCCTCGTCGGTGAGCTCCAGGCGAGCCTTGCCGCCGCCGAAGAGGCGGGTGAAATACCCCTGAAACGCCTTGTTGACGGCCTTGAAGGTGGCCAGAAAGCGTTGCGCCATCAGGCGGTCGAGCTCGGCCACCACCCGTCTCAGGTCAGCCACGGCCTCCTCCAAGTCGGCGCTCTGGCCGGTGAGGAAGTCGTAACGCTCCTGGAGCTCACGGTATTCGGCCGGGGCCTCGGGGTTCACGGCGCCCAAGGAGCGGAGCTGCTGGCGCACCCGGCGCATGTGATCCTCGATGCCCTCGGGCAGCACGGTGACTTTGGGCAGCGTGGTGATCAATTCGTCCAGGGGGAGCACGCCCTGCGCGGGTCCCGTGGCCAGCTCGCCCATGTCCACGGGGCCCAGATCGTCCTGGATGCGCTCCCGCAGGTGGTCCAGCCGGCTCTCGGCCGCCTGGCGGGCCAGTTGGGCCCTGTGGAGGGCCTCTTCAGCCTCGCGGACGGCCTCCCGCAGCGTCTTCAGGTGCTCCTCCTGGGCCACTTCTTCCTCTTCGAGCTGGTTCAGCTCCCGGTCAAGGGGGACGATGTGGGCGTCCAGCTCGGCCAACTCGTGGCGCAGGCGGGCTTCCTCCTGCTCCAACTCCTCGGTCTGTCCGCCCAACGCCTGATGTTCCTGTTGGAGGGAGTGGAGCCGGCGCTGTTTGGCCTCGTGCTGTTGGCGCAGGCGAGCGCGGGCAGACTGCCACTCCTTGACCTGGCGGCGCAGGCCGGCCATCTGCTCCTCGACGAGGGCCACAGCCGTGCGGGCCCGCTCGACGGCCTCCCGCAGGGTGCCGGGGTGGGCGGCCTCCACCGCCTGTTCGAGGGCGGCCACGCGCTCCTCCACCTCCTGGCGGGCGTCGGCCAGGCGAACGCGCTCGGCCTCGAGGGCTGTCACCCGCTGTGCGGCGCGTTCCATTTCCTGGCGAAGCTGTTCGACCAGATCGCGCCGCCAGCGCTGCTCTTCCTCCAGCCGCTCGACTTCCCGCCGTTCCAATTCCAGCCGCTGCCGCTTATGGGTGAGGGCCTGATCACACTCCTGGAGGTCGTGGCGGATGGCGTCCAACTCCTCCTGGAGGGCGTAGGCGGCCTCCCTGGCGTTTTCCAGGGCCTCCAGGGCCTCGGCGTGTTCCCGTTGGGCG
>JALSKA010000084.1 GCA_026989095.1 Ardenticatenaceae bacterium
TCAGGGGCGGAATCGGGCGCCCCACTCCTCCTTGTGGCCGAAGCCCAGGCGGTTGTCGATCAGGCGCACCCAGTCGGGCTCGATGCTCCAGAGCTCCACGCGCAGGAGGGCGCGGGCCAGTGCCGGAGGAGGGCGGCGCAGGAAGGTGAAGCGCGCGGTGTAGACCCGCCAGGCGCGGTCCCGCTCCTCGCCCTCCAGGGGGCGGCAGGTGCCCGTGAACTGGACGCCCTGGATGGAGCGCCACTCCTGCCGGTCGCGCTGAACGGTGCCGGCCACGCGGGCGCTGTGGCGCAGGGCGCGGCCGTGGCGGGTGTGGGCGCCCGTGAGGACGTAGAGGCGGAGCGGGGGGTGGTCCAGGGCGTAGAAGAGGGCCGCGGCGTAGGGCGTGCCCTGTGGTTCGACCACGGCCAGGGTGAGGACGCGGTGTTGGCGCAGGAAAGCCACCAGGCGCTCGTCGGCGACGATCATCGCAGGGCTCTACGTGGGCGGAATTTCGCGCATGGCCCGCTCAACGGCCACCTCGGCATCCACCTCGGGGCGGGCGGGGTCGGGTGAGAGCCAGAGGAAGAACTCCACGTTGCCGGCCGGGCCGCGCAGCGGGCTCGCCGTCAGGCCCAGCACGCGCCACGCCCGCGCGCGGGCCCAGGCCACCAGCTCGCGCAGGACCCGACGGTGGACGGCCGGATCGCGCACCACGCCCCCCCGGCCCACCTCCTCCCGGCCGGCCTCGAACTGGGGCTTGACCAGGGCGATCACCTCGCCCTCCGGCCGCAGCCACTTGCGCACGGCCGGCAGGAGCAGGCGCAGGGAGATGAAGGAGGCGTCCACGGTGACCAGGTCCACGGGCTCGGGCAGGGCCTCCAAGTGTCGGGCGTTGGTGCGCTCCATGACGACCACCCGCGGGTCCTGGCGCAGCTTCCAGGCCAATTGGCCGTAGCCCACGTCAATGGCGTAGACCCGCACAGCCCCACGGGTGAGGAGCACGTCGGTGAACCCCCCGGTGCTGGCCCCCACGTCCGCGGCCACGCGGCCGGCGGGATCCACGCCGAAGCGCTCCAGGGCGGCTGCCAGCTTCAGCCCGCCCCGGCTCACGTAGGGGAGCGGCCGCCGCACGCTCACGTGGGCATCAACGGGCACGCGCGTGCCGGCCTTGGTGACCGGCCGGCCGTTCACGCTGACTTCGCCGGCCATGATGAGCTGTTGGGCCCTGGACCGGCTCCCGGCCAGCCCCCGCCGGACGAGGAGCACGTCCAGGCGTTCCTTGGGCGCGCGCGGCACGGCCTCACCCCTCCCCTTCAGAGGGCGCCCGCCGGGGGCAATTGACGAACCGGTGGGTTTCGGGTACCATCCCACAACGCGAATCGCCAGAGGAGGGAGCACCATGACGTGGCCGCGCGCCCGTGAAGACATCTCGGCCTGGTCCCAGCTCGGGGCCCTGGTGGAGACCATGCGCCCCAAGCAGTGGGCCAAGAACCTCATTCTCTTCGTGGGCCTGATCTTCTCGGACGACCGCCTGCTCTTTCACCTGCCCTCCCTGGGGCGCACTGTGGTCGCCTTCTTCCTCTTCTGCCTGCTCTCGAGCAGCGTCTACATCCTCAACGACCTGACCGACATCGAGAAGGACCGGAAACACCCGGTCAAGCGCCACCGCCCCCTGCCCTCGGGCCGGCTCGCCCCCCGCGTGGCCCAGGCGGCCCTGGTGGCCGAGCTGGCAGCGGCCCTGGGGGGGAGCTTCCTGCTCGGGCCGGCCTTCGGCCTGGTGGCCCTGATCTACTTGGTGATCAACATCGCCTACAGCTTCTCCCTGAAGAACGTCGTGATTCTGGATGTCTTCACCATCGCGGCCGGCTTTGTCCTGCGGGCCGTGGCCGGGGCCGTGGTCATCGGCGTGGCCATTTCCCCCTGGCTCTACGTGGTCACCATCCTGCTGGCCCTCTTCCTCGCCATCGGCAAGCGGCGCCACGAGCTCCTGCTGTTGGAGGAAGGGCGGGGCGCCCACCGCCGCGTGCTGGAGGAGTACAGCGCGCCCCTGCTCGACGACATGCTGAGCGTGGTCATGGCCAGCACGGTGATCGCCTACTCCCTCTACACCTTCACGGCCGAGAACCTGCCCGACAACCACGCCATGATGCTCACCGTGCCCGTGGCGCTCTACGGCCTCTTCCGCTACCTCTACCTCATCCACCGTCGCAACGCCGGCGGCGCCCCCGAGGAGGTGCTCTTCCAGGACCGGCCCCTGTTGGCCGCCATCCTGGTGTGGGGCCTCATGGTCATCGTGATCCTCTACGTCCTGCCGGCCCCGTGAGCGCAGAGCAACACGGAACACCCCGCCTCACACCCTTTCCTCGCCGTCGGCCGCGTCGCCGTCAGTGCCCATGAGCAGCCGGTAGGCGCTCTCCAAGTGCGCCTGCATGGCCTTGGCCGCGGCCTCCGGGTCGCGGTCAACGATGGCCTGGAAGATGCGCTCGTGTTCCTGCACCCGGCTCTGGGCGGCCTGGGGGCTGACGCGCGTGCGGCGGGCGGTTTCCAGGAAGAGGTCGTAGATGGTGCGGTACATGAGGGCCAACACCTGGTTGTGGGCCGCCTCGGCCAGGGTGAGGTGGAAGTTGACGCCGGCCTCGATGTCCGAGTCCAAGTCGCTTAAACTGGCCCGACAGGCGTCCAGGGCGGCCCGCAGGGCCTCGATGTCCTCCTCGGTGGCCCGCTCGGCCGCCAACTGGGCCAGCAACACCTCGATGAACTGGCGGGCTTCCATCACCTCGGTGATGATGCCCATCTGGGCCATGCGGGACCAGTCGATCACGAAGGGCAAGATGCCCGGCTGGCGCACGAAGGTGCCCTTCCCCTGGATGACCTCGATGACCCCTAGCAGGTGGAGCGCGCGCAGGGCCTCCCGTATGGAGGAGCGCCCCACGCCGAAGCGGCTGGCCAGCTCCACTTCCGAGGGCAGGCGGTCGCCCGGCTTCAGCTCGCCGGCCGAGATGAGGCGGTAGATTTCCTCGAGCACGACTTCGGGAATGGACGGCTGTTTGGGAATCGGTCGAAAGTTGGGCATGGAGTACACCCTGGTTGTCAGACATCTGATGTGTGAGCTGCTGTGCAGGATTATATCACGACCGGTTGGCGGATGTCAAAGCCAATTCCGCCGGAGTGCCCACCGGCCTTGAAGGTTATGCCCCTTTGCAGTATACTCCTGCAACTGTCGCCCGTTGGTCACCCACGCTTGAACGGAGAGGAGGCAAAGGCACCATGCGCGCAGTCGGGAGCAGCATACCACGACACGGGGCCGTGGACAAGGTCACCGGCCGGACTCTCTACCCCGGCGACCTCAACCGGCCGGGCCAGGCTTACATGAAGATTCTCTTCGCCGGCCGGCCCCACGCCCGCATTGTGGACTTGGACCTCTCGCAGGCCAAGCGGGTGCCCGGCGTGATCGCCATCCTCACGCACGAGGACGTGCCCGTCAACGAGTACGGCCTCATCCTGCCCGACCAGCCGGTCCTCTGCGGGGACGTGGTGCGCTGTGTGGCCGACCAGGTGGCCTGTGTCATCGCCGAGACCGAGGAGGCGGCCGCCCGCGCGCGGGAGCTCATCCGCGTGGTCTACGAGGACCTGCCCGTGTTGACCGACCCGGAGGAGGCCATGCGGCCCGACGCCTTTCCCATCCACCCCGAGCGGGGCGACTCCAACGTCCTGGCCCACTACAAAATCCGCAAGGGGGACGTGGAGGCGGCCTTCGCCGAGGCGGACGTGGTGGTCGAGGGAACCTACCAGACGCCCTGGCAGGAGCACGCCTACCTCCAGCCCGAGGCCGGGCTCGCCTGGGTGGAGGGGGATCAGGTCGTCGTCAACGTGGCCGGCCAGTGGATGCACGAGGACCGCCAGCAGATCGCCCACGCGCTGGGCTGGCCGGAGGAGCGCGTGCGCGTGGAGTACAGCGCCGTCGGCGGGGCCTTCGGCGGGCGCGAGGACATGAGCGTGCAGATCGTCCTCGCCCTGGCGGCCATCAAGACGGGCCGGCCGGTCAAGGTGGTCTGGAGCCGGGAGGAGAGCATCGTCGGCCACCACAAGCGCCACCCCATGCGCATCTTCACCCGCTGGGCGGCCACCTACACCGGCCGGCTGCTGGCCTGCGAGGCCACGGTGATCGCCGACGCCGGCGCCTACGCCTACACGAGCACCAAGGTGCTCGGCAACGTCCACCTCTGCGTGGCCGGGCCCTACGAGTGGCCGGCGGCCAAGATCGACAGCTTCGCCGTCTACACCAACAACATCCCCGCGGGCGCCTTCCGGGGCTTCGGGGCGCCCCAGGGCCACTTCGCCGCCGAGCTCCAGATGAACAAGCTGGCCGAGCGCCTGGGCGTGGACCCCGTGGCCCTGCGGCTCAAGAACTGCCTGCGCGAGGGGAGCCTGCTCACCACCCAGGCCCCCATGCCGCCGGGGGTGAGCCTCCCCCGGGTGATCGAGGCCGCGGCCGAGCGGGCCGGGTGGCGCGCCCCCGACGGGAGATGGCGCGCTCCCACGGTCGCCCGGCCGGCCGAACCGCACAAGAGGCGGGGCATCGGCTTCGCCTGCGCCATGAAGAACGTGGGCTTCTCCTTCGGCTTCGTGGACCAGTGCTGGGCCCAGGTGGAGCTCCGCGGGGGCGGGGAGATCGAGGAGGTGGTCGTGCGCTGCGCCGGCGCCGACGTGGGCCAGGGCGCCCACACAGTCTTCCGCCAGGTGGCGGCCGAGGCCGTGGGCGTGCCCGTCGGGCGGGTGCGCCTCGTCGCCGGCCACACCGACGAGACGCCCGGCTCCTCCGGCTCCAGCAGCGCCAGCCGCATGACGGTCTTCGCCGGCCACGCCATTCTCGGCGCCGCCCGCGAGGCCCTCAAGCTCTGGCACGACGAGGTGCGGCCGGCCGTGGGCACCTTCCGCTACCGTCCCCGGGCCACCACGCCCTACGACCCCGAGACGGGCGAGGCCGACCCCAACGTCACCTACGGCTACGCGGCCCAGGCCGTGGAGGTGGAGGTGGATGTGGAGCTGGGCCTCGTGCGCGTGGTGCGCGTCATCTCGGCCCACGACGTGGGCCGCGCCATCAACCCGCGCCTCATCGAGGGGCAGATCGACGGCGGCGTGGCCCAGGCCGTGGGCTACGCCCTCATCGAGGACTTCCAGGTGGAGGGGGGCGAGGTGCTCACCCGCCACTTGAGCACTTACTTGATCCCCACCGTCTACGATGTCCCCGACGGCGTCGAGCACGTGATCCTCGAAATCCCCGATCCCCAGGGGCCGTGGGGCGCCCGGGGCATGGGGGAGATGCCCTTCATCCCCCTGGCCCCCGCCCTGGTCAGCGCCGTGCGCGACGCCACGGGCGTCTGGTTCGACGAGATCCCGCTCACCCCACCTAAGGTCGTGGCCCGCCTGCGACAGGCCCGTTGACGGTCACCCGCCCTTCATCTATAATTTCCCCAATTCCAGGGGAAGACGCTGAAAGTGGAGGGGGAAAAGCTGGCCATGCACGACGGGTACGACGTGATCGTGGTGGGAGGCGGACACGCCGGCTGCGAGGCCGCCCTGGCCGCGGCCCGCATGGGGATGCGCACGTTGCTCATCACCATGCACTTGGACCAGATCGCCTACATGTCCTGCAACCCCAGCATCGGCGGGCCGGCCAAGGGCCACCTGGTGCGCGAGATCGACGCCCTGGGCGGGGAGATGGCCCGCGCCATCGACCGCGCGGCCATCCAGATCCGCCTGCTCAACGAGTCCAAGGGGCCGGCCGTGCGCGCCCTCCGCGCCCAGGCCGACAAGCGGCTCTACTCCTGGCTCATGAAGATGGAGCTGGAGCGCACGCCCAACCTGCACCTCAAGCAGGAGCGCGTGGAGGACCTCATCGTGCGGGGCGGGCGCGTGGCCGGGGTGCGGACCGGCCTCGGCAGGGTCTACGGGGCGCGGGCCGTGGTGGTCACCACGGGCACCTTCCTGCACGGCCGGCTCATCACCGGCGAGACCGTCCGCCCGGGCGGCCGCGCCGGCGAGGCGCCCTCCACGGGGCTGAGCGAGACGTTCCGCCGGCTGGGCTTCGAGGTGGGGCGCCTCAAGACGGGCACGCCCCCGCGCTTGGACGCCCGCACCATTGACTTCAGCCAGACCAAGGTGCAGCCCGGCAGCGCCGTGCCCCTCTACTTCTCCTTCGCCTACCCCGAGGCCGGCATCGGGCCGCCGGAGAACTTCATCGCCCGCCTGGGGCCGCCTAACCCCGTCTACCCCCTGCCGCCGGAGGCACAGGAGGCCATGGGCTGGCGCCCCCAGCTCCCCTGCTACCTGGTCTACACCAACGAGGCCTTCCACGAGATCGTGCGCCGCAACATCCACCGGGCGCCCATGTACAACGGCACCATCCAGGCCGTGGGCCCCCGCTACTGCCCCAGCATCGAGGACAAGATCATGCGCTTCCCGGACAAGGAGGCTCACGGGATGTTCCTGGAGCCCGAGGGCTGGTACACGGGCGAGGTCTACCTGCAGGGGTGCAACACCAGCCTGCCCGAGGACGTGCAGTGGGAGATGGTGCGCTCCATTCCGGCCCTGCGCCACGCCGAGCTCATGCGCATCGGGTACGCGGTGGAGTACGACTACGTGCCCCCGGCCCAGCTCAAGCCCAGCCTGGAGACCAAGCTGGTGGAGGGGCTCTTCCACGCCGGCCAGATCAACGGCACCACCGGGTACGAGGAGGCCGCGGCCCAAGGGCTCATCGCCGGCATCAACGCCGCCCTCCACGTGCAGGGCCGGCCACCCCTCATCCTGGGCCGCGACGAGGCCTACATCGGCGTGCTCATCGACGACCTGGTGACCTCGGAGATCACCGAGCCCTACCGCCAGATGACCGGCCGTGCCGAGTTCCGCCTGCTGCTCCGCCAGGACAACGCCGACCTGCGGCTCACCCACCACGGCTACCGCGTGGGCCTGGTGAGCCGCGAGCGCCACGAGGCGGTGGAACGCAAGCGCGACCGCGTGGCCGAGGAGCTGGCCCGCCTGGAGCGCACCTTCCTGCGCCCCTCGGAGGCCAACCCCGTGCTCACGGCCCACGGCCTGCCCCCCATCGACGACGGCGTGCAGGCGCTCCAGTTCCTGCGCCGGCCCGAGGTCACCTACGAGCTCCTCGCCCGGCTGACGCCCCCGCCACAGCCCCTCACGCCCGACGAGGCCGAGCAGGTGCAGGTGCAGGCCAAGTACGCGGGCTACATCGAGAAGCAGTTGGCCGAGGTGGAGCGGATGCGCCGGCTGGAAGACCGGCTGATCCCCGAGGGCGTGGACTACATGGCCATGCACGGGATGCGCCGGGAGGCGCGGGAGAAGCTGGCCCGCTTTCGGCCCCGCACGGTGGGGCAGGCGGCGCGCATCTACGGGGTGAACCCGGCCGACATCAGCGTGCTGCTGGTCCACCTGGAGCGCATGGGTGAACGCGCGGGCTGAGGCCCGCCCACGGGCGAAGAGGGAGCGACACGCGATGCCAGCGCCCCGGGATGCCGGAGCCGTCGAAACGCCCCCAGACCTGACAGCGGATTACCGGAAGGCCGTGGCCGCCTCCTGGGCCACGCTGCGCCTGGGCGAGGACGGCCCCGGCCTGCCCCTCACGCAGCTCTTCGTCCTCCTCCGGGCCGCCCCCAAGCCCACGCCCTCCCCTCTTCCCCGCGAGCGGGAGGCACAGCAGAGCGACCTCTACCCCGCCCAAGGGCGGCTCGAACGGGCCGGCGTCTCCCCCGGGGAGCGTGAACCTGCCAAGCCGCCCGCCCCCGTGCCCCTGGGCCGCGCCCTGGAGGAGGCGCCTCACCTGGTCATCCTGGGGGAGCCCGGCGCCGGCAAGACCACCACGTTGCAGTTCCTGGGCCTCTGCTTCGCCCGCGCCGGCGAGGGCTGGCCCCAGGAGAAGCTGGGGCTGGCCGAGGAGCGCGTCCCCGTGTACCTGCGCCTGCCCGACGTGGCGGCCGGGGAAGAGGCCGACGGGGTCCTCCTGAACGCCCTCGCCGACGAGGTGCGCCGGCGCCTCCAAGTTCCCGGTGAGGAGGCCGCCCGCGAGCTCGTCTGCCGGTGGGCGGAGGCGCCCGGCCTGCTGGTGCTCCTGGACGGGCTGGACGAGGTGGCCCCGGAGGAGCGCGAAGCTGTCCGGGGCGCCATCGGGAACTTCGCCCGCTCGCCGGTGGGGCGCGGGGCACGGGTGGTGGTGGCCTCCCGCACCGCCGGCTACGTTTCCCTGGGCGAGCCCTTTCGGGACTACATCCTCACCCCCCTCTCCGGCCAGGATGAGGTCCGCGCCTTCTTGCACAACTGGCTGGCCGCCCTCAGGCCGGAGTGGCAGGGGAGCGCCGGGGAGCGGGCCGAGGAGCTCCTGGAGGCCTTGGGGCGACAGCCGGCCCTCAGCCGGCTGGACACCCCCCTTCTGCTGCGGCTCTGCGCCGAGGTGTACGCCGAGACGGGCGAGGTGGCCCGCAACCGCGCCGACCTCTACAAGCGCTACCTGAAAGTCATCTGGACCCGGGCCGGGCGGCGGGGCCTGGCCCGGGAGAAACGGGAGCAGTTGGACCGGGCGGCCGAGGTGCTGGCCTGGCACCTCCACAACGGCGGCGGGGCCGACGACGAGTCGTGCCGGGCCGCCCTGCGCCGCGCCGGGCTGGCCGACGACGACGAAGGGGCCCGCGCGCTCCTGGAAGGCCTCAGGCACCCGGTTGGCCTGGTCGCTCGCGTGGGGAGGCGCCGCGCCTTCGCCCACCTGACCGTGCAGGAGTACCTGGTGGCCCGCTCCCTGGTGCGCCGCTGGGGGGAGCGCCGCCGGCAGGTATGGCGCTTCCTGCGCCCGCGCCTCCACCTGCCCGAGTGGCAGGAGGTGCTCCGCCTGATGGCGGGCCTCATGGATGGGGCGGAGGCCGAGGCCTTCATCCGCCACGTGGCGCGCGCCGGCAGCCGGTGCGAGCGCCGGCTGGGCCGCGACGCGCGCCTGGCCGTGGCCCTCGCCGCCGAGCGGGGCGACATCTCCCTGCCCCTCCAAGCCCTGGAGGACAGGCGGCCGGCCGTGCGCCGCGCCGCGGCCGAGGCCCTGGGGGCGCTGAGGGACGAGCGGGCCGTCGAACCCCTCCTGCGCGCCCTGGAGGACAGGCGGCCGGCCGTGCGCCGTGCCGTGGCCCGGGCGCTGGGGCAGTTGGGGGACGCGCGGGCCGTCGGGCCCCTCCTGCGCGCCCTGGAGGACGAAGATTGGACCGTGCGCCGCGCCACGGCCGAGGCGCTGGGGGAGCTGGGGGACGCACGGGCCGTCGGGCCCCTCCTGCGCGCCCTGGAGGACGAAGATTGGACCGTGCGCCGCGCCACGGCTGAGGCCCTGGGGGAGCTGGGGGACGCGCGGGCCGTCAGGCTCCTCCTGCACGCCCTGGAGAAAGGGCAGTGGGCCGTGCGCTGGGCTGCGGCTTGGGCGCTGAGGACGCTGGCCCAGAAGCTGGGCCGGATGGGTGATGAGCAGGCTGTGACGCAGACCCTCGCCCTCCTCCTGCGCGCCCTGGAGGACGAGGACGAGGACGTGCGCCGGGCCGTGGCCTGGGCGCTGGGGGCGCTGGGGGATGCGCGGGCCGTCGGGCCCCTCCTGCGCGCCCTGGAGGACGAGGACAAGAACGTGCGCCGGGCTGCGGCCCGGGCGCTGGGGGAGCTGGGGGACGCGCGGGCCGTCGGGCCCCTCCTGCGCGCCCTGGAGGACGAGGACGAGGACGTGCGCCGGGCTGCGGCCCGGGCGCTGGGGGAGCTGGGGGACGCGCGGGCCGTCGGGCCCCTCCTGCGCCGTGTCCTGGAGGACGAGGACGAGGGCGTGCGCCGTGCCGCGTCCAGGGCGCTAGTAGAACTAGGGGACGCGCAGGCCCTCGAGCCCCTCCTGCGCGCCCTGGAGGACGAGCGGTGGACGGTGCGCTGGGCCGCGGCCGTCCGTTGGCGGCGGTGGGCCCACCGGCTGGAGCGGGCCGGCACCGAGGAGGCGGAGAGGGTGTTGGAGACACTTGTGCTGCCCCTGCTGGAGCGGGCCGAGGCCAGGCGGTTGGGGCCGGAGGTGCTGGAGGGGCCGTCAGGGGTGCTCCCGGCCCTGCGACAGGCCGCCGTGTGGGGGGGCGTGGTCGCGCTGAGTGGGGTTGCGGCCCTGGTGGCAGTGGTGCTCTCCGGGGTGCGCCAGCCCCTGGAGGAGGCCGTCTCCGGGTACGCCCAGGGACAGCCCCTCGCGGTCGCCGCGCTGCTGGTCTTCGGCCTGGCGGCGTTCGGCGCCCTGCTCGGGCTGGCGGTGGAGCGCGCGAAGAGGGCGTCGGGCGATTAGGGCCCGCGCGGGCGCAGGCCCCGCCGTCGCAGAAGCCGGTCTGCCCAGGAGGCGTCGTCAGGGGAGAGGGGTGGATCGGGGTCGGCGCTGTAGTCCATCCAGACACACGCGCCCGTGGCAGCGAGAGGCGTTTCGCCCGGATGAGACATTCCGACTATACTTCGCATAAGGTCTCTTATGCGAAGTGATTTCCGCCGGAGCGGCCCCGCGGCCGAGAAGGGCAAAAACACACCGCCAGGAGGTCAACATGTCGTCGAACGCCGATGCACGCGCCACTCCCGCCCTCGACCGCCGTGCCTTCGAGGGCGCGCGGGAACATTTCCTCCGCTTCCTGCGCACGGCCCGCCAGCCCCACACGGTGGCCACCTACGGCCAAGCCCTTGTGTCGGTCGCCCGTTTTCTGGACGAACAGGGGACCGACCGGTTCGCCGACTGGACCGAGGCCCTCATTGAGTGGGCCGTCTGGCTGCGGGAGGCGCAGGGGGTCTCCAAGGCCACGCTGACGACCTACCTCTCGGCCGTGCGCCAGTTCGCCGCCACCGCCGCCGCCGAGGGGTGGCTCTCCATCGACCTCCCCCGCCTGCGCGAGCGCTATCGCCTCTTCACCCCGCACACCAGGCGCCTGCCGAACCCGGCCACGGAGGAGGAATTCCGCGCCATGCTCCAGGCCGTGGAGCGCCTCCACCCCGGCAACTCCCGGCGCGCCGGGATGTTGCGCAAGCGCAACCGCGCCATTCTCCACGTGCTGTGGTCCACCGGGCTGCGCGTGAGCGAGCTGGTAGGCCTGACGCACGGGGACCTGATCATCTCCCGCCAGGCCGCCCGTGTGGTGGGCAAGGGGGACAAGGAGCGCCTGGTTTTCTTCAGCCAGGCCGCCTGGCAGGCCCTGTGGGATTACCTCCGGGCTCGGGGCCACACCCTGCGCGCCGACGACCGCCTCTTCGTGCGCCACGACAAGCGGGGCGAGGGCAAGCCCCTGAGCACGCGCAGCGTGGAGATGCTCTTCTCTGATTTATGTAAAGCTTCCGGCCTGGCCCGGCGCATTACCCCCCACCAGTTCCGCCACGCCTTCGGCACGCGCGCGGCCGAAGTGACGGGCGGCAACCTGCCGGTGGTGCAGACGCTCATGGGGCACGCCAACCCCAGCACCACGATGGGGTACGTGCAGGTCTCCGACCTGGCCATCGAGGCGGCCCGCCGGCAGCTCGGCTACGCCCGCGCTGACGACGGGGAAGACGAGTCAGGGTGAGCCCTGGCGTTGGCCCACCCTGTTCGTCAGGCTCCCCACCCGCTCGATGCTCAGGGTGATCTCGTCCCCCGGGGAGAGCCAGCGGCCCGTCTCCATGCCGCTGCACCCCGGAATGGTCCCCGTAGCCATCAGTTCGCCGGGCACCACCTTCTCCCCCAGCGAGGCGTAGGCGACCATCTCGCCAATGGAGTGCTGGGCGCCGGCGGTTGTGCCCTCTCCCCAGACCTGGCCGTTGACGGTCACCCGCGCGCGCAGGCGGTTCACGTGGGGCAAGACCTCGTCGGCGGTGACTACGGCCACGCTCATGGCGTTGGCGAAGTTCTTGGCCTTGACCGGCCCGAAGCCGCTGGTCATCTCGGGGTACTGCACGTCGCGGGCGCTGAAGTCGTTGACCACCACGAACCCGCCAATGGCCTCCACGGCCTCCTCGGGGGTGGCGTTGTGGAGGGGGCGGACGATCACGACGCCCAGCTCCAGCTCGTAGTCGAGGGCGCGGGTGTAGGAGGGCCAGGGGATGGTCTCCCCCTCGGTGTAGAAGTTGACTGGGCTGCCCATGTAGTAGATGGGCTTCTCGTACCAGATGGGCTTCGGGCGCAGTTTGGGGTGGGGACGGCCGGTCACGCGCTCGTACAGGGCGAAGAAGGGCCACGCCTTGGGCAGGAAGCGCTTGACCAGGCCTTTGGCCGCAGCCACGGCGTGCTCCTCGTAGAGCATGAAGTCGCGGAAGGTGCGCGGCTCGAAGGGCAGCACAGGGGTGGCGTCGAAGTCGTCGGCGAAGCTCTCGCCTGCCACCAGGTCGAGCAGGCGGGCGGCTTCGTCCGTCGCCTCCCGGCCGGCCCCGAGGAAGGCGATCACGTCGTGGGCAACCCGGTCCAGGGTGGGGAACTCTGCCGAGGTGGTGCGTTCCAGGGCCGGGATCAGCGGGACCCAAGCCCCATCGCGCTCGACGGCCACGCTGTAGGCGGACGGCTGACGGCGCAGGCGCACACGGCGGACGCGCATGGTCCTCTCTCCTTTCTTGTCGTTCGCCGCGCCGGCGGCTACTCCTCGTCGTCCACGATGGCCACCACCCGGGCCGGGCCGGCGCTCCCCCCTTGGACTTTCAGGGGGAAACAGGCAACTTTGAACCCAAAGGGAGGCAGTTGGTCCAAGTTGACGAGGCGCTCGATTTGGGCGTAAGGCAAGTCTACCTGGTGGGCGGCCCAGAAGATGCCCGGCCTGTCGGCCTCGAGGGCCTTTTGGGCCTGGAGGTCGAGGGGCTCGTCCCACCCCCACGCATCGATGCCCATGACGCGGACGCCCTGCTCGTAGAGCCAGACGGTGGCCTCGGGCGTGACGCCCGGGCCCCGGAAGACGTAATCGGGGGCGTTGTAGAAGCGGTCTTGGCCGGTGTGGACCAGCACGATGTCCAGGGGTTTCAGGGTGTAGCCAATGCGGGCGAGCTCTTCCTGCACGTCCTCCACGGTGACCGGGTTGCCCTTGTGCTTGTGCGTCATGTTCAGGACCACGCCGTCGCTGAAGAACCACTCCAGGGGGAGCTGGTCCACGGTTAGGGCGGGCTCCCCCTGGATGAGGCTGTTGTAGTGGTAAGGGGCGTCCACGTGAGTGGTGTCGTGGGTGCCCAAGCGGGTGATGGTCTCCGTGGCCCACCCCTCGCCCCGGCGGAGAAGGCGGGGAGGCACGTTGAGCAACATCTGGGCTTGGGCGGCGCCGGCACGGTGGTCGTGATACTCGATCTCGACGCGGAGAAAGGGCAAGGTACCCTCTGGGCTGGGGGCCAGCGGGGCCGACAAGTCAACGAACCGGGGCATCTGTCTCCTCCTCTCCTCTCAGTACTTGTACTCCTCGCGCACCGGGCTGAAGACATCCACCACGCGCACGGGTCGGTCGCCGGCCCGTGCGCTGTGGACCACGCCGCCGGGAATGACGTAGACATCACCCGGCTTCAGGCGGTGCTCCACGCCGTCCACGGTGAGCGCCAGCTCCCCCTCCAGGACGACGCCGCACTGCTCGTGGGGGTGGCTGTGGGCCGGCACCTCGGCGCCTGGCTCCAAGTCCACCACGGCCATCAACATGCGCTCGCCCCAGAAAGTGCGGGCGAGCACGCCGGCGGCTAGCTCCTTGGTGGCCCGCTCGGCGGGATCGAAGACGTGCTGCATGAGATTCCTCCTTTCAGTGATCAGTGGAGAACGGGTGCCTGACAACCGATAACCGAGGCCGCCTGCAGGCCGCTGGCGTAGGCCCCGTGGATGGTGCCGTAGTAGCGACGGATGGTGGCTTCGCCGGCGAAGAAGAGCCGGCCGGCCACGGGGGCGGCCAGGGTCTCGAAGTCCTGGCCGGACGCGCCCACGGGGATGAAGGAGTAGGCACCCCGGGAGAAGGGGTCGTGGTCCCAGCGAGTGATGCGCACGCCCGTGGGCTCCGGCACCCGGGTGTGCCCGAAGACACGCCGCAGGTCCTGCAGGGCGCGCGCCACAATGGCCTCGTCGGGGCGCACTGTCCACTCCCGGGCCCGCCGGCCGCCGAGGAAGCCCATCAGGAGCGGGGCGTCCGCGCAGCGGGCCAGGTTGATGAACGAGGGGAAGAGAGGCATCTCGTCCGCCGGCATGATGGCCAGGACCATTTCGTCCGGCCACCACTGGCGGGGAAAGCGGAGCACCACCTTCTCCAGGCTCCCCATGCCCAGCCGCTCGATGGCGGCCTGCTTTTCGGGCGGCAGGGGCGGGTCGAAGTGGACGGTCCGGGCCTTGAGCACGCCCAGCGGCAGGGTGACGATGGCGTAATCGGCGCTGATGGTCTCGCGTTCGCCGACCACGCGCACGCCCGTGGAATCGTACTCCACAGCCTGCACCACGTAGCCCAGCCGAACGTCGAGCCCCTCGGCCAGGCGCTCCGCCAGAAGAGCCCCGCCGCGCTTGAAGAGGCGGTGTTCTCCCTGGAACTCCTCATCGTCGTCGAAGTACTTGAGGGAGACCTCGTCCATGTCCGCGGCCATGTAGTTGCCGAAGACGGCCTTGGTCCAGAGGTACAGCTTGCGCCTGGTGGCGGGGGGAATGTCCATCTCCTGAAAGAGCTCGTCCACGTAGGCGGAGACGGGCACGTCCTCCCTGTTCTGCCGGAGGAGGCGCTCGGCCCGGTCGGAGAGGAGCTCGAAGAGGGCGAGCACCCAGCCGCTGACTTCGGTGACGGCCTTCCCGCCAGCCTCCCGGAGCACGATGCGCTCCGGGAGGGAACGGCACACGTCCACGCCGAGGGCCTCGACCACGGGCACGATGGGGTTCTCGGGCACGAAGCCGTGGACCCAACTGGCCCCCAAGTCAACGGGCACGCCGAGGGAAGTGTCGGTCCAGATGCGCCCGCCCACTCGCTGGCGAGCCTCGACGACGGTCACGCTTACACCGGTCTCGTGGAGCGCGCGCGCGGCCGCCAAGCCGGCCAGGCCGGCGCCGATGACGACAACGTTCATAGGACGTCCCTCCTTGTGTGGGATGTTCTTGGTGGGATGTTTCCCCGGTCAGGGCTCACGGGGGACCGGGGAAGCACGCCTTACATTATAAGTGGGGCTCGGGGAGCGTCAATGTGGTGGGGGAAGCAGAAAGCAGTGGGGCGCACACCCGTGCGCCGGAACATGACAACCATCGCCGCTGCAGATGACGAATGTCACCGGCGCTTCTTTGCGCTGGCGCAAAAACGGGCCGGGAGACGGCTGTTACAATGGAGGGGAGCAGGGCCACGGCCACGTTGTGTCGTGGCGATTTCCGTTGGATTCGACCGGCCGTGTGATGCGCGAAAGGAGGGCCTCTATGAGCGCGCAGAAGGACCAACAGCCGGAACGCATCCCCGTCGGACAGGCCATCTTCGACGAACTCTTCCTCCTCTTCCTGGCCTCGCTGGTGATCAGCTTCGTGCTCTACAACGTGTGGGGCCTGCTGGAACTGCTCAACGTGCCGTTCTTGAAGTAGCAGTGCCCGGGAACACGCAAAGGAGGGACTTATGATTGCACCACCGCGCATTTGGTGGAAGCCGCTCGGGCTCTATGAGCGACGGTGGCTCCTGATCGCCTTCGTCTGGTCCATCTTCCTGACGGCCATGATGCCCCTCTGGTTCTTCCTGGGACGCCAGAACGTGCCGGCCACGACGTACCGCGTCGAGCCGGCCGACTTCCAGCAGCGGGTGATGGCCTTCACCGAGCAGTACCAGGTGGACACGCTCAACGGCATCCCGGTGGTGGAGCCGCCTCCGGGCAGCGACGTCTACCTCCTGGCCCGCCAGTGGCAGTGGTACCCGGTGCTCAAGCTCAAGAAGGGGGAGACGTATCGGCTGCACATCTCCTCGACGGACGTGCTCCACGGCTTCTCGATCCAGCCTCTCAACATGAACTTCATGGTCGTGCCGGGATATGACTACGTGCTCACCCTGACGCCGACGACGGCCGGGGAGTACGCCGTGGTCTGCAACGAGTTCTGCGGCATCGGGCACCACGTGATGATCGGCAAGATTGTGGTTACCGAATAGGAGGAGCGCCATGACAGTGGCAGCCATCCCGCAAGCGGGTGAACAGGCCGAATTTCGCACGTGTACGGCCACGGGCTTGAAGGTGGACTTGGCCGCCGAGCGCCTCATCATTGCCAACGCCGTGGCCGCCGTGGTCTTTCTGCTCATCGGCGGCATTGCGGCGCTCCTCATCTCCCTGACGCGCTGGCAGGTGATTCACCTGCTGCCGGCGGACTGGTTCTATCGCCTGCTCACGGCCCACGGCTTCGACATGCTCGTGGCCTGGATCGTCTTCTTCGAGGTGGCCGGCCTCTACTTCGGCGGCGCGATCATGCTCAACGCGCGGCTCGTGCAGCCGAAGTTGGCGTGGCTGGCCTACGTGCTGATGATCGTGGGGGCGGTCATTGTCAACGCCGTCGTGCTGGCGGGCAAGGCGGACGTGATGTTCACCGCCTACGTGCCGCTGAAGGCCCACCCCCTCTTCTACCTGGGCGTCATCCTCTTCGCCGTTGGCGCGTTGATTGCCCTGGGCATCTTCTTCGCCACGGTCATCGTGGCCAAGGTGGAGGGGCGCTACGAGGGCTCTCTGCCCCTGGTCGTCTACGGGTTGGCCACGGCCGCCATCATCGCCACGTACACGCTCCTGTCGGGCGCCCTGGCCTTCGTGCCGGCCCTCTTCTGGTCCATGGACATCATCGAGTACTACAACCCCGCCTATTTCCGCAACCTCTTCTGGAGCTTCGGGCACCCGGCCCAGCAGATCAACCTGGCGGCCATGGTGGCCATCTGGTACGGGCTGGCGGCCATCACCGTGGGGGCCGTGCCGCTCAACGAGAAGCTTTCCCGCCTGGCGTTCATCCTCTACATTCTCTTCATCAACCTGGGTTCGGCCCACCACCTGCTGGTGGACCCCGGCCCCAGCTTTGCCTGGAAGGTGACGAACACCTCCTACGCCATGTACCTGGCCGTGCTGGGCAGCATGATCCACGCCTTCTCCATTCCCGCGGCCGTGGAGGTGGCCCTGCGCCGGCGCGGCCACACGCGGGGGCTCTTCGAGTGGCTGCGGAAGGCGCCGTGGAAGGAGCCGGGCTTCGCGGCCCTGGTGGTCTCCATGTTCGTTTTCGGGTGGATCGGCGGCGTCACCGGCGTGACCATCGGCACCGAGCAGATCAACATGCTGGCCCACAACACCTTGCGCGTGCCCGGCCACTTCCACGCCACCGTGGTCGGCGGCACCACGTTGGCCTTCATGGGCTTCACCTATTACGTGATCCCGCTCATCTTCCGGCGTGAGCTCAAGTTCAAGAAGTGGGCCACGTGGCAGCCCTACATCTACGGGCTGGGCATGGCCCTCGTGGCCGTTGGCTTCGTGGCGGCCGGCATTCAGGGCGTCTCCCGCCGGCACTGGGACATCACCTTTGCCCAGGCCCCCTTCCAGACGCCCGTGCCCGGCACCGTCTCCCTGGCCATGGCCGTCTTCGGCATTGGCGCCCTGATCGCCATCGTGGGCGGCATCATGTACTTGGTGATCGTCCTGGCCTCGGTCTTCACGGGCGCCAAGATCGAACCCCGCCAGGCCACGCTGGTCATCGATCCCCCGCCGGCCATGGGCTACCTGAGCGAGAAGGAGGAGCGCGACCGCAAGCTCCAACCCCACGGCACGTGGGTGATCGTGATCGTCTTCCTCATGTTCTTCGCCGCCTACTACTTGAGCAACTGGTGGCTCCTGGGCCGGCTGTGGATCGTGCGGTAGAGGGTCCGCAGAGCCGGCCCCGGCCCACGTGTGGTCTCCCCGCAACCGCACGTGGGCCGCTTCTCTTCGCCTGCGTTCGCCCCTGAGTTCGGGGCAGAAAGAGGTGAACCGGTGGACGGACACATTTGGTTCCCCACGACATTGCCGGCCGTGGTGGCCTTCGGGCTGCTGGGCAGCTTGGCCCACTGTGTGGGCATGTGCGGCGGCGTCGTGAGCGTGTTGGGCCGCGCGGGCGTTCGCACGGCCGGTGAACGGCTGGCCGCCCACGCCGGCCGCGTGAGCACGTACACGCTGCTGGGCGCTCTGGCCGGCGCGCTGGGCCAGGCCCTGTTGACCGCGGCCCGCGCGCGCTGGGCCCAAGGTTTGCTGGCCCTCCTGCTCGGGCTGGGCCTGCTCTACGGGGCGTTGGCCGTGGCCGGCCTGGTGCCGCCGGTTGAACGGTCCCTCTCGCCCCTCTCGCGTTTGTGGCAGGGCCGCATGAGACAAGCCATGGCCTCGCCGCGCCGCGGCCTGGTGCGGGCCTGGCTTCTGGGCGCCGTGTGGGGCCTTCTCCCCTGTGGGTTTGTCTACACGGCCCTCTTGGCCGCGGCGGCCAGCGCGACGCCGGCCGGCGGCGGGCTCACCCTGTTGGCCTTCGGCTTGGGCACCCTGCCCGCCCTGGAGGGCACACGCCTCCTGGTGGGGCGCTTCACCCAAGGGCGACACCAAGTGACCCGGTGGGCCTCCTCTGGGGTGCTGGGCCTGCTGGCCCTGCAGATGACCATGCGCGGGCTGGCCGCCTGGGGCCTGGTGGCCCACGGCCGGCTGGGAGGGGTGATGCTGTGGTGACCTGTGCGCTGTGCGGACTGCCGGCCCGCGCGCCCCTCCACGGCGACGACGGCCGGCCGTACTGCTGCCCCGCGTGTCGCGACGTGTCCGCCCTGCTGGCAGAGCCAACGTTACACGGCGAGGAGCAGGAGCAGACCACGCGCGCTTCGACCTCTCCTGAGGCGGCGGATGAGATCACCATCTACCTGGGCAACCTCTGGTGCAGCTCCTGCACGTGGCTCATCGGCGAGAGCCTGCGGCGGGCGCCGGGCGTGTTCGACGCCCAAGTGAGCTTCGTGCGCCGGCAGGCCCGCGTCCGCTTCGACGCCGGCCGGGCTTCGCCCCGGGAACTCCTCAAGCGCCTGCGCCGGCTGGGATACCACGCCACCACGGACCCGGAGGAGCAGCCCAATGAGGCCGAAGCCCTCTTCGAGCGGCTCCTGGTGGCGGGCGTTTTCGTCATGCACATCATGCTCATCAGCGCCATGCTCTACGCGCGGGAACTGCTGGGCCTCAGCGGCGGGGAGAGCCGTTGGCTCGAGGACTTCTTCCGCCTGATGCTCCTGGTGGCCAGCCTGCCGGTGATGGTGGTGCTCGGCTGGCCTGTCCTGCGGTCGGGCGTGGCCGGCCTGCTGAGCCGCCAGCCCAACATGCACGCCCTCATTGCGCTGGGCGCCCTGGCTGCTTGGGGGCTCTCGGCGCGAAATCTGCTGGCCGGCGTACCCCACGTCTACTTCGACACCGCGGCCATGCTCCTGTTTCTGGTCACCGTGGGGCGGTGGTTGGAAGCGCGGGCCCAGGAGCGGGGCCAGGAGGCCGTCGAGCGCCTGCGGGCCCACCTGCCGAGGTCGGCCACGTGGCTCTCCCCGGAGGGGCCCAAGGAGGTGAGCCTCGACGACGTGAAGCCGGGCATGCGCCTGCTGGTGCGGCCCGGCGAGCGCGTTCCCGCCGACGGCGTGGTGGCGTCCGGCGCCGGCGAGGTGGACGAGAGCCTGGTGACCGGGGAGCCCCTGCCCCGCGCGCGCGGCGCGGGGGAGACAGTGTTGGCCGGCACGCGCAACGTGGTGGGCACCTTCGAGATGATCGTGCAGGCCGTGGGCCCCCAAACCGCCGTGGGCCACATGATCCGCCTCCTGCACGAGGCCCTCTGGAGCCGGTCGCCGGCCCAGCGCCTGGCCGACCGGGTGGCGGCCGTGTTGGTTCCCGGGGCCACGGTGCTGGCCGGGCTCACGTTTCTCTTCTGGCAACGCGCGGCCGGCACCGAGGTGGCGCTGATGAACGCCCTCTCCGTGCTCCTCATCACCTGCCCCTGTGCGCTGGGCATTGCCACGCCGTTGGCCCTCTGGCGGGCGCTGGGCGAGGCCGGCGCCCACGGCGTGCTCGTGCGGGACGGGGGCGTCATGGAGCGGCTGGCCGGCGTCCGTCGGGCGTTCTTCGACAAGACGGGTACTCTCACCCGGCGGACCTTCGAGGTGTGCGAGTTCGCCGTGGATGGCTCCACGCCGGCCCACGAGGTGTGGGCGCGCGTGGCCGCGCTTGAGGCGGGCTCGCGCCATCCCGTGGCCGAGGCCTTGCGCCGGGCCGCCACGGATGCGGACGCCTCCCCCCTCGCATGTGAGCACGTTGAGGTCATGCCGGGCTTGGGTGTGGAGGGCACCGTGCGCGGGGAACGGTGTTGGGTGGGCAACGAGCGCCTCGCCTCGACACGGGGGGCCAGCATACCCTCCTCCCTGGTGACACGGGCCAAGCAATGTCAGCAGCGGGGTGCCCTGGTCGTCTACGTCGGGTGGGGTGGGCGCGCGCGGGCGGCCGTTGCCCTGGGCGAACGCCTGCGGCCCGACGCCGGGCTGGCCCTGGAGGCCCTGCAGGCCCTGGGGCTTGACGTCGAAGTGCTCACCGGAGACCCCTCGGCAGCCGAGCGCTGGGGTTCTCAGATGGCCGTGCCCATCCATGCCGGGTTGACGCCTTCCGAAAAGGTGGCCCGGCTGCGCGCCGCCGGCGCGGGCACACTCATGGTGGGCGATGGCATCAACGACGGGCCGGCCCTGGCCGCCGCCGATGTCGGCGTAGCCCTCGCCCACGCCACCGATGTGGCCCACTCGGCCGCGGATGTCATCCTCCTCGGCGACCGGCTCGAGCACGTGGCCGCGCTCGTGCGCTTGGCCCGCGCCACCCGGCGCACCGTGCGCCAGAACCTCGCCTGGGCCTTCGCCTACAACGCCTTGGGGCTCAGCCTGGCCGTGGCCGGCCGGCTTCACCCCCTGTGGGCAGCCCTGGCCATGGTGTTGAGCAGCACGTTCGTCACGGCCAACGCCATGCGCCTGCGCTGGCCTGTGCGCGCGCCGGCGCAGGCGCTCTCCGAAGGCCCGCCGGCAAGCTTCGGCCCCGTGGCAGAAGCAACGCCGGAAGCCCTTTCCCCGAAATGAGCCTGTTGGGCAGCGGGCAACACAACGCCCGGTGAGAAAGCTCCCCTCTCACCGCCCCACCATGGGCAAGTAGACGCGCAGCGTTCCGTCAAAGAAGGCAGCCTTGGGCACGAGCACGTCCACCACGACGCCGCCGATGAGCTCCCCGCTGCTGTCGTATCCCTCCACGGCTACCCGGGAGCGGGTGCCCTGGACCGATGGACCACCGGGAACAACCGTCACCGTGGCCGTGATGCGCTCGCCCGGTGCCAACGTGACTGTCATGGGCGTGACAGCAGCAGCCCAGTCGCCGGGCATGTTCACGCGCCGCACTCGCAAGGTGATGGTATCGGTCACACTGGCTGGGTTGCCCACCTGAACGGTCGTCTCGAGCGGGTAAACCCTCGCCAGGTTGTTGGCCTGGGCCACTGTCCGGTTCCGGCCACCTGTGCCGGTACGCCCCGTTGTGGTGACGGGGGGGAAATTCCGGCCATTGGCCAGCACAGTGCCGGTGTCCCGGAGCACGCGGGCCTCATCGGCCAGCATCTGGACGACATCCCCGCTCATGGTGGCCGGGTCAAGCGCCAGGATCTCCTGGCGGTAGCGCTCGATCTGCTCGTCGGTCCAGCCGATGAGCTTGGCATCTTCGACTTCCTGTGCCGTGAACCCCTGGGCGTAGAGACGGCTCTGGTACGCCTGTGCCTCTGCCAGCGTGACAAGAAATTGCGTGTCCCCTTCAGCCCGCAACACTTGGAGGAAGGCGTCCAGGGCGTCTGCGGTGGCGAGCATGGCCCGGCCGAGCTCTTGTTTGTAGTAGAGCAAGGCGGCCGCCTGCTGGGCGCTCCACTCCAGGTCTCCCGCTGCTGCTGCCCCCCCATAACGATCCAGGGAAATTGTCGCCGCATGACCGTAGGCGATCACATCCAGTAGGGCATTCGTCACCTCGTTCATGGCATTAGCACGGGCTTGGGAAAGTTCCGGCCCCGGCGTGACCGGCGGCACTTGAGGCCATACGGGCATGGCGATGGCACGGTAGTCCTGTCGAGGGGGGTCTCCGCCCAACGCTCGGGAGATTTCCGACGCTGTCTCCTTGATCCACTGCCACCACCGGCCGACCAAATATTTCGGCACAGCGACCTGAGATGCTCCGGGGGTCTTGCTCACGATGCCGAAGGCCAGGTCGGCGCGCTCCAAGCTCTCCTTTTCTCCTGCAGACCCCAGGCTACCAGGGTAAACGCTCAGGTTGGCTTGAGTCCGATACGGACGGAGCTGTGTGCTCCGCGGACTTCCTGCTGTCGTCCAGGTGTACTCGAAGAGGGCGCAGTATTTCCCCGACACCAGGGGTATCCACTGAACAGCAACAGTCGCGCTCCCGTTGGCGGGAATCTCCACATTCCGAACTTCTCCCAAAGGGCCGAAGGGAAGTCCGATGCCCAACTGCGCAAAGCCGAACGTGCCGTTGACCAGAATGGGAAAGTCGTTCGGGTTGGTAAGCTCCACGCTCAGAGTTGTGGTCACGCCACGGGTAACGGGCTTAGGGAAATAGGAAAGGCGGCCATTTGCGTACGGCGCCGAGGCGTCGAGCACAAGGTCGTTGCCCGGCGTGAAGGGCGTGAAAGTCGCTGTGGCTGAAGTGGAGAGAGCCGATTCACACGTCTCGGCATCCAGAGATGCGGTCAAGGTGGCATCTCCGGCTGTGGTGGACGTAACATAGGCAAATGAACGACCTTGAACATCGGTCAAGCCGCCGTCCTTCACCTGGCCAAGGGAACTGAAAAGGCGCACTCGCCGGCCGGCCAAGGGTTGGCCGTTTCCATCCCTTAAGGTTATGGTCACCCAAAGACGGGTGACGCCGTCAGCGGGGACGAACCATCGCTCGAGCTCTATGTTCAGGAGGCGGGCCTCGCCCGGAGCCACCACCTCGACGTCAGCGTCGGGAGACGTCAGAAACGGTTTGAAAAAGACATTCGTGCTCACCCGGCTACCGGTTCCATTCGGATTGCAGCCGTTGTCATCCACAGGACCTGTAGTCGAGCCCCACCAGTTCTGTTCTGCGCGGAATCCCTGGCTATCTTTATTGTTGATTCCGTAGCCGGCATTGTCCACAATTCGACTGCGTTCGACGACGGAGCCACCTCCCCCCAGCCAGGCGTAGATGCCGTCTTTGCTGCTGCCCCGGAAGGTGCTGTCGGCGATGGTGACTTGGGCGTCGCTCAGGTAGAGGTTGGCGTAGCTGGCGCCGGCATACTCGACCGTGACGTGGGCCAGCCGGCTGCCCACGTTGGGCGTGCCGGAGCTGCCCAGGATGCG